>NZ_JBWKXO010000013.1:81797-159394 GCF_059423025.1 Pseudomonas sp. GW704-F2 | reverse complement strand
CACCCACCCTTTGGTCATGCTCAGCCTGGACCTGGATCGGTTCAAACCGGTCAATGACTTGCTCGGGCATGCCGCCGGCGACCGGGTGCTCAATGAGGTATCGAGCCGCCTCTCTGATTGCGTGCGCCACGGTGACCTGGTCGCTCGGGTCGGCGGTGATGAATTTGTACTGATCCTGATCGATGCCGGCGCCCAGGACGAAGTCGAAGCCCTGTGCCGGCGCTTGATCGAGTCCGTCGAGCGGGTGATCAGGGTCGACGAGCAGGACGTGTTCATCAGCGCGAGTATCGGTATCGCCCTCGCGCCCAATGACGCCAACGGCGTCACCGAGTTACTGCGCTACGCCGATATTGCCTTGTACGAAGCCAAGGCCGCCGGGCGCAATACCTGGCGTTTTTACTCCGGCGAAATGAACGCGCGGATCATCGAACGGCGTCGCCTGGAAAGCGACCTGCGGTTTGCGATCAAGCACGCAGAGCTGCGTCTGCACTTTCAACCGCGCTATCGCATCAGCGACGGGCAAATGGTCGGCGCCGAAGCGCTGGTGCGCTGGCAACACCCGGAGCGTGGCCTGATCGCACCGGACACGTTCATCCCGATTGCCGAGGAGTCGGGGTTGATCCTCTCGCTGAGCGACTGGGTGCTGGAAACCGCCTGCGCGTGCGCCGCGCAGTGGCCGGATGAGCTGTTTGTGTCGGTAAACCTGTCACCCACCGAATTCAAGCGCGGCAACCTGGTGGAGCGCGTGCGGTACGCCCTGAATAAGTCCGGCATCGAGCCAACGCGCGTGGAGCTGGAAATCACCGAAAGCGTGATGCTTGAAGATGCCGTCGGCGCGCTTGAAGTCATGCACACCCTCAAGCACCTGGGTATCCGCATCGCCATGGACGACTTCGGCACCGGCTATTCCTCCCTGAGCTACTTGCGCGCGTTCCCGTTCGACGGGTTGAAAATCGACCGCAGTTTCTTGAACCGGCTGGAGGACAGCGCCGATGACAAGGCCATTGTGCAGGCGATTGTCGGCCTGGGACGCGCCCTGTCGCTGACAGTCACCGCGGAAGGAATCGAAACTGCCGAACACCTGGCACTGCTCAAGGCGGTGGCCTGTGACGAAGGCCAAGGCTACTTCCTCAGCCGACCGCTGGACGTCGACGCCTTCAACGGCCTGCTGGACGTGTGCGCAAGCACCCCGCCGTGTTAGCGCTCGACAGCGTCTTGCGCTAGCGGAAGAAATGACTCGGCGTCTTGCCGAACTGTTTCTTGAACATACTGGTAAAGGCGCTCGGGCTTTCATAGCCCAGCTCAAATGCCACATCGATGATCTTCTCGCCCACGGCTATGCGCTCCAGTGCCAGCAGCAACCGCGCTTGCTGGCGCCACTGGCCGAAGGTCAGGCCGGTTTCCCGGCGGAACAGGCGCTGGATGGTGGTCTGGTCCAGGCCCAGGCGCTCGCTCCAATCCGCCACGGTCGAGGCATCGCCCGGGTCGTCCTGCAACGCCAGGCAAATCCGGCGGATGCGCGGGTCTGCAGGCTGGGGCAAGGACAACGGCAAGGCCGGCAATAGCGCCAGTTCGTCGAGAATCAGGTGCATGATCCGCGCGTCGCGCGAATCCTCGGCATACGGCGGCTTCAAGCTGACCGATGCCTTGATCAGTTCGCTGAGCAGCGGTGAAATGCTGACGGCCTTGGTTTCGCTCGGCAGGTTCGGAAAACTCGCGGGGCGCACAAACACACTGCGCATTTTCAACGCCCCGACGCAGCGCAGCGAATGCACATGCCCACTGGGCATCCAGAAGCCGCGATTGGGTGGCACCGTCCACTGATTCTGCGCCGAATGCACCACCATCACGCCTTCGGTGGCGTACAGCAGTTGATGCTTCTCGTGGCTATGGTCGGGGATCACCCAGCTCTCCGGATAGTCGGTGGCCGAGCTGATGACGGCCCACTCGCCCTCATCGATATCCCGCAGAAATTTATCCAGTGTTTTGATGGCTCCGCCTCTTTTGCGATGTTTGCTGCCCGAATTTCGCGAGACAGGCGTTTTCGACAAATCTAGCATAAACGCCGAGTTCATCCATGGAGCGGCGGTTTAAATCATCGCTGCCCGTCCCCGTCGTTCACTGCCTTGTATGGAATGCCTGCATGTCGACCTTGACCGCGTCTCCCGCTGCCACCTCCAGCCCGCCCCAAGTCAGCCCCTTGGTCATGCGCGTCCTCGGCGCCTGCGCCCTGGCGCATTTGATCAATGACCTGATCCAGGCCGTGCTGCCCTCGATCTACCCAATGCTCAAGGCCAACTACGGGCTGAGCTTCACCCAGGTCGGCCTGATCACCCTGACCTTCCAACTGACCGCCTCCCTGCTGCAACCGTGGATCGGCTACCACACCGACCGCCACCCCAAACCCTGGCTGCTGCCGGCGGGCATGGTGTGTACCTTGATTGGCATCCTGATGCTCGCGTTTGTCGGCACGTTCCCGGCGATCCTGCTGGCGTCGGCGCTGATCGGCGTCGGCTCGTCGACCTTCCACCCGGAAACGTCGCGGGTGGCCCGCCTGGCTTCCGGCGGGCGCTACGGCCTGGCGCAATCGACCTTCCAGGTCGGCGGCAACGCTGGCAGCGCGTTCGGCCCACTGCTGGCGGCGGCGATCGTCATTCCCTACGGCCAGGGGCATATCGCCTGGTTCGGCCTGTTTGCGGTGTTCGCGATCCTGGTGCTGTATGGCTTGAGCCGCTGGTACCGCAACCACCTCAATTTGTTCAAGCTCAAGCAAGGCAGCAAAGCCACCCACGGCCTGTCGAAAGGCCGCGTGACCTCTGCCTTGGTGGTGCTGGCCTTGCTGGTGTTTTCCAAGTACTTCTACATGTCCAGCCTGACCAGCTATTTCACCTTCTATCTGATCGAGAAATTCAACCTGTCGGTCGCCAGTTCCCAGCTTTACCTGTTCCTGTTCCTCGGCGCGGTGGCCGCGGGCACCTTCTTTGGCGGACCGATCGGCGACCGGATCGGACGCAGGACCGTCATCTGGTTCTCCATCCTCGGCGCGGCGCCGTTCACCCTGGCCCTGCCGTATGTCGACCTGTTCTGGACCGCGATGCTCAGCGTGGTGATCGGTTTCATCCTGGCGTCGGCGTTCTCCGCCATCGTCGTCTTCGCCCAGGAGCTGGTGCCGGGCAATGTCGGGATGATCGCCGGCGTGTTCTTTGGCCTGATGTTCGGCTTCAGCGGTATCGGCGCGGCATTGCTGGGGTTGCTCGCGGACAGCCATGGCATCGAGTACGTCTACACGCTGTGCTCGTTCCTGCCGTTGCTGGGGGTTCTGACGATTCTGTTGCCGTCGACCAAAGGCGTTTGATCGGTTGAGCCTGCCGGGGCATCCGGCGGCTCGATCGCACGGGGCCGGCGCCTACAGCTAGCGCTTGAGGACGCCGGTGCCCTTCATATCATGTTCAACACGAGCATCGCGCCCAACCCGATCAGACACGCCACGCCCACCCCATAGGCCAGCGTGCGCCAGGGCTGGCACTCCATCAGGTACATGAGCGTGTGTGTCACCCGCGCCAGGGTAAAAACCCCGAACAGCACACCCGTGGCTACCGAAGCGGTGCCCGCCACGACACACAGCCCGCCGAGGACAAAAAACAGCGGAATGTTCTCCAGGTCATTGGCCCACGCCCTGGCGGCACGGCCGACTTGCGGCAGTTCGTCTGGCTGCGGCGCACGGTTGAAGAAAGCCGCATCTTCGGGGTTGGTGAACGCCCGCGCGCGCAGGCGGAAAAAACCCTGATAGCAGGAAATCGCCAGCATCTTCAGGCACAGCATCAACACGCACAGTGCGTAGACACGCAATAGCTCATTCATCCCGCAACCCCGTGATGACGATATAGAGCAGCGGCCCCACCGAAACGAACAGCGCCGTCAGCACCCAGTAAGGCAGCACCGACACCACCGACCGCCCACGCCGCCGGGCGTCGCGGTACATCCACACACAGGCCAGCAGCGCCATCAGGTACAGGTCGATCACCACTTGCGCGGTGTCCGGGCGCGACAGCAATTGCCGGCCAAACGCCAGCAGCGACTGCTCCGCGGTCAGCATCGTTATCAGCGTATACAGCGAAAACCCGAGCAAACCGGCCAGGGCGATAAAGGGTCTGTGCATGGTCTCTTCCTTGAAGTGATCGAGGCCCACGATAGTGATAAGGTTCAGCCCCTCGCAATGACCTCGGAGGTCATGGTCACGCCATGGACAATCCTGCTACCGCCGGCGAACACTTGCGCCGGCTACGCCGCCAGGCGCAGTTGAGCCAGCTCGACCTGGCCCTGATCACCGGAGTCTCGCAGCGTCATCTCAGTTGCCTGGAAACCGGCCGCGCCAAGCCGAGCCCCGGCACCCTGCACAATCTGCTGAGCGCGCTGCAGGTGCCCCTCGACCAGTGCAACCGCGTATTCCTCGCCGCCGGCTTTGCCCCGCGTTATGCCGCCACCCCCCTCGCCTCGCCGGCCATGGCGGCCATTCGCGAAGCGGTGAGCCATGTGCTGCACGCCAACAACCCCGCCCCGGCGATTCTGCTCGGCAGTGAGTGGCAAGTGCTGGCGGCCAACACCAGCACTGCCGTGCTCTTTGGCTTGGTCGGGATCGACCCGGGCGCCGCCGATGGCGTGAACCTGCTGAGCACCCTGCTGCAATCGGGCGGCCTGGGCGATCACCTGATCAACGCCGAAGAGATCCGCACCCTCGCCTGGCAACGGGCAACCCGCGAGGCCTTGACCAACCCATCGTTGGCGGCGCTGCTGGCCAGCCTGCCGGTGCCCGCCCACACCGAGCTGCCCAGCGACATGCCGCCACTGGTGTTGACCCGCGTGCGCTCGACCCAGGGCGAGCTGAACTTTCTATCGACCTTCACCACCTTCGGCATGCCCCAGGACATTACCCTCACCTCGCTGCGGATCGAGCATCTGATTCCCGCCGACGACTTCACATGGCAGGTCATGCGCAGCGCTTTCGAAGGTCATGCGGCGCTGGTTTTGTGAAATATCTGTCCGTAGACTGCCGCCATACCCCCACTTGAAGGCGGCGAAAAAAACCTGATGCAAGTTACCGAAGTCTCCATTGCCCAATTGCGCGCGGCGCTTGAGTCCGGCCAGACCACGGCCGTCGAACTGGTCCAGGCTTATCTGGCGCGGATCGACGCCTACGACGGCGCGCAGACCGCGACCGCGCTGAATGCCGTGGTGGTGCGCAACCCCGCAGCCCTGGACGAAGCCGAGGCGTCCGATGCGCGCCGGGCCAAGGGCGCAACGCTGGGACCGCTCGACGGCATTCCCTATACCGCCAAGGACAGTTACCTGGTCAAGGGCCTCACGGCGGCGTCCGGCAGCCCGGCGTTCGCCAAGCTGGTTGCCCAGCGCGACGCCTTCAGCATCGAACGGCTGCGGGCCGGTGGTGCCATCTGCCTGGGCAAGACCAACATGCCGCCGATGGCCAATGGCGGCATGCAGCGTGGCGTGTATGGCCGCGCGGAAAGCCCGTATAACGCCGCCTACCTGACGGCACCGTTTGCCTCCGGCTCGTCCAACGGCGCCGGCACCGCAACTGCCGCGAGCTTCGCGGCATTCGGCCTGGCGGAAGAAACCTGGTCGAGCGGGCGCGGCCCGGCGTCCAACAACGGCCTGTGTGCCTATACCCCGTCCCGTGGGGTGATTTCGGTGCGCGGCAACTGGCCGCTGACCCCCACCATGGACGTGGTGGTGCCTTATGCGCGCACCATGGCCGACCTGCTGGAAGTACTCGACGTGGTGGTCGCCGAAGACCCCGACACCCGCGGCGACCTGTGGCGCCTGCAACCTTGGGTGCCCATCCCCAGCGTCGCTTCGGTGCGCCCGGCGGCTTACGCTGAACTGGCCGCGACCGCCGCATCCCTCGCCGGCAAACGCTTTGGCGTACCGCGCATGTACATCAACGCCGACCCCGACGCCGGCACCAGCGAGAAACCCGGCATCGGTGGCCCGACCGGGCAAAAGATCATCACCCGCGCCAGCGTCATCGCCCTGTGGCAAGCCGCGCGCCAGGCCCTCGAGGCGGCCGGCGCCGAAGTCATCGAAGTGGACTTCCCCCTGGTGTCCAACTGCGAAGGCGACCGCCCGGGCGCGCCGACGGTGTTTACCCGTGGCTTGGTGTCCAAGGAGTTCCTCCACGATGAGTTGTGGGAACTGTCCGCGTGGGCCTTCGATGACTTCCTGCGCGCCAATAACGACCCGAGCCTGAACCGCCTGGCGGATGTCGACGGGCCGAAGATTTTCCCCCATGACCCCGGCACCTTGCCCAACCGTGAAGACGAACTGGCCGCCGGCATGGACGAATACGTGCGGATGGCCCAACGCGGGATCACCCCGTGGAACCAGATCAGCACCCTGCCCGACGGCCTGCGCGGCCTCGAACAGACCCGGCGCATCGACCTCGAAGACTGGATGGATAAGCTCGGCCTCGATGCCGTAATCTTCCCCACCGTCGCCGACGTCGGCCCTGCCGATGCCGATGTGAACGAAGCGTCCGCCGACATCGCCTGGAGCAATGGCGTGTGGGTGGCCAACGGCAACCTTGCCATCCGCCACTTGGGCGTGCCGACCGTTACCGTGCCGATGGGCGTGATGGCGGATATCGGCATGCCGGTCGGGCTGACCTTTGCCGGGCGCGCCTACGATGACTCCAGGTTGCTGCAACTGGCGTCAGCGTATGAAGCCACCGGCAGCAAACGCCTGGTTCCGCCGCGCACGCCGGCACTCACGCCACGCTGACGCGCGGTCCAAAGGTGGGAGCCACCGCTCCCACCTGGTTGCGCTGCTCACTCAGGCAACCAGAGGCACGGCAATCAACAGGATCGCCGTGCCATGGGCGAGCGTCGCGGCCAACACACCATGACGCATGCGCAACAACGCGCAGGCCAGCCCTTCGATCAGGGTAAACAGCAACACCGGCCAGCCCAATTGAGTGACGCTCAGGGCCAGGAACGCATGGCAGGCCGCGAACGCCACGCCGCTGATCAAGGCCGCCCGCAGTGGCGTCAGTTGTTGCTCCAGATAGCCCTGCAGATAACCGCGAAACAACACCTCTTCCAACGCATTGGCGCCATAGGCCAATACCACCATGCCTGGCAACCACACCCAGTAGTCGTGGATCGCTTGCGTATCCACGCCCTGGTAAAGCCGCAGCGGTACGCCGATCAGGCAGCCCACCGCCAGGCCCCTCGCCAGTCCGACGGCGCAATTGCCCTTGGACCACAAGACCAGCCGCGACAAGTCCGGCGCCACCCACGCGAGCCCGGCAACCAGCAACAGCGATAGACCGCCCAGCGCCGCCAGCACAAAGGTGTTGGCGGTGAATGCTATCTGCACATCGTCACTGAGCGCCCACATGCGCAACGGCGTCATCGCATCGCGCATCAGCACAAACGCCGCCAACAGAACCAGGATGCGGATCGCCGTCATCGACCTGGGTGTGAGCGCGAACCACGCGCCGAACAGCAGCAGGCCTGGCGTCAAATGGATGCCGTAGTTAACCAGTGCCACCATGCCTTGAGTAATCATAAGCCGGCGTTTCGACGCTGCCACTCATCCACCATATCGCCCAGGGTTTTGGCCGTGTCGTTGCGAATCCAGGCCATGAATGCGCGGTCGAACTTAAACCCCGGGCCGCAGTGTTCAAGCATGAAACGGCGCACGTTCTGGGTGTTTTTGTAGCGCGGGGTGATCGGGGTGCTGCGGGTGATGGGGTCGCTGTGCCAATTAAATTCCATTTTTTCTCACAAGGCGGTTTGTTGTTTTCGCCGTAGCATAGCGATGTGCCACTTAAGCAGGAAGTGCCGGATAGCGTCAGCACGCATGGTGAGCCGCCTAAGCTCGGCTCACCACGCCACCACCTTGCGTACCGCCAGCAAAGCCTCGCGCAGCGCCGTCATGTCCACCGAGCCCAACGCCAGGCGCAGCGCATGCGGTACATGGGCGGATACGGCAAACGGTTCGGCGGTGGACACGGCGATATTTTCGCGCTGCAAGGTCATGGCGATCTGATCGGCGCGGGCCTCTTCCGCCAGGGGCAACCAGAGAAAATACGACGAAGGATGGCTGATGTACGTCAGCCCCTTCAGCACCTGTGCCGCCAATGCCTGGCGCGCCCGGGCATCCTGGCGTTTCTGTGCTTCCAGTTGAGCCACCGTGCCGTCGTCGAGCCAGGCCACGGCAATCGCGCTCATTACTCCCGGCACATTCCAGGTCGTGGCCATGATGCTGCGTTCCAGGGCCTTCACCCACGCCGCCGGGGCTGACACAAAGCCGACCCGCAGGCCGGTGGCGACGCTTTTCGAAAAGCCGCCGACATACACCGTGCGTTCCGGCGCGAGGGTCGCCAACGGTGGTGGCGCGTGTTCTGCCAGAAATGCGTAGGCCGCGTCCTCGATGATCATCAGGTTGTGCTGACGGGCGATGGCTACCAGGTGTTCGCGTTGCTCCAGGCTCATCACCCAACCCAGCGGGTTATGCACGGTCGGCATGCTATACACCGCGCGGACCGGATGCTTGCGACACAGGCTGTGCAGATGATCGAGGTCGGGGCCGCTGGCGGTGAGCGGGATCGCCAGCATTTCCAGGTGCAGGGTCTCGGCCAGCACCTTGAAGCCTGAATAGGTCAGCGCGTCGACGGCAATCACATCCCCCGGTTTGAGCAGCGCCATCAGCGTCACGGCCAACCCATGTTGCGCGCCGCTGACCAGCAGCACCTGGTCGGCCTCGACCGTCAGCCCTCGACTCAGCAGATGGCGCGCCACCGCCGCGCGTTCATGCTGGCGCCCGGCGTGGGGCTGGTAACGCAGTAACGCTTGCAGATCGCCCGACAGCGCCAGTTGACGCAATGCCGTGCGCAGCAGCTCGGCCTGGCCCGGCAATGACGGGTAGTTGAAATTCAGATCCAGCATGCCCGGCGCCACATTCATCTGCCCACTGCCCTGCCCCGGCGGCAGCGAGATCTCGCGCACGAAGGTGCCGCGACCGGTTTCACCGCTGACCAGGCCCATCGCCGCCAGCTCGCTGTACACGCGGCTCGCGGTGACCAGCGCGAGGCCGTGGCGCGCGGCCAATTGGCGATGGGTGGGCAGACGCTCGCCGGGCGACAGCCTGCCGCTGCGGATGTCCTCGGCGAAGGTGTCGACCAGGTTTTTGTAACGGGCGCGGGGCATGGGCGATGTATCCATGACAATTTTTTGATTGTCTTAATCTTCCTGCCTAGCATGGCCCGCACGCAACCTCTCCTTTTTTCGGGCCCCCTTCATGGAACAGACCTCACCGTTCAATCCCCTGGCCAACAGCACCCAGGGTTGGATCAATGGCTTTATCGGCGTGGTGATTTTCAGCGGTTCGTTGCCGGCGACGCGCCTGGCGGTGATGGAATTCGAGCCGGTGTTCCTCACCCTGCTGCGCGCCACCCTGGCCGGCGTGTTGGCGTTGTGCCTGTTGGCTTTTTTCAAGGAAAAACGCCCAACACGCGCGCAATGGCTGCCCCTGGTCATCGTCGCCCTCGGCGTGGTTATCGGCTTCCCCTTGCTGACGGCACTGGCCCTGCAATACGTGACGTCCGCGCACTCCATCGTGTTTATCGGCCTGTTGCCGCTGGCCACGGCGCTCTTTGGCGTACTGCGCGGCGGTGAGCGGCCACGCCCGGTGTTCTGGTTGTTTTCGATCCTGGGCAGCGCGCTGGTGATGGGGTATGCCGTCGCCCAGGGCCTGAGCGCCGCACCGGCCGGCGACCTGCTGATGCTGTTGGCGGTGCTGGTGTGCGGCCTGGGTTACGCCGAGGGCGCCAAGCTGTCGCGCAGCCTGGGCGGCTGGCAAGTGATCTGTTGGGCGCTGGTGGTGTCGTTGCCGGTGGCGCTGCCATTGAGCCTGATGCTCGCGCCGCCGACCTTCACTGGCATCAGCCTGCCGGCGTGGCTGAGCCTGGGCTATGTGGCGCTGTTCAGCATGTTGATCGGGTTTGTGTTCTGGTACCGCGGGCTGGCCCAGGGCGGCATCGCCGCGGTCGGCCAGTTGCAGTTGCTGCAACCGTTCTTCGGCCTGGCGCTGGCGGCGGGCCTGCTGCATGAGCAGGTCAGCCTGGGCATGGTGCTGGTGACAGTCGCGGTGATCGGCTGTGTGGCCGGGGCCAAGCGGTTTGCGCGCTAGCGTCTGCGGCGATGGCATTATTCCCATCCGGCGCGCGTCCTGTTAAACAGGACAGTCACCCCAGAACAATAAGGACTTGGCATGCACACCCCGTCACTGCAAGACACCACCGCCCCCGAAGGCATCTGCTACGGCTGCGGCGGCAACAACCCCCATGGCCTGCATATCAAGAGCCGCTGGGACGCCGACGGCATTCACGTGGTCGCCGAGCACCAACCGGAAGCGAAATACAGCGGCTGGCCGGATCTGGTCTACGGCGGCCTGATCGCCATGCTGGTGGACTGCCATTCGAACTGGACCGCCATGGCCTACCACTACCGCGCCGAGCAACGCGAACCCGGCAGCCTGCCGCGTATCGACTGCGTGACCGGGCATCTCGGGATCAAATTCATCAAGCCCACGCCCCTGGGTGTCACGCTGACCTTGCGTGCCCGGGTCGAGGGCGATGTGGGGCGTAAAAGCCGCGTGGTCTGCGAGGTATACGCCGGCGATGTGCTCACGGCGATCGGCGATTCGGTGTTTGTGCGCGTCGATACCGGGCAACTGGCCGCCGCCGCCCACGCTCGCAACGCGTGATCCTGGTCTACATTGACTGGCACCACTAATCGAGGACTGCACCGATGACTCGTCTCACCGCGAAAGACTTCGCCCCCGAACTGCTGGAGCTCTACGACGGCTACGCCCACGGCAAGATCAACCGCCGCGAGTTTCTCGACCGCGCTGCACTGTTCACCTTCGGCGGGCTCACCGCGTCGGCGCTGCTCGCCGCCCTGAGCCCCAACTATGCGCTGGCCGAGCAAGTGAAATTCACCGACCCGGACATCGTCGCGGACTACATCACCTACCCTTCGCCCAAGGGCAACGGCACGGTGCGCGGCTATCTGGTGCGCCCGGCCAAGACCACCGGCAAAGTCCCCGCCGTGGTCGTGGTGCATGAAAACCGCGGCCTCAACCCGTATATCGAAGACGTCGCCCGCCGCCTGGCCAAGGCCGGCTTTATCGCCCTCGCGCCGGATGGCCTGACATCCGTGGGTGGCTACCCCGGCAACGATGAAAAAGGCGTAGCGCTGCAACAAAAAGTCGACCCGACCAAGCTGATGAACGACTTCTTCGCCGCCATCGAGTGGCTGATGCACCACGACAACAGCACCGGCAAAGTCGGGATTACCGGCTTCTGCTATGGCGGCGGCGTGGTCAATGCAGCAGCCGTGGCCTACCCGGAACTGGGCGCCGCCGTGTCATTTTACGGGCGGCAGCCAGAGGCCAAGGACGTGCCGCGCATCAAGGCACCGATCATGCTGCATTACGGCGAACTGGATACGCGGATCAACGAAGGCTGGCCGGCCTATGAAAAGGCCCTGAAGGCCGCGGGCACCACCTATGAAGCGTATATCTACAAGGGCGCCAACCACGGTTTTCACAACGACTCGACGCCGCGTTATGACGAGGCGGCGGCGAACCTGGCGTGGCAGCGCACGCTGGGGTGGTTCAACAAATACCTGGCCTGACCGCCTCTGAATGTGTAGAGGTTAGCCGCCGACAAATGTTTCATTTTGCTTCTTGATGAAAAATTTCAGCCCTGCACCGCCATCACCGTCAGCCAGGCCTTGAACGCCAGCATCGCCGAGGTTTCGGCGCGTGACTGCAGGCGCGTCAACCAATAGCTGCCGGTGCTGATGCCCACGTTGAAGGGCTGGCGGATCGCATCACTTTCCAGTTGTCGCGAGAACATCAGCGCGGGGGCCAACGCCACGCCGATGCCCTGCAGCGCTGCTTCCATCATCGCCAGCGATGAGTCAAACACGATGCTGCGCGGCACCAGGGTGTCGGCAGGCAGCCCGGCGGCCTGGAACCACAGGTTCCACTCATCGGCGCGATAGGAGCGCAGCACCGTGTGCTTCAACAGCTCGGCCGGCGTGTGTAACTGCTCGGCGATTGACGGCACGCAAAGCACCGTCAGCGGCGCTTCGAACAATGGGCAGGCGTCGGTGCCATGCCAGGCCCCGGCGCCGAAACGGATCGCGTAATCCAGGCCTTCGGCGGCGACATCGACACGGTTGTTGTGCGTCGACAGGCGCAGGTCGATAAACGGGTAGCGGTGCTGGAAGTCCGCCAGGCGCGGCAGCAGCCAGCCCACCGCAAAAGTGCCGACCGCGCCAACGCTGAGCACTTCGCGGTAGTGCCCGCCTTCGAACTGGCCCAGGGTGTGGGCAATGCGGTCGAAGGACTCGCGCAGCACCGGCAACAACGTCTCGCCTTCGCGGGTCAGCATCAGGCCACGCGGCAGGCGTTTGAACAGGGTGACGTTCAGTTGCGCCTCCAGGCTCTTGACCTGGTGGCTGACCGCCGCCTGGGTGACACATAACTCAATGGCGGCCCGCGTAAAACTCAGGTGCCGGGCGGAGGCCTCGAATGCGCGCAGGGCATTGAGAGGCAAATGGGAACGCAGCATGCTTGCCCCTAATTTTTCTAATGGCTGGTGCGAAATATCATCGTTTGCCCAGGCCCGGCGAACTGTCTACCTTTGGCACGCCCGCGCAGGCTGTTCATTCAATCGATCATACTCATGGAAGCGATATCATGCCCCAACAAGCGGTATTTGGAGTGCGTCACTTAACGGCGCTGGCAATGTTTCTCGGTGCCGGCCAGTGCCTGGCCGCCACCGACCTGCAGGCCGTGGTAGACGCCAGCGTCAAGCCGCTGATGCAGCAGCAGGCCATTCCCGGCCTGGCGGTGGCGGTGGTGCAGAACGGCAAGGTGCAATACTTTAACTACGGCATGGCATCGAAAGAAGCGCAGCAACCGGTCAACCAAAACACCTTGTTCGAAATCGGCTCAGTGAGCAAAACCTTCACCGCAACCCTGGGCGGTTACGCCCAGGCCATCGGCAAGCTCACGCTGTCGGACAAGGCCAGCCAATACTGGCCTGCGTTGGCCGGCAGCGCCTTTGACCGCATCAGCCTGCTGCAACTGGCGACCTACACCCCCGGCGGCCTGCCGCTGCAGTTTCCGGATGCCGCCGACAACGCCGACGCCATGCTCGGCTACTTCCAGCGCTGGAAACCCAGCTACGCCCCGGGCGCGCAACGTCTCTATTCCAACCCGAGCATCGGCCTGTTTGGCTACCTCGCGGCACGAAGCCTGGGCCAGCCGTTCAATGTCGCCATGGAGCACACCCTGCTGCCCAAGCTGGGGTTGAGCAACACCCACCTCAGCGTGCCCACCGCGCAATCCGGCGAGTACGCCCAAGGCTACGACAAGCAGCAGAAACCCGTCCGTGTAAGCCCTGGCGCACTGGACAACGAAGCCTACGGCATCAAGACCAGCACCCACGACCTGGCGCGCTATGTGATCGCCAACCTGCACCCGCAAACCCTGGAAAAGCCGCTGCAACAAGCCATCGCCAGTACCCACGCCGGTTATTACCGCGTGAACGGCATGACCCAGGGCCTGGGCTGGGAGTACTACCCCTACCCCATCGCCCTGCAAGCGCTGATTGACGGCAACTCGACACCGATGGCCATGGAACCTCACCGTCCCGATTGGCTGACGACGCCGCAAGCGCAACCGGCCAACGTGCTGTACAACAAAACCGGCTCAACCGCAGGCTTTGGCGCGTATGTGGCGTATGTGCCAAGCAAGGACATGGGCGTGGTGATCCTGGCGAACAAGAACTATCCGAATGCCGAGCGGGTCAAGGTCGCCCATGCGATCCTGAGCGCGCTGGATCACTGAGCAAGGTGGGAGCCAGGCTCCCACATCGTGAGGTCTACATCCCCAGCCAGTGCGGCAGCGCCAGCGAGATGAACGGCAGGTAGGTGACCATGATCAGGAACACCAACAGGATCATCAGCCACGGCATCGCCGCACGAATGGTCTGCCCCAGCGTCAAGCCGGTCACCGCCGAGGTCACGAACAGGTTCAAGCCCACCGGCGGGTGGACCAGGCCGATTTCCATATTCACCACCATCACGATCCCCAAGTGAATCGGATCGATGCCCAGCTTCATCGCGATCGGGAAGAAGATCGGCGCCAGGATCAACACGATCGCCGACGGTTCCATGAAACTGCCGGCGATCAGCAAGACCACGTTGACCATGATCAGGAAGCCGATCGGCGTGAGGCCCTCGGACAGCACCCAGGCGGTGATTTCCTGGGGGATCTGTTCGGTGGTCAACACATGGGCGAAGAGCATCGCATTGGCGATGATAAACATCAGCATGATCGCCAGCCGCCCGGACTCCAGCAGCACCTTGGGACAGTCGCGCAGGCTCATGTCCTTGTAGACGAACAGCGCGACAAACGCCGAGTACACCGCTGCCACCGCCGCGGCTTCGGTCGGGGTGAACATCCCGCTGTAGATGCCACCGAGGATGATCACCAGCAGCAGCAAGCCCCAGAACGCGCGGCGCGCGCAGGCCAGCCACTCGCGAAAGCTCGCCCGTGGCTGCGCCGGCAGCTTCTTGATGCGCGCCACGATATAGATCGCGACCATCAGCATCAGGCCCAGCAGCAGCCCCGGGATCACCCCGGCCATGAACAACTTGCCGACCGACGTTTCCGTGGCGGCCGAATACACCACCATCACGATCGACGGCGGAATCAGGATGCCCAGGGTGCCGGCGTTGCAGATGATGCCCGCGCCGAACGCCTTCGGGTAACCGGAGCGCACCATCCCGGCCACCGCAATCGAACCGACGGCCGCCACCGTGGCCGGTGACGAACCGGACAACGCGGCAAACAACATGCACGCCAACACCGCCGCAATCGCCAGGCCGCCACGGATATGCCCAACACACGCATTGGCGAAGTCGATCAGCCGCTGCGCCACGCCGCCGGTGGTCATGAACGCACCGGACAGCAGGAAGAACGGAATCGCCAGGAAGGTATAGGCATCCGAGGTTTCGAACAGCTTGATCGCCAGGGAACTCACCGAGTCCTGGCTGAACATCAGGATCGACACCGCGCCGGACAATCCGAGGGAAATCGCGACGGGCACGCCGAGGAACATGAACACAAACAACAGCAGAAACAGACAGAGCACGGCCATCAGTGACGCTCCTCATGGCCGCCGGCCAATTTGCTCGCCTCACCGGCCTCGTCGGCCAGCCCCAACCCGACCTGGCGGTGGGTGAACAGGCGATAGAAAATTTCCAGGTAGCGGATAAACACCAGGGCAAAACCGACCGGCACGATGAGCACGATGTCGCCGACATCGATGCCGAACTGGTCGAGGTCTTCGGCGCCGATGTGCGCTGTCATCACCGCACTCACCCACCTGTAACTGGCGACCATGAACAGCCCGGCATAGGCCAGGCAGCACAGGCAGGCAAGCATCCCAAGCAAGCGCTGCACCCGGCGCCCGGTCAGCTTGACCAGCGCATCCACCCCAAGGTGGCCGGCGGTACGCACGCCGTAGGAGATGCCGAAGAAAATCAGCCAGCCGAACATGGCCTTGGTCAGCGCCACGCTCCAGGTCATGTCCTGGGCCCAGGTCATGCTGCCGTCGCCCAGGGCGTTGAAAAAATGGCTGCTCCAGGCCCACTTGTCGGACAGGGCAAAGAACAGCGTGTAGATGTTGTTGAGCATGACGTAGACGAATGTCACCAGGGTCATGGCGGCCAGCAGGAAGGCAATGACGCCTTCCTCCAGGTGCTCCCAGACGCGCCTGAGCGTTTGCATGGCAAAACCTCGCGAAGCGGGAATAGGTTTCAGAGTGGAAACCGGATCAACCTGTGGGAGGGATCTCGGTATGCCCCGGCATTACAGGTTGGACGCATCCGCCGCCTTGATCAGGTCAGCCCCGATCTCGCCTTCGAACATCTGCCAGACCGGGCGCATGGCTTCGCGCCATTGCTGGCGTTGCGCGGGGGTCAGTTCGATGATTTCGCTGGTCTTGGCGTCGACGATCTTCTGTTTGGCCGACTGGTTCAGCGCCTCGGCCTGCTTGTTCACCTCAACGGTGACCTCGGCCATGATCTGCTCCAGGGTGCTGCGCACATCCGCTGGCAGGCCGTTCCAGAACTTCGCGTTGGTGATCACCATGTAGTCGATCAGGCCATGGTTGGACTCGGTGAAGTACTTCTGCACCTCGTTGACCTTCTGGCTTTCATAGTTCGACCAGGTGTTTTCGGTGCCGTTGACCGTACCGGTCTGCAAGCCCTGGTAGACCTCGGCAAAGCTCATCTTGCGCGGGTTGGCGCGGATCGCCTTGAACTGTTCTTCAAGCACGCTGGAGGCTTGCACGCGGAACTTCAGGCCACGGGCGTCCTTGGGTTCGTGCAGGGCTTTGTTGGCCGACAACTGCTTGAGACCGTTGTGCCAATAGGCCAGGCCGAGGATGTTCTTGTTCTGCATCGAGGTCAGTAACTGCTTGCCTTGGGCGGCCTGGAAGCGGTCGACGGCGGCCAGGTCGTTGAACAGGAACGGCAGGTCATAGATCTGCACCTGTCTGGTGTATTGCTCGAACTTGGCCAGGGACGGCGCGAGCATCTGCACATCGCCCAACAGCAGCGCTTCCATTTCCTTGCCATCGCCGAACAGCGACGAGTTCGGGTACACCTCGACCTTGACCACGCCCGGCAGGCGTTCTTCGGCAAGTTTCTTGAACAGCAACGCGCCCTGGCCTTTGGGCGTGTTTTCGGCAACCACATGGGCGAACTTGATCACAATCGGGTCCGCCGCCTGGGCCAGGCCCGCGACGAACAAGGTGGCGGCGCAGAACAGCGCCCGGGAGAGCTTGAGCATGGGAAATCACCTTCTTATTGTTGTGTTGTAGGGCAAGGTGCCTGATATGGCGCGTGTAGTGAATTTCGAGTTTTTGATACCTGCGTTCGGCTTAGATGAACGCCAACCTGAACGAAAATGCAGATCCTCTCTCGCCTCTGGCTTCGGCTGCGCCCGTCAGCGCCGGGCGGCGAGCAGCCGTTGTGCGCGCAACAGAACCGGGGCATCCACCATCTGCCCATCGATCTGATACGCGCCGGCCCCGTGGGCTCCGCCCGCCACCACGCGCTTGGCCCAGGCCAGGTCTGCGGCGCTCGGTGCCAAGGCCGCATGGATCACCGCCACCTGCCGGGGATGGATGCACAGCGCGCCGGCAAAGCCCATTTCATAGGCATGCCGGATCGAGCGGCGCAGGCCTTCGGGGTCGTCGATGGCCGGGTGGACGCCGTCCAGCGGGGCCACTAGGCCGGCGGCGCGGGAATGCACGATCAGCGCCAGGCGCGCCTGGTCCAGGGCAAAGTCAGCCGCTGGCGAAGGGCTGCTCAGATTCAAGTCGAGCGCCAGGTCCAGGCCGCCGAACGACAGGCGCTCCACCTGCCGCGCATGGGCAATCGCGGCCACCGCCAGCAAGCCCTTGGCGCTTTCGATAATCGGCCAGATCCGTTTGCCGGCGGCGGCCACCACCGCGACCTGGGCGGCACTTTCGACTTTCGGCAGCAGCACGCCCGCCACGTTTGCATGGGCGCTGCAGAACGCCACATCGTCAGCGTGTTCGGCGTGCTCTGGCGCGTTGATCCGCACCCACACCCGGGTGTCGGGGTGGGCGCGCAAAAACGCGCCAAGGTTCTCCCGCGCCTGCCGCTTGAGCGGCTCTTCTACCGCGTCTTCAAAATCCACAATCACCGCGTCGGCACCGCTGGCCAGCGCTTTGGAAAACCGCTCCGGGCGGCTGCCGGGAACGAACAGAGCTGAACGAACTACAGGCATTGGCATCACCACACTCCTTGTCAGATAACGCCGCGCGCGCGCAGGTCGTCGATGGTTTCGCCCGAATAACCGAGCTGATCGAGAATGCCCTGGCTGTGCTGGCCTAACGCGGGCACCGCATCCATGCGCGGGCTGAATGCCGTATTACGCGCTGGCGGCAACAGCGCTGGCAGCGGACCGGCCGGGCTAGCGACTTCGCGCCAGCTGTCACGTGCCTTGAGTTGCGGGTGGTCCCACACGCCTTGCATATCGTTGACGCGGGCACTGGCGATCTGCGCATGTTCCAGGCGCTGGATGACGGCCTCGGCGTCGAGCCGGGCGAAGCTGTCGACGATGATCCGGCGCAGCGCCTCGCGGTTGGCCGAGCGCTTGAAGTTGGCGCAGAAGCGCTCGTCCGTGGCCAACGCCGGGGTGAGCAGCACCTTGTCGCAGAACGCCGCCCATTCGCGCTCGTTCTGCAAGCCGAGCATCACCGTACCGCCGTCGCCGGTGGGAAACGGCCCGTAGGGATAAATCGTCGAATGCGCCGCTCCGGCACGCGGCGGTGGCGGTGCTCCGTCGAAGGCGTAGTACATCGGGTAGCCCATCCACTCCACCAGGCTTTCCAGCATGCTCACGTCGATATGGCTGCCCTCGCCGGTCTTGCCGCGCAACAACAGCGCCGAGAGGATGCCGCTGTAGGCGTACATGCCGGCGGCGATGTCGGCGATGGAGCAACCGGCCTTGGCCATCTGGTCGTCAGCGGGCCCGCCGGTCACCGACAGAAAGCCGCCCTCGCTCTGGATCAACAGGTCATAAGCCTTCTTTTGCGCGTAGGGCCCGCCTTCGCCATAGCCGGAAATATCGCAGACGATCAAGCGCGGGAAGCGCGCATGCAGCGTCTCGAACGACAGGCCCATGCGCGCCGCTGCACCGGGTGCGAGGTTCTGCACCAGTACATCGGCGTCGGCGAGCAAGCTGTCGAGAATGGCGCCCGCCGCGTCTTGCTTGAGGTCCAGGGTCAGGCTTTCCTTGGAGCGGTTGGTCCACACGAAATGCGACGCCAGGCCGCGCACGCGTTCGTCATAGCCACGGGCGAAGTCACCGCTGCCGGGGCGTTCGATCTTGATCACACGCGCGCCGAGATCGGCCAATTGGCGTGTGCAAAAGGGTGCGGCAATCGCATGTTCCAGGCTGACAACGGTGATACCGTCCAGCGGTCGTTGATTAGCAGTCATGACGATTCCTCAAAGCCAATGGGCCATGCACGGGGTGTTGCGCAGCTGCCAGACCTTGGCGATCAACGCGTCGGCCTCGGCCGGGGTGCGCGCGCCGCTGAAGTGGCTGAGGCGCTGGAATTTATCCGCCAGCTCGGCGCGGCTGAGGCTGTTGCCGGGGTCGCCCTTGGGCTCGTCGATAGCGCCGTGCAGCGTGCGGCCATCCTCGGTGGTGACGGTGACGCGGCCCAGCCAACGCTGCGGATAGGCGTCGTCGACTTCGCGATCGAGGGTCATGCTGACCTTGTCGCGAAAGGCCGAGACGGCGGGATCGCTCAGTGCCAGCGTGTGGAACTCAACCAGCCCGGCCTTGCCATGCACGGCGATCAGGCCCAGCACGGTGCCCATGGAGAACTTGGCCTGGTGAACGCTGGCCGGCGTAGTGACGCGCCCCAGCACATCGATGGCGCCCTGATGCACGCGGGTCTGCACCTTGGCGATCGCGGCGGCATCGAGGCCTTCACGCTGCATCAACTGCAGCAGCGCATCGGCGGCAGGATGGGTGTGGCGACACGAGGCATGGAACTTGAACGAGGTTTCCAGCAGCGCCCAGCGCCGGCCGAGGTCGGCGGACAGCTTGTGCGGTTCGGCATCGCGGGACATCCCGGCCGCCAGGCCCTGGTCGCCTTCGAGGATATTGCGCGCGCCCGTCAGCCCGTCCGCCGTCAGGTACGCGGCGAGCAAGCCATCCGCCGCCGCCTTGGCCGTGTGCAATTGCTTAGAGTCGGCGGCATCGCGCAAAAACTCCCACAGCCCGGCAGCCTGGGTGCCGGCGCTGCCGAGCAGGTTGATGAATTGCTCCTGATCGAACCCCAGCAATTTGCCCACGGCCACCGCCGCCGCCAAGGTGCCGACGGTCGCGGTGGTGTGGAAGATGCGGTAGTGGGAACGGCCCATGAATTCGCCGATGCGAATTCCGGCTTCATAACCGGCCACCGCGGCCAGCAGCAGTTCACGGCCGGATTTGCCGAGGTCCTGGGCCGCCGCCAGGGCTGCGGGAAAGACCACCGTCGCCGGGTGCAACACCGAGCTGTTGTGCAGGTCATCCTGCTCCACCAGGTGCGACGAGGCGCCGTTGACCAACGCGGCGAAATACGCGCTGCTGCTGCGGCCATTGACGATCACCTGCGCCGGGCCGCTGCTCGGCCCCATTTTCTGCGCGTAGCGTTCAAACAGCGGGATCGGGTGCGCGCCCTGGCTGGCCAGCGCCGACGCCAGCCAATCGAGAAAAAGGTCTTCGGTGCGCGCCAGCACCGGTTCGGGCAACTGCGCATAGGTCAATTCGGCGAGGAACCGACACAGGGCTTGGGTATGGCTCATGTTCAGGCCCTCAGAAACTGCGTGGCAGCTCGAGCAAGTGCTCGGCCACGTAGGACAGGATCAGGTTGGTGGAGATCGGCGCCACCTGGTACAGGCGGGTCTCGCGGAATTTGCGTTCCACGTCGTACTCGCAGGCAAAACCAAAACCGCCGTGGGTTTGCAGGCACGCATTGGCCGCCTCCCAGGACGCCTTGGCCGCCAGGTACTTGGCCATGTTCGCGCTGGCCCCGGCAGGCGCGCCACGGTCGTATTCCTCGCAGGCACGCCAGCGCATCAGGTCGGCCGCTTCGATTTCGATATGCGCTTCGGCAATCGGAAATTGCACGCCCTGGTTCTGCCCGATGGGCCGGCCGAACACCACGCGGTCGCGGGCATAGGCACTGGCCTTTTCGATAAACCAGCGGCCATCGCCGATGCACTCGGCGGCGATCAGGGTACGCTCGGCATTCAGGCCGTCGAGGATGTACTTGAAGCCCTTGCCCTCTTCGCCGATCAGGCTGTCCAGAGGCAGTTCGAGGTTGTCGAAGAACAGCTCGTTGGTTTCGTGGTTGACCATGTTGGCGATGGGTCGCACGGTCAGGCCGTTGCCGATCGCCTCGCGCAGGTCCACGAGGAAGATCGACATGCCTTCGGACTTTTTCTTCACGTCGGCCAGCGGCGTGGTGCGCGCCAGCAGGATCATCAGGTCGGAATGCTGCACCCGCGAGATCCAGACTTTCTGGCCGTTGATCACGTACTTATCGCCGCGCTTGATCGCGGTGGTCTTGATCCTGGTGGTGTCGGTGCCGGTGCTGGGCTCGGTGACGCCCATCGATTGCAGTCGCAATTCGCCACTGGCCAGCTTGGGCAGGTAGAAGCGTTTTTGCGCGGCGCTGCCGTGGCGCAGCAGGGTGAACATGTTGTACATCTGGCCGTGGACGGTGCCGGAGTTGCCGCCGCAACGGTTGACCTCTTCAAGGATCACCGACGCTTCAGCCAGGCCGAGGCCGGAGCCGCCGTACTCTTCCGGGATCATCGCCGACAGCCAGCCGGCGGCGGTCAAGGCCTTGACGAAGGCATCGGGGAACGCTTTTTCTTCGTCGATCCGACGCCAGTACGTCGCATCGAATTCGGCGCACAAAGCGCGCACGCCTGCGCGGATGGCATTGAGTGCTTCATTGTCATTCGGGTTCATTAACGGCTCTCCGCCTGTTGTTCTGGTGTTATTCGAAATGCACACGGGCCTGCTGGGCCAAGCCATCGTGATTACCGGCCCACAGCTCTGCCACGCCGGCTTGGCTGATACGTCCGGCGACTTCAAACGGTTGCGCAGCGATCAGCGGGCGCACGCCGCGATAGTCGAAACGGCGCACCGTGGCGCGGGGATGAGCCCGACAAAAGGCGCGCAGGCTCAACGTGGCGATCAACGGCCCATGCACCACCAGGCCCGAATAGCCTTCCGTGCCGGTGACGTAGGGATAGTCGTAGTGAATGCGGTGGCCGTTGAAAGTCACGGCGCTGTAGCGGAACAGCAGGGTCGGCGTCGGCTCGATCGCTTCGCACCACTCACCCGCCGCCAGCGCAGCGCCGTTGCCCGGCTTGGGTGGGGTCGGTTCGCGGTAGACGATGTCCTGTTCTTCGCGGATCGCCAGGCGGCCGTCCTGGGTGTAGTCATGGCGCACGGTGACAAACAGCAACGCACCGGTGCGGCCGGTTTTTTCTTCGACCTGGGTGATGGTCGACACACGGCTGGCCGCCTCGCCGGCGCGCAGCGGATGCAGGAACTCGAGACGCCCACCGGCCCACATGCGATTGCGGTTATCCGCCGGCGGCAGGAAGCCGCCACGGGCCGGGTGGCCGTCGGTGCCCAGGGCCGATTCCGGCAGCGGGTCCTGGAAGAAACACCATTGCCACAACGGCGGCACCGCCGCGCCGTGTTCGGGCACGGGCTCGCCGAATGTCGCGGCGATGCGTGTGAGCAGGTTGTGGCTCAGGTGGTCGTGGGCAGTTTCGCTTCGGCCGATCCAATCAGTGGCGCTCATCGGGTGCAGGTCCTCGGGCTGTGAATGTGTGCCCCGGATCATGCAAGCGCCCGACCGTTCTGAGAATTTGCATTTCAATAAGCCAGCGTTCGGCTATGCTGAACGCCACGCATTGATGGGCAACGGGCTTGCTTCGGTTGGTTGGCATTTTCATCGCCGGCACACTGTCAGCGCAGGCAAGCCCCGCACCGCCGTTGCACCGAACAGCCCTGTCCACCCCGGAGCCGCCATGCACTTCGATCTCGCCGACCTGCGCCTGTTTATCCATATCGCCGAATCACCCAGCCTGACCCAGGGTGCCAAGCGCGCCTTCCTCTCGCCGGCGGCTGCGAGTGCGCGCATCAAGGCCCTGGAAGGCCAGTTGGAAACACGTCTGTTGTACCGCGACAGCCGCGGCGTGGAGATCACCCCGGCAGGCGAGCGGCTGTTGCACCATGCGCGGCTGATCATGCGCCAGGTGGACTACCTGAAAAGTGAGTTCACCCAATACGGCGTCGACTCTGCCGGGCATATCCGCATCTTCGCCAACACCACGGCGGTCACTGAGTTTCTTCCCGAAGTGTTGGCCGGTTTCCTCTCCCTGCGGCCCGGTGTCACTGTCGACCTGCAGGAGCGCCTGTCCCGCGATATCGTGCGCGGCGTGCTCGATGGCACCAGCGACATGGGCATCATCGCCGGCCCTGTGGAGGCCGCGGGCCTGCAGGTGCTGCACTTCAGCACCGATAAACTGGTATTGATGGTGCCCGTGGGCCACCCCTTGGCGGACCAACCCTCGGTGACGCTGGAACAGACCCTCGCCTACCAGCATATAGGCCTGCACGAAGGCAGCACCTTGCTGAGCTTCCTGCGCGAGCACGTCGAGCGGGTCGGCAAGCAGTTGTCGCTGCGCATCCAAATGTCGAGTTTCGAGGCGATCTGCCGGATGGTCGAGGCGGGCGTGGGCATTGGCATCATCCCGGAATCCGCCGCCGTGCGGCACAGCCGGACCATGCAGTTGGTGGCGGTGAAACTGAATGAGCCATGGGCGATTCGCGAGCGCAGTATCCTGGTGCGCGAGCTGGAAGCGCTGCCGGGGACCATTCGTGCCCTGATCGCGACCTTGATGCCGCAAAGCGCCTAGACTCCAGAGTCACCTTGCCAGAGGAGACTGCCCATGCAACTCGAAGGTTCCTGCCATTGCGGTGCTGTGACGTTCAGCCTGACCAGCGCCCACCCCTACCCTTACCAGCGCTGCTATTGCTCGATTTGCCGCAAGACCCAGGGTGGCGGCGGTTACGCGATCAACCTCGCGGGCGACAGCAACAGCCTGAAAGTGCGCGGGCGCAAGCTGATCTCGATCTACCACGCCAGGCTCAAGCCCGAAGGCGCCAGCCGCGCCCATGCCAGCAGCGCCGAGCGGCATTTCTGTTCACAATGCGGCAGCGCGCTATGGCTGTTCAGCCCGCAGTGGCCGGAGCTGATCCATCCGTTTGCCTCGGCCATCGACACACCGTTGCCGGTGCCGCCACAGCACACGCACCTGATGCTCGGTTCCAAGGCGCCCTGGGTCGAAGTCAGCGTGCGCAAGGGCGACCTGCAGTTCGATAAATACCCGGAAGAATCGATCGCGCAGTGGCATGAGCGGTTGGGGTTGGCGCGTTAACAGTCTTTGACAGTTTTCCGACAAAGCTTGCAAAGATTGTCGGACAGCCCTTCCCTAGCATTCGAGCATCCAAACAGCCATCCGGGTGCTCTTCATGTTTCGCACATTGCGCGGTATTCCCCTGCTGGGCTGCCTGCTCGGCAGTATCGGTTGCCATGGTCAACTGCCTGCCCCGCCGCCGATCCCCAAGGGCGACTACAACGCGATCATTCGCTATCTACAAACCCGCATTCCGTGGGAGATGGCTCGGGAGCAGGTGCCCGGGCTGTCCATCGCCCTGGTCAATGGCCAAGAGTTGATCTGGGCCAATGGTTTCGGCGTGGCCGACAAGGCCCGGGGCGTACCGGTGACGCCGAATACGGCATTTCGCGCCGGCGCGATCTCCAAGCTCCTCACCGCCACCGCCGCGCTGCAACTGGTGGAACAACAGCAACTGGCCCTTGACGCACCGATCCAGCAAACCTTGCGCGAGTTCTATGTGCGCTCGCGCTTCCATGACGACCAGGCCGACGCCGACCGCGCCATCACCCTGCGCCGCTTGCTCAGTCATCAGTCGGGCTTGCCCAGCGAACACCTGCGCGGCCTGCGCAACACCTTCGCCATGGGCCAGATGCCAATGCGTATGTCGGGCGTGTGGCTGAGCACCCCGCCGGGTTCGCAGGTGGCGTACTCGAATCTCGGCTATGCGCTGGTGGGCGCGGCTATCGAACGCAGCAGCGGCAAGGCATTCGAGACCCAGTTGCAAAACAGCCTGTTCAAGCCGTTGAAGATGAACCAATCGAGTTTTGTCGGCGTCAGCGCGCACGTGCCCCACCGCGCGCTCGGCTATCAGGACGGCAGCGCGAGCACCGATGCCCAGGTGCGCGACCTCGCCGCCAGCGGCTTGTGGACCAGCCCCAAGGACCTCAGCCGCTACGTACAGATGCTGTTCGCCCAAGGCCTCTACAACGACACCCGCGTAATGGACCGCGCTTCCATCGAGCAGATGTTTACCCAACAAAATATCGGCAACGTGCTGGACTTCGATTGCCAGATGGGCCTGGGCTGGTTTCTCTCGCCCTGTGGCGACAAGCCGGTCAGCCCAGGCATACGCACGTTCCAGCACAGCGGCGGGGGCGACGATTTTGCCGCGCAGGTGACGGTGCTGCCGGACCAGCAGTTGGCAGTGATCATCATGGCCAACGACAGCAACGCCGAAGACATGGTGGTCGCGCTGAGCACCGACACCCTGCGCCTGATGCTCCAGGCGCAAACCGGCGCGCCGGTATGCGCCGACGACTGCCAGGCGCCCAAGCACGGGGGCAAGTTGCGCCAGGTGCCCGCCGCCATCGACCGTAAGCGCCTGGCCGGGTTCTACGCCACGGCCTGGGGCGTATTCCGGATCAGGGATACCCCTACGCGATTGTCCGGCGAGTTGGCCGGATACACCTTCGAACTGCTGCGCGATGAAGACGGCTGGTTGCGCGCGCAGCAAAAAGTCCTGGGGTTCTGGCTCAAGGATCTCGACGGGCTGGGCCGCGTGCAACTGGACGTGGTGACGGTGCAAGGCCGGCAGATACTCACCGCGCGCAGTCACGGCCAGCGGGTGGCCGTGGGCGAACGCATCGACCCGCCGCCCCTGCCACTGGCCTGGGCCGACACCGTCGGCACCTATCAAGTGCTCAGCACCCACGAACCCGACGCGCCACTCAGCGGCATCAGCGTGCGTCTGGAAGAAGGCTTCCTGGTGATTCGCGGCCAACTGCACGACAAGCCGCTGACCGATTACATCCTGCTGCCCGTGGACCACGCCCATGCCGTGCTTGCCGGCAACGGCTATGGCCTGGGCGACACCGTCAGCCGCCAGGTCAACGGCCTCAGCGCCTCGGGCTACGCCTTCAAACGCACGCAGTCGCCCCATAAGCCCTTGATTTTCTAACCATGGATGCACCTGCTTATGCGTTCGAAACACCTTTGCCTGTCCATCAGCTCAGTGTGCCTGTCGAGGGCGCCGACAAGGCCCTGGGAAAAATCAAATCGCGCACGCAATTGGGCGTGAGTGCCAGCTATGACTTGGGCGGTGTGACTGTCGGCACAGCAGTCTGCGGCTTTTTGCAATCGCCCCCCCGTACCTGCCCCCCCCCCAAAACCTTATTCGGTATACGCCCAACTCATCCGAAACGACGCCCCGCCCCACTCCGAATCGACTACCTGGACCTGCCCGCCATGCCATTGGCAAACCCGCTGCACCAGCGCCAGGCCGAGGCCGCCGGTGCGGCGGTCGCGGCTGGCGTCGAGGCGGATGAACGGCTGGAAGATCTTCGCCCGGCCTTCCTCGGGGATGCCGGGGCCGTCATCGCAGACCCGCACTTCATAACCACTGCCGAACTTGACCAGCGACACTTCCACGCGGCGGTCGGCGTAACGAATGGCGTTGCGCAGCAGGTTGATCACCGCACGCGCCATGAAGCGCGGTTCGATCTGGATAACGTCGACTTCACAGGTACGCAAGGACAACTGCACGCCTTCCGCCTCGGCCTCCAGGGCCACGCTGCCGATCACACTGTCGAGCCAGCTGTGGGCCTCGATATTTTCCTGCGTGACCTGGGTGGCGCCGCGCTCCAGGCTGGCGTAGGTCAACAATTCAGAGACCATTTCCTCCAACTCGCCAAGGTCGGCATACATGTCGGTGATCAGTGCGAGGCTCTGCCGGGGATCGGCCTGTTGTTTGAGCTGGTCGAGCTCGAACGACAGGCGCGCGATGGGCGTGCGCAGTTCGTGGGAGACCGCGTTGGTCAACTCACGCTGGTTGGCGATCAGGCTCTCGATGCGTTCGGCCATCTGGTTGAAGTGCCCGGCCAGTTCGCGCACGGTGGAGCGACGCGGCAACAGGATGCGTGAGCCGAGGTCGTTATCGCCGAAGCGCTGGGCGGCCAGGCGGATATGTTCCAGGTCGCGCCAATGCGGGCGCACCCAAAAATACAGCACGATAGCCAGGCACAGTCCGAGAAAGCCGTAGACCCACATGTACATCCATTTGGGTTCTTCCGGCAGTTTGATTTCCAGCAACTGCATGCCACTGTCGATGCGGGAGAGGAACTCCTTGAAGTCCCCGCGCACCACCAGCAAGCCGTCGTCCAGCAGCTTTTTTTCACGCTCGGACAGCCCCAGGGCTTCGCTTTCAACCAGCTTCAGGTGCAGCCCGTAATGGGGTTGCAATTCGGCCAAGCGGGCTTGCCGCGCTTCGCCGACATGCGGTCGCAGTTGTTCGACCAGGCCATAGGCCGGGCCGCGCACGGCCTCGCGGCTATAGGTTTCGTCGGTTTCGGGCAGCAACTCGTCGAACGTGTAGTTGACCAGCCAGATCGCTCCCGCCAGGCCCAGGGCCAGAATCACATACAGGCGTAGAAACAGGCGCAGCATCTAGACCTCCCACGCAAACGGATTGAACAGATAACCCTTGCCCCAGATGGTCTTGATGCACACCGGCTCACGGGGGTTATCGTTGAGCTTGCCGCGCAGTTTGCTGATGTACACGTCGACGCTGCGGTTCAGGCCATCAAAGGCGATGCCGCGCATGCGGTTGAGGATGTCATCGCGCGAGAGGATCTTGCCGGCGCTGCTGGCCAGCAACCACAACAGTTCGAACTCCATGGTGGTGAGGTCGATCTTCTCGCCGCCCAGGCTGACCACCCGGCAACTGCGGTCAATGACCAGGCGCCCGAACTCGATGGCGCCGCGCACCGTCGGCTCCGGCGCCTGGCGCCGTTGCAACGCTCGCAGGCGGGCCAGCAGCACCGGCGGTTTGATCGGTTTGATCACATAGTCGTCGGCGCCGGACTCCAGGCCGAGAATGTGGTCCAGGTCGTCTTCCTTGGCGGTGAGGATCACGATCGGCGTGTCGGACACCGCGCGAATCGCGCGACACACATGCAAGCCGCTCTGGCCCGGCAGCATCAGGTCGAGCACGACAATCTTGGGCTTGAAGTCAAGAAAGGCCGCCAAGGCCGCATCACCGCGATGCACCGCCCGTACCTCAAAACCGTGCTGTGCCAGAAAGTGCGCGATCAGCCCTGCCAGCTTCTCATCGTCCTCAACGAGCAATACCTTGCCCAGCCCCAGGTTTTCCATAAGTTCTCAGTGCACAACGCGGATTGAAGTGCGCGCATTATAGGTGGCAAGTTGCCCGCCGGCAGCGCTTGGCCGGCCACACGCGATGAAGCTTCATGCTTTTAAGAGTTTTTAACAAATAGCCTGCAATTTTTAACGCCGTCACCGAGCGTTGTATGCGCAGCCGTCGCCTCAGGCTGGCACGCCACTGTGAAAGCGGAACTCGACGTCAGGGGACTCGATCAGTTCCTGCTCGGCCGCCCTCACCCGCTCGATCACCTGGGCAATATCCTTGGCCTCGCCATACTGATAAGCCAGTTTCAAGTAACCCTGGTAGTGCCGCGCCTCGCTTTTGAGCAGGCCGAAGTAGAACTTGCCGAGTTCTTCGTCCAAATGTGGCACCAGCGCCTCGAAACGCTCGCAACTGCGCGCCTCGATAAAGGCGCCGACCACCAGGGTGTCCACCAGCTTGACCGGCTCGTGGCTGCGCACCACCTTGCGCAAGCCCGAGGCATAACGCCCGGCGTGCAACTGACGCAGCGCGACCTTGCGCTTCTTCATCAGGCGCATGACCTGTTCGTGATGGACCAGCTCTTCCCGGGCCAGGCGCGACATCATATTGATCAAGTCGACATGGCTGTGATACTTAGCGATCAGGCTCAAGGCAGTGCTGGCGGCCTTGAATTCGCAGTTCTTGTGGTCGATCAGCAGGGTTTCCTGATCGGCCAACGCGGCCTGGACCCAGGCGTCAGGGGTGGGGCAACCGAGGAATTCGTGGATTTCGGGCAGGTTCATCGGGCTCACGGGCAAAGGATCACAAAAGGTCGCCGATTATACCGACCGCGCCGCAGACCACCAGCCGCTGGCCTTGATGTGCATCAACATGACGTCTGGCGGGCAGCAACTATAGTTGTTCAACGCCCCCTTTCTGGAGAGTCCCGACCATGCAAGCCATCCGCAGCATTCTGGTGGTCCTTGAGCCCGAGCATTCGGAAAGCCTGGCCCTCAAACGCGCCAAACTGATCGCCGGGACTACCGGCGCGCGCCTGCACCTGCTGGTGTGCGACAAGAAACATGAGCATTCGGCGCTGTTGAGCCTGCTCAAGTCCGGCCTGACCGAAGACGGCTACAGCGTCACCACCGAACAGGCGTGGAATACCAGCCTGCATGAAACCATCATCGAGGTGCAGCAGGCCGAAGGCTGTGGCCTGGTGATCAAGCAGCACTACCCCGACAGCCCGCTGAAAAAGGCGCTGCTGACCCCGGCCGACTGGAAGCTGTTGCGCTACTGCCCGGTGCCGGTGCTGCTGGTCAAGACAGCAACGCCATGGAACGACGGCGTCATTCTCGCCGCCATCGATGTAGGCAATACCGACACCGAGCATCGCGCGCTGCACCACATGATCATCGACTACGGCTTCGACATCGCCAGCCTGGCCAAGGCGTCACTGCATGTCATCAGCGCCCATCCATCGCCAATGCTCTCGGCCGGCGACCCGGTGTTTCAGCTCAAGGAAACCATCGAGGCGCGTTATCGCGAGCAGTGCAAGGCATTCCAGGCCACGTTCGATATCGACGACGCCCACCTGCATATCGAAGAAGGCCCGGCGGATGTGCTGATTCCCCATGCCGCCTACACCTTGAAAGCCGCAGTGACGATCATCGGCACCGTGGCGCGCACCGGGCTGACCGGCGCGCTGATCGGCAATACGGCGGAAGTGGTGCTCGATGCGCTGGAAAGCGACGTGCTGGTGCTCAAGCCCCAGGCACTGACGGATCAACTGGAAAAGCTGGCCAACAAAGCCTGATCGTCAGGCGCCCAACACATCCTTGAGAAACCCCGGCGCGATATAGCGCTGGTAGTGCGCCTCGGACAGGATGAAAAACTCACGGTCGATGGCATCGCGCAGCTGCGGCAGGTTCCACTCGCGGAACTCCGGCAGCAGCACCATGCCATAGGCCTCCAGGTTGGAAATCACCCGTGCCCCGCGGGCGATCAACTGGTAGGCCCAGCAGTACTCGGACTGGTGCGGCACAAAGCGGATCTTGCGTTGCTCCAGCTGGCTGCGCAGAGTCTTGGGGTCGAAAACCTCCAGCTTGCCGGCCATGACCTGCACCAACAGTTGCTCGAGCCGCAGCCACACCGCACGTTTTTCTTCTTCGTTATAGCCGTTCCACTGGATCACTTCGTGGTGGAAACGCTTGCAGCCGCGACACACGAGGTCACCGTAAACCGTGGAGCACAGGCCTACGCAGGGGGTCTTGATGGCTTGGTTGGACATGGGCGGCAACACGCAAATCAGCGAAACAGGGCGCCATGTTAGCCCTTTGTCTAAGGTTGATCACCCAGCAAACTTGGCTTGGCAACTTACGTTTAGAATTTTTTTGCCGTAGAATCATCCGGCCTTATAAGGCGCCAATAATCCGCTGGAAGCTGTTTTCAAAGCGTCACGAGCACAGTCGTTCCTTCAGAACGGTGTTGGCGATGGTCAATGACCCGGCAGGTCAAGCCAGCGCCAACCCTCATCAGCTCCGTTCTGCAGGCGTAAAACTTTGAAAGCAGCTTCTGTGAGGAATGTCGGCAGCGCTGGCTTTGCGGCCCAAAAAGCCCCCGAGCGCATGCGTGCCGTTCATTTCTGGATGAGCGTCCCGTGGGACCACTGATGAGGGTAATAACTGTGCTTGAAGCCTACCGCAAACATATCGAAGAGCGTGCAGCCCTGGGTATTGTTCCCCAGCCGCTTAATGCCGAACAAACCGCAGGCCTGGTCGAGCTGCTGAAAAATCCCCCGGCTGGCGAAGAAGAATTCCTCGTTGACCTGATCACCAACCGCATTCCACCAGGCGTTGACGAAGCTGCCTACGTCAAAGCCGGTTTCCTGTCTGCCCTGGCCAAGGGCGAAGCCACTTCTCCCCTGATCGACAAGAAACGCGCCGTTGAACTGCTTGGCACCATGCAAGGCGGCTACAACATCGTGACCCTGGTCGAGCTGCTCGACAACGCCGAACTGGCGCCTGTTGCCGCCGCTCAACTCAAGCACACCCTGCTGATGTTCGATGCGTTCCACGACGTGGCTGAAAAAGCCAAGGCCGGCAACGCACACGCCAAGGCCGTGATCCAGTCCTGGGCCGACGGCGAGTGGTTCAAGAACCGTCCGACCCTGGCCGACAAGATCAGCCTGCGCGTGTTCAAGGTCTCCGGCGAAACCAACACCGACGACCTGTCGCCTGCGCCGGACGCCTGGTCCCGCCCTGACATCCCGCTGCACGCCCTGGCCATGCTGAAAATGGCTCGCGACGGCATCGTGCCGGACGAGCAAGGCAAGACCGGCCCGATGAAGCAGATCGAAGAAATGCGCGGTCAAGGCTTCCCGATCGCCTACGTCGGTGACGTGGTCGGTACCGGTTCGTCGCGTAAGTCGGCAACCAACTCCGTACTGTGGTTCTTCGGCGACGACGTTCCTTACGTGCCGAACAAGCGTGCTGGCGGTTTCTGCTTCGGCAGCAAGATCGCTCCGATCTTCTACAACACCATGGAAGATGCTGGCGCACTGCCGATCGAATTCGACGTCACCAACATGAACATGGGCGACGTGATCGACCTGTACCCGCATGCTGGCAAAGTCTGCAAGCACGGTACCGATGAAGTCCTGACCACCTTCGAAATGAAGACCCCGGTGCTGTTGGACGAAGTCCGTGCCGGCGGCCGTATCCCGCTGATCATCGGCCGTGGCCTGACCGAGAAGGCGCGTGCCGAACTGGGTCTGCCACCGTCCGACCTGTTCAAGAAGCCGGAAGCTCCGGCCGAAAGCACCAAGGGTTTCACCCTGGCGCAGAAGATGGTCGGCAAGGCATGCGGCGTGACTGGCGTTCGTCCAGGCACCTACTGCGAGCCTAAGATGACCACCGTGGGTTCCCAGGACACCACCGGTCCTATGACCCGTGACGAACTGAAAGACCTGGCGTGCCTGGGCTTCTCGACCGATCTGGTGATGCAGTCTTTCTGCCACACCGCGGCGTATCCTAAGCCGATCGACGTGACCACCCACCACACCCTGCCTGACTTCATCATGACTCGTGGCGGCGTGTCGCTGCGCCCAGGCGACGGCATCATCCACAGCTGGCTGAACCGCATGCTGCTGCCGGACACCGTCGGCACCGGTGGTGACTCCCACACCCGTTTCCCAATGGGCATTTCGTTCCCGGCCGGTTCCGGCCTGGTAGCGTTCGCCGCAGCCACTGGCGTGATGCCACTGGACATGCCGGAATCGATCCTGGTGCGCTTCAAAGGCAAAATGCAACCTGGCATCACCCTGCGTGACCTGGTTCATGCCATTCCTTACTACGCGATCCAGGCTGGCCTGCTGACCGTAGAGAAGAAAGGCAAGAAGAACGCCTTCTCCGGCCGCATCCTGGAAATCGAAGGCCTGGACAACCTGAGCATCGAACAAGCCTTCGAGCTGTCCGACGCCTCGGCTGAACGTTCGGCTGCCGGTTGCACCATCAAGCTGTCGAAAGAGTCGATCACCGAGTACCTGAACTCCAACATCACCCTGCTGCGCTGGATGATCGGCGAAGGCTACGGCGATGCACGTACCCTGGAACGTCGCGCCCAAGCGATGGAAGCCTGGGTTGCCAACCCGGAGCTGATGGTGGCCGATGCCGACGCGGAATACGCCGAAATCATCGAGATCGACCTGGCCGACATCAAGGAGCCTGTGCTCTGCGCGCCAAACGACCCGGACGACGCCCGTCTGCTGTCCAGCGTTGCTGGCGAGAAGATCGACGAAGTGTTCATCGGTTCGTGCATGACCAACATCGGTCACTTCCGCGCTGCCGGTAAACTGCTGGATCAAGTCAAGGGTCAGCTGCCAACCCGTCTGTGGCTGTCGCCGCCGACCAAGATGGACGCTCACCAACTGACCGAAGAAGGCTACTACGGCATCTACGGCAAGGCTGGCGCGCGCATGGAAATGCCGGGCTGCTCGCTGTGCATGGGTAACCAGGCACGTGTAGAACCGAATTCGACCGTCGTGTCGACTTCGACCCGTAACTTCCCGAACCGTCTGGGCGATGGCGCCAACGTCTACCTGGCTTCGGCCGAGCTGGCGTCGGTGGCTTCGATCCTGGGTCGCCTGCCGACCGTCGAGGAGTACATGGAATACGCCGCGAAGATCAACACCATGGCCAGCGATGTGTATCGCTACCTGAGTTTCGATCAGATCGCCGAGTTCCGTGAAAGCGCTGCAAACGCCAACATCCCGGTGCTGCAAGCCTAAGGGTGTGTTGATGTAAAGGACGCCGCGTATCGCAAGATACGCGGCGTTTTTTTATGCCTGGGGATGGCTGTGCAACGCCAGTTGCACCGCACCATCAACGCTCAAGCCGCTGAGCAACACCTCGGGCGCCTGGGCCTCGGGCAGCGCCTGCAAGACTTCATGGGCGTCATGGCGCACCCGTGCCAGCACCAGTTGCTTGCCCTCCCCGCGCACCTGGGCAAAAAAAGCGGCCAGCGCTTCGACGCTGGTGCCGTCGAGGTCGGGGGACTCTTCCAGGCTCAACACCACCGTCTGCGCGGATGACTGACGCATCAGGCGCAGAGCGGCGCCGAGGATGCGCTCGGCATTCGCAAAAAACAGCGCCTCGCTTGGCCGTATGATCAACACGCCGGGAACGGTCAGTGCATCGGCATGGTGTTGACGGTCCACGAAGTCATGAGTGTCGCCCAGGCGCCCAAGCACCTGGATATCCGCCGCCGACATCTGGCGCAACATCAACACCACGCTGATCCCGACCGACAACAACAAGCCATCCAGCACGCCGAGCACCAGCACCGCCGCCACCGCACACACCACCAGCAAACGGTCGCGTCGCCACAGGAAGTAACGCCCCAGGGGCTGCAGGCTCAAACCCCGGCCCAGGGCATAGATGACCACCGCCGCCAACACCGGCTCCGGCGTGAGCGCAACATACGGCAGCACCGTCAACACAATCGCCAGGATCACCAGCGCCGCGACGATCCCCGCCAAACGCGAATAGGCGCCAGCCGCCTCATTCGCCGAGGTCGCCGAATACCCGGCGCCCGTCGGCATGCCGTGGAACAACCCAGACACCAGGTTGGCCGCGCCCAGCGCCAGCAAGTCGCGGTTGGACGACACCCGGTCGCCGTGCTTGAGAGCGAACGAACTGATGGAACCGTAGGACTCTGCGTACAAAATCATGACCAACGCAAACGCCAACTCGCCCAGGCGCAACCAATCGGCAAACGGCAGTACCGGCAAATGCCCCAGCTCCAGGCGCAGGTCGATCAGGCCGATCAGCGCGACGCCGTGGGCCTGCAGGTTCAGGCCCTGGCCGGCAATAACGCCGAGCACGATCACCACCAGCCCGCCGGGCAGGCGCGGAACGCGGGCGCATAACCACAACACCAGCAAGGCCACCGCAGCCACCAGCGCGGCGGGCCAGTTCCAGTTCGGCAACTGCTCCAGCAACTGCGGCAGGAAGCGGATCAGGTTGTTATCGGTCAGGTGGACGCCCACCACACTGGCCAGTTGCTTGAGGATGATGGTCAACGCCAGGCCGAAGGCAAACCCACGCAACACTGGCTTGGCGATAAACGAAGTGACGCCACCGAGTTTAAACAGCCCGGCCAGCAGAAAAAACACGCCAATGATCAGCACCAGCCCGAAGGCCAGGGACAGCCTCAGCGCCGGGTCATCCCCCGCCAGGCTGGCCGTTGCCGCCGCCAACACCGCTGCCGACGACGAAGTCGCCGAGACGATCGCGAAACGGCTGGTGCCGAACAGGCCGTAGCACACCAGCCCGGCAAACAAGGCAATCACACCGGCCTGGGGCGGGAGCGCGGCAATGCTGGAATAGGCCACCGCCTCCGGCAACAGCAAACCGGCAATCGATAAGCCGGCAATTATGTCCTGGGTTCGCTTCGACGCAGCGACAACGGGCGTATCGGTTTCAGTGTTCAATCGGCCCCATCCATCCTGGCTAAAAATGTGTTCCAGCTTAGCGCCCATTGCCGTGCGGCGGTTGCGCCGTGTCAGGTTTTCCGAGCGAAAAAAAGGCCGACTCGCCACGCGTGCGAATCGGCCCTGTTCGGTGCAGCGTGCGGTCAGGAGAGCAGCGAGTAAATCAGCGCAGTAATCGCCACCAGGCCGACCGCCGTGACAAACACGTTGGACGCCTGCCCGCGGTACTTGGCCATCGCCGGCACCTTGCGGATCGCGTACATCGGCATCAGGAACAGGATCGACGCAATGATCGGCCCGCCCAATGTCTCGATCATGCGAAGGATGCTCGGATTGAGCGTGGCGACGATCCAGCACACCACCAACATGAAGGCGGCGGTCATGCGGTCCAGGGTCTTCGGTGCCGGACGCCGGCCGGTTTTCGCGACCAGACCCTTGAGGCCTTCACTGGCGCCGATGTAATGGCCCAGGAACGACTTGGCAATCGCCACGAACGCAATCAGCGGCGCGGCGAAGGCGATGGTCCGGTTGTCGAAGTGGTTGGCCAGGTACGACAGGATCGACAGGTTCTGTGCTTTCGCTTCAGCCAGTTGCGCCGGCGACAGGGTCAGCACGCAACTGAACACGAAGAACAGCACCATCGCCACCATCAACAGGTGCGCGCGCGACAGGATCTGCGAACTGCGCTCATCGGCATGCGCGCCATACTGACGCTTCTGGTCCACCGCAAAGGCCGAGATGATCGGCGAATGGTTGAACGAGAACACCATCACCGGAATCGCCAGCCACAAGGTGTTGAGCAACGCCGAAGGCGCCGGGACCACGTTGGCGGTGCTGAGAATGCCGCCGTTCCAGTGCGGGATCAGGTACACCGCCAGGAACAGCAAGGCGACGATGAACGGGTACACCATCAGGCTCATGGCCTTGACGATCGCCTGCTCACCGCAACGCACCACGGCCAGCAGGCCGAGGATCAGCACAAACGCCAGGATCGCCCGTGGCGGCGGCATGATGTGCAACTGGTGCTCCATGAAGCTGCCGACGGTATTGGTCAGCGCCACGCTGTAGATCAGCAGGATCGGGAAAATCGCCAGGAAGTACAGCAAGGTGATCAGCGCGCCGGCCTTGACGCCGAAATGCTCTTCGACCACGTCGGTGATGTCGGAACCTTCACGGCCGGACAGCACGAAACGCGTCAGGCCACGGTGGGCAAAGAACGTCATCGGGAAGGCCAGCAGCGCCAGGATCACCAGCGGCCAGAAGCCGCCGAGGCCGGCGTTGATAGGTAGAAACAAAGTGCCGGCACCAATCGCCGTGCCAAACAAGCCAAGCATCCAGGTGGTGTCCTGACGGCTCCAGCTTGTAAGGATTACAGGTGTCGTGACATAGCGTTCGTCGACGCTATTGGCCTGATCATTCATCCAGTCGGATCTCCGCATTTCCACAGCCGGCACGAGTCAGAAAAACCTGACAGGCAGCGCCCCGGCTATAACAGGGGCGCGATTGTCCGGGATTCTTTTAAATAAGCAAAGGCTTAGCTGAGGAATGGTTAAGCGGTGCAGAGGCTCAAGGACGAGGTTGTCGGCTATTTTTTTGCGCGCTTGGCGTGAAGAGCCCCCTGGGTAGTCACGTGTCAGACGAGTCCCTTGTGGATGCCCGAAATATCGTCACGCCTTATAAGAAGTTGCCTGCGACGCTTGACAGCCAAACTTATGCCCCAGCATGATCGGCCATGAACCTTTTTCAGCAGCACCTCACCCGCACCACCACCACGACCGCTTCCGGCGGGTCGTGCGGTTGCTGTGGGTGCTTGAACTAGACACCTCACGGATTCAACCCAAGGCCCCGCCAGCAATGGACGGGGCCTTTTTTATTGCGCCGCCATCCGGCACGCGAAAGGAGCAACACCATGGCTGACGCCCTGCTGATCATCGATATGCAAACCGGCCTGTACGATGGCCCGGAGCACCCCTTCGAACGCGAACGGGTGCTGCAGACCATCAACCAACTGATCGGGCGCGCGCGCCACGCCGGCGCACCGATCTTCGTCGCTCGCCACACAGGCCCGGCGGGCTCCGCGATTGCCGCGGGCAGCCCGTATTGGCAGGTGTGGCATGAGCTGGATGTCGATGAAGCGCGTGACCAGTTCTTCAATAAAACCCGGCCCAGTTGTTTCCTCGGCACCGATCTGGCGCAGCGACTGCGCGCGATGCAGCTCAATAAGCTGGTGATTGTCGGGATGAAAACCCAGTTCTGCATCGATACCACTTGCCGCGTCGCAGTCGAACTGGGGTTCTCGGTGATACTGCCCGAAGACGGCCACACCTGCATGGACACTGCAACGCTGTCGGCGGCGGCGATCATCGAACATCACAATGCCACGTTGGCCGGGGCGTTTGTGCAACGCGTGAGCGCCGCCGCGATCAGTTTCTGACAACGCAATACCGTAGGGGGCACGCGTCGCCCCCAACACCTGCAAGCTCGGCCCTACGACGATTTTTCTGCCACGGCAAAGCGATTTTGCTGACAAATCCCGCATACTCTTGCTCTCAAAACCTTCAGGAAGAGCCGTCCGATGACAACCACTGTTCTGGTCCTGGTCGAAACCATCAACGAATACCTGCCCATCATCGAAAGCAATGACTTTCATGTGATCCTGGCACCGACGCCCGCCGAACGCGCCCAGGCCATCAAGGCCCACGGCGGGCAGATCAAGGCCGTACTGACGCGTGGCCCGCTGGGCCTGTATGCCGAAGAAATCGCCGCGCTGCCGTTGCTGGAGATCATCTGCGTGATCGGTGCCGGCTATGAGCATGTCGACCTGCAGGCAGCAAGCAACCGCGGGATCGTGGTGACCAACGGCGCCGGGGTGAACGCGCCTTCGGTGGCGGACCACGCCATGGCCTTGCTGCTGTCATTGGTGCGCGGCATTCCGCAAACGGACGCGGCAGTGCGCCACGGCGAGTGGCCCAAAGTGATGCGCCCTTCCCTGGGCGGCAAGCAACTGGGGATTCTCGGCCTCGGCGCGGTGGGCCTGGAGATCGCCAAGCGCGCCGCCCTCGGGTTCGGCATGCAGGTGAGTTACCACAACCGCCAGCCGCGCGATGACGTGGACTACATCTATTGCTCGACCGCCGTGGAGCTGGCACACACCTCGGACTTCCTGATCCTGGCCACGCCCGGCGGCCCGGGCACGCGCCACCTGATCGATCGGCATGCCCTGGATGCATTGGGGCCGAACGGCTACCTGGTGAATATCGGCCGTGGCAGCGTGGTGGTGACCGCCGACCTGGTCGCCGCCCTGGAACAGCGCCGTATCGGCGGCGCGGCACTGGATGTGTTCGACGACGAGCCCAAGGTGCCCGATGCCCTCAAGCGCCTGAGCAATACCGTGCTGACCTCCCATGTGGCCGGGCTGTCGCCGGAAGCCGCCCACGATACGGTGCAACGGGTGGCCGACAACCTGCTGGAGTACTTCGCCGGCCGGCCGGTGCTGACGCCGGTCGCCTTGCCCCCGCCCGAAAAATGACCGATCAGGCACGCTGATCATCATCCAACACGCGAACCTATTAAGCCGCCCCGACCTTGTGGCCGGGCGGCTGGGCGCATTAGATTAGCCAATAGTCCGAGGCCTTTAGAATAAGCAGAAGGGATAAGCATGGCGCTGAACGACCAATCGACCCAGATCCGCCCAGGCGAAGAACTTGATGCCAGCCTGATCGATCCCTACCTCAAGGCCCATATCCCGGGCCTGAGCGGCACGCTCAAGATCAGCCAATTCCCCGGCGGTGCGTCCAACCTGACCTACCTGCTGGAATACCCGGGCCAGGAATTCGTGCTGCGCCGCCCGCCGTTCGGGCACAAGGCCAAATCGGCCCATGACATGGGTCGCGAGTTCCGCATTCTCAATCAGCTGAAAGACGGCTTTCCCTACTGCCCCAAGGCCTACGTGCATTGCACCGATGAATCGGTGATCGGCGCCGAGTTCTATGTGATGGAGCGCGTCAACGGCATCATCCTGCGCTCCGACCTGCCGGCCGAACTGGGCCTGGACGCGAGCAGGACCGAAGCGCTGTGCAAAAGCTTTATCGACAAGTTCGTCGAACTGCACCAAGTGGACTACAACGCCTGCGGCCTGGCCGACCTGGGCAAGCCCGAGGGGTACGTGGAACGCCAGATCCGCGGCTGGAGCGACCGCTACGAAAAAGCCCTGACCCCCGACGCACCTCGCTGGGAGGCCGTGCGCGCCTGGCTCAACGACAAGATGCCAGCCGACCATCCCACTTCCAGCATCGTGCATAACGACTACCGCTTCGACAACGTGATCCTCGACCCGCACAACCCGATGCAGATCATCGGCGTGCTGGACTGGGAGCTGACCACCCTCGGCGACCCGCTGATGGACCTGGGCAACACCCTCGCCTACTGGATCGAAGCCGCCGACCCGGCGCCCGTGCAACTGATGCGCCGCCAGCCGAGCAACGCACCGGGCATGCTCACGCGTCGCCAGTTCGTCGACTATTACGCCGAGCGCGCCGGCCTTGAGATCGACAATTTCGACTTCTACTACACCTACGGCCTGTTCCGCCTGGCCGGCATCGTGCAGCAGATCTACTACCGTTTTTTCCATGGACAGACCCAGGACAAACGCTTTGCGCAGTTCATTCAGATGAACAAGCTGCTGGAGCAGATGAGCCTGAATGTCATCGGCAAATCCGCCCTCTGATCGACCGAGCCAAGACCCACAAGGAACCCCCATGTCCAAGACCAACCTGTTCGACCTCGACGGCAAGATCGCTTTTGTCTCCGGCGCCAGCCGTGGCATCGGTGAGGCCATCGCCAAATTGCTGGCCCAGCAAGGCGCCCACGTGATCGTGTCCAGCCGTAAGCTGGAAGGCTGCCAGCACGTAGCGGATGCGATCATCGCCGACGGCGGCAAGGCCACTGCGGTTGCCTGCCATATCGGTGAAATGGAGCAGATCAGCCAGGTCTTCGCCGGCATCCGCGAGCAGTTCGGCCGCCTGGACATCCTGGTCAACAACGCCGCGACCAACCCGCAATTCTGCAACGTGCTGGACACCGACCTGGGCGCCTTCCAGAAAACCGTGGACGTGAATATTCGCGGCTACTTCTTCATGTCGGTGGAAGCCGGCAAGCTGATGCGCGAAAACGGCGGCGGCAGCATCATCAACGTGGCCTCGATCAACGGCATCTCGCCGGGCGTGTTCCAGGGCATCTACTCGGTGACCAAGGCCGCGGTGATCAACATGACCAAGGTGTTCGCCAAGGAGTGCGCCGAATTCGGCATCCGCTGCAACGCCCTGCTGCCAGGCCTGACCGACACCAAGTTCGCCTCGGCGCTGGTGAAGAACGACGCGATCCTGAAAATGGCCCTGGCGCAGATCCCGCTCAAGCGCGTAGCGGACCCGAGTGAGATGGCCGGCGCGGTGCTGTACCTGGCCAGCGATGCATCCAGCTACACCACCGGGGTGTCGCTGAACGTGGACGGTGGTTTCCTGTCCTGACCACATAAGCAGCACAATCCGCAGGTGGGAGCAGGCCCGCTCCCACTTTTTTTATCGCGTTGTCATACAGCCCCTTTGGAGCAAACGTCGCCAGCGAGTAGTCTTGGACCGACTCAGCCCCTCAGGAAAAACATGGAACTGCACGTGATCATCAACGGCCGCAAGGACCTGGCCGAACAGCTTTACCAGCAACTGCGCGAAGCCATCGACTCCGGCCGCCTGGCCGCCGGGGCGCAACTGCCGCCCAGCCGCCTGCTGGCCGCGCAACTGGGCGTGTCACGCAAGACCGTGTCCGACACCTACGCCACCCTGACCTACGAAGGCCTGCTGGTGGGCAAGATCGGACACGGCACCTTCGTCAACAGCCGCACTCCGCCGACCGAACGCCTGCAAACCGCCACCGACCTGGCCTGCGCCGCCAACCTGGCGAAGTGGCAGGCACTGCCCTCACCCATGCATCACCCCACGCGCGACAGTGCCCTGCGCTACGAATTCCTCGGCGGCGCCACCAGCCGCCACCAATTCCCCCAGGACGAATGGCGACGCTGCACCCAGGACGCCCTGCGCCGTATTGCCCAGAACAGTGGCCTCTACAGCCAGACCGAAGGCCTGCCGGCGTTGCGCAGCGCCATCGCCGGGCACATTGCGTTTTCCCGTGGGGTCAAATGCAGCGCCGACGACATCGTGGTCACCAACGGCGCGCAGCAGGCTCTCGACCTGATCGCCCGCGTCGTGCTGGAGCCGGGCAGCATCGTCGCCATGGAAGACCCCGGCTACACCCCCGCGCGCCAGTTGTTCATGGCGATGGGGGCAAACGTCATCGGCGTGCCCGTCGACGATCAGGGCATTCAGGTCGAGCGGATCCCCGACGGTGCGCGGCTGATCTATGTGACACCGTCCCACCAGTTCCCCCTCGGCATGCCCATGAGCCAGGCACGCCGTGAAGCCCTGCTGGCCCGTGCGTTCGAGCTGGGGGCGATGGTTATCGAAGACGACTACGACAGCGAATTCCGCTACGAAGGCCGTCCCACCGACTCCCTGCAAAACATGGACACCCGAGGCGTGGTGACTTACGTCGGCACCTTCTCCAAAACCCTGCTGCCGGAGTTGCGCCTGGGCTATGCGGTACTGCCGCCAGCCCTTTATGGCGCGGTGCTCAAGGCCAAGCAATTGACCGATCAACACAGCTCCACCTTGCCGCAATGGGCGTTGGCCAAGTTCATCAGCGAAGGCTATCTGCTCAAGCATATTCGCCGCTGCCACAGCGTGTATGCCGGGCGCCGCGAGCGCATCCTGCAGCGCCTGGCGGGCGACCTGGCGCCGTGGTTCGAAGCGGTGCCCACCGTGGCCGGTTTTCATATGGCGGCCCTGTGCAAGGTGCCGGTGAATATTGCGTTGTTGATGCAGCTGGCACGCCAGGTCGACGTGGGCCTGTACCCGCTCGACGTGTTTTTTCACGACACGCCAGTACGCCCGGGCCTGATCATCGGTTTCGGCGCGATCGAAACCCTGGACATCGACCCGGCCCTGGACAAGGTGCGCGACATTCTCCAGCAGATTGGCTAGAGGTTTTTCGGCTGGATTGGTCATTGGTCGGCGGGAGCACGCGGCGTAGGGTGAAGACCTCTCGAACGACTCGGAAACTCGCCATGAAACGCTCACTCGCAACCGCCCTGATACTGGCCTCGTTCAGTGCCTTCGCCCATGAACCGGTGTACAACCAGGAGTCGATCAAGGTTCTGCAAGAGCACGCCCTGAGCAACGTGCCCGGCAAGAAAACCATCATGCTGAGCGTCGATTACGCCGCGGGCCAGGCCACCGTGCCCCACAGCCATACCGGCACTGCCGTGGCTTACGTGCTGGAGGGCGCGATCACGTCGCGGGTCAACGATGAACCGGCGATCACCTACACGGCCGGCCAGTCATTCTACGAACCGGCGGGCTCGCGGCACTTCGAGTCGAGCAATGCCAGCCAGACCCGACCGGCGAAACTGCTGGTGGTGATGGTGCTGGATGACAAGGCTGAGGTGCTCACCCCTCTGGCGCACGAATAGCACCGCTGCGAGACTCAAGGGCGATTGAATCGACGGCGCAGTGCTTCGATCGGCTCGCGGCAGGCACAGCCTTCAAGATGGTCATTGACCATCCCCGTCGCCTGCATCAACGCATACATCGTGGTCGGCCCCACGTAGGTCCACCCGCGTTTCTTCAAGGCCTTCGACAAGCGCACCGAAGCCGGTGACGTCGGGTTGGCGCTCCAATACGCCAGATCCACCCGCGCCGGGCGTTCGTCTGGCGTCGGTTCGAACGACCATAGCCATTTCGCCAACGAACCGCTTTCCGCCACCAACTCGCACGCCCTGCGCGCATTGTTGAGGGTCGAGACGATCTTCGCGCGGTTGCGCACAATGCCAGGGTCAGCCATCAGGCGTTCGATATCCGCTTCGCCGTACTGCGCCACACGGCGGAAATCAAAACCGTCGAACGCCCGCCGAAAATGCTCGCGCTTGCGCAGGATGGTGATCCACGCCATCCCTGCCTGAAACCCCTCCAGGCAAATCTTCTCGTACAACTGAATGTCATCCGCCACCGGCACGCCCCATTCATGGTCGTGGTAATGCGGATATTCCGGCGCAGCGGTACGCCAACTGCAATGGGTCAGCCCTGCGTCGTTGGTGGTCAGTCCTGGTTTGTCCATCCGTCACCTCGCGTACTCAGCGGCGGATGATAAGCGAAAAAATTTGCGCCCCGTCAACCGCTCAAGCACCGCCCTCGCAGAGCAACTGGTCAGACCGCAACCGGACAAGCCGCGAAAATCACTTGTGACCTGGAAAAAACCCAGCGTAGACTGGCCACGCACTGGACTTACCGGTATGACCACAACAATTAAGCCCTGGACCCACCAGGGCACCGAATAGAGATCCCTCCCATGTTCAGATGGTGCTCGCGTTCGATTTTCCTGCAAGTCGTGATCGGTCTGATGCTCGGCATCCTCTGCGGCCTGGCCCTTCCCGAATTCTCCTCGCAACTCAAACCCCTGGGTGACGGTTTCATCAAATTGATCAAGATGTTGATTGGCCTGATCGTGTTCTGCGTGGTGGTCAGCGGTATCTCCGGCGCCGGCGACTTGAAAAAGGTCGGGCGCATCGGCCTCAAGTCGGTGATCTATTTCGAAGTGCTGACCACCGTCGCCCTGGTGATCGGCCTGCTCATGGCCTTCAGCACCGGCATCGGCAGCGGTGCGAATATCCACCTGGAGCAATTGTCCTCCGCCGGCTTGCATGAACTGGCCGACAAGGGCCAACACATCAAGGGCACCAGCCAGTTCCTGATGGACCTGATCCCCAACTCGGTGATCGGTGCGTTTGCCGACAACAACGTGCTGCAAGTGCTGCTGTTCTCGGTGCTGTTCGGCAGCGCCTTGAACCTGGTGGGTGAAGCGGCGTCGGGCATTTCGCGGCTGATCAACGAGCTGAGTCACGTGATCTTCCGCATCATGGGCATGATCGTGCGCCTGGCGCCGATCGGCGTGTTCGGCGCGATCGCCTTTACCACCAGCACCTACGGCCTGGACTCACTGCAGCACCTGGGCAGCCTGGTAGGCCTGTTCTACCTGACCTGCTTTATGTTTGTCGGGGTGATCCTCGGCCTGGTGATGCGCCTGTCCGGCCTGCGCATGCTGCCGCTGCTCAAGTACCTGCGCGAAGAGCTGCTGATCGTGATGGGCACCGCCTCATCCGACGCGGTGCTGCCACAGATCATGCGTAAACTGGAACACTTGGGCATCGGCAGTTCCACCGTGGGCCTGGTGATTCCGACAGGCTATTCGTTCAACCTCGACGGTTTCTCGATCTATCTGACCCTGGCCATCGTGTTTATCGCCAACGCTACCGGCACACCGCTGTCGATGACCGACTTGCTGACCATCCTGCTGGTATCGTTGATCACCTCCAAGGGCGCCCATGGCATTCCGGGGTCGGCGCTGGTGATTCTGGCGGCGACACTCACGGCCATCCCGGCGATTCCGGTGGTCGGCCTGGTGCTGGTATTGGCGGTGGATTGGTTCATGGGCATCGGCCGTGCATTGACCAACCTGATCGGCAACTGCGTCGCCACCGTGGCCATTGCGCGCTGGGAAAAAGACATCGATATCCAGCGCGCCAACAAGGTACTCGCCGGCCAGCAGGGCTATGCGTTCCAGGCTAAAAAGCCGGTAGTGCCCGCGCACCAGGAGTTCTGACCCATTGGCATCAGCGACACAGATCACCAGTGGGAAGGAGCTTGCTCTCTCCCACACTCAATCGTCGCCTTTGTGGCAATTGTATTCGCAACATCAAGGAGCAATCGACGTGGTCACCCCCTCAACCGTCGTCAATTCAGTCGTAGAAAAACTCCGCGCCTCCCTAGCGCGGGGCCAGTGGCGGCGCGGTGAAATGCTGCCCGGTCAGCGTGAACTGGCCGAACAGCTGGGCATCAGCCGCCCCAGCCTGCGTGAAGCCGTGATCGTGCTGGAAACCCTCGGCCTGGTGCGCTCGATGCCCGGCAAAGGCGTGGTGGTGCTCGAAACCCACGTCAACGAGGCGCAATCGAGCGACGCCGTGGCCGACGCCAGCCTCGAAGATATCCTGCAACTGCGCTACACCCTCGAACCGTTTATTGTCGGCCTGGTGGCCCAATCCATCAGCAGCAAAGAGGTTGGCCAACTGCGCCTGACCCTGATGGACATGCGCGAAGCCCTCGACGCTGGCGACGCCGAAGCCGGGATGAATGCCTACATTGCCTTCCACGAAGAACTGTTCGCCCTCACCTCCAACCCGATCTTCCAGAACGTGGTGCAACAAACCAGCAACGCTCTCAAGCAGAGCGCACAGGTGCTGCGCAACTCCCCGGAACACCTGGCAGAACGCCTGCAGGAAAACGATGCCGTGGTGCGCGCCATCCGCAACAAGAACAGCGCCCTGGCCAGTGCCGAAATGCGCAAGCACATCCTCCAGGAAGGCCTGCGCATGGGCATTCGCTTGACCATCCCGGACGACCATCTGGGCAGTTGATTTTTGGAGACCGGCCATGACCGCCCACGCCTTGCCACGCGACCTGCCCATCACCGGCCTGCCCGCCATGTGCCTGGTGGCCGGTAAAAAGCCCTCGGTGAATGACATCTACCCACGGCTGTTCGACGCCATTCTCGAACAGCGCATCGCCCCGTCCACCCGGTTGACCGAGGAAAGCATGGGCCAAACCTTCGGAGTGAGCCGCAGCGTGATTCGCCGGGTGTTGGCCAAGTTGTCGCACCAGCACGTGATCATCCTGCGCCCCAACCAGCGCGCCCAGGTAGCCGCACCGGATGCCCAGCAGACGCGGCAGATTCTGGAAGCGCGGCGGTTGACGGAGATCACGGTGGTACAACTGGCCTGCGCCCAGGCCACACCGATGCAGATCCGCCAGTTGCGCGAGCTGATTGCCCGCGAGCGTGATTGTATTGAACGCGACCAGCGTGGGCCGGCGATTCGCTTGTCGGGGGAGTTTCATCTGCAATTGGCGGCGATGGCGGGGAATGCGCCGTTGGCGCAGTTTCTCAACAGCCTGGTGCCGTTGACGTCGCTGATCATTGCCCAGTACGAGGCGCAAGCCAGCAGCTATTGTGCGTGGCAGGAGCATGTGGCGATTGTCGATGCCATCGAGCAACGGGCCTCTGGCATTGCGGTGAACTTGATGACCCGGCACCTGGATCACCTGGAGACCCGACTACTCAAGCACCACTGATCCCAAGTCGATGGTGCTCACAATGAAGAAGGGGGATTGCCCCCGATAGTGGTGGATCAGTCATACAGGTGTTGACTGATCCATCGCTATCGGGGCAAGCCCCCTCCCACAGTTGTTTACCGCTCGATCAAACCGATGCCAGCACCGACTGACCGCTCAATGCCAGGTCAAGCAACTCACGGTTGGCCACCGCGTACATGGCGTAGTCCGTGCCGACCGCAGCACGGATTTCCACCATCATTGCGCGCCAGCGATCGGCCATGTCCTGGTGCTGCTCAAGCCACAGGGCCACGCGGGCTTCCATGTCTTGTGGCGCTTCGGCCATTTGCAGTACGGAAATGGTGATCGCCCGTTGCTGCCAGTCCACGTCGTCGCGGAAGGCTTCGCGAGCCTGGGCCTGCCAGTTGTTGGCGACCGGCAGATCGCTGATCTGCTGCAGGTACCATGGCAAGTCCAGGGCGCTGCCGACGGCGAAGTAGGCCTTGGCCACTTCGGCGGCGTCATGCCCGGTCACGTCGGCGGCTTCGATGATCGGCAGCAAGGTGTACAGGTGCGTCGTGCCTGCAACCATGCGTGCCAACAACTCCGGTACGCCGGCTTCGGTGTAGGCCTGGTAACGGGTCTGCCAGCCTTCGCGGGTCGGGCCTTCGAGCAGTTCGTCGAGTTTGAGACCCAGTGCGGCCAGGTGCGGACCGAAGTGCGCGGTGTCACGCCCGGCATCCTGCTCGTTGCGACGGCTGCGCAGGAACCAGCGCGTGGCACGACGGCCCAGGCGCATCAGCTCGTCCATCAGCTCCAGTTGCACGTCGGCGGAGACCTGGTGGTCCAGGGCTTCGATCTGACGGAACCAGTGCGGGAGATGGAAAATGTCGCGCACGATCACATAGGCGCCCGCCACGTTGGCCGGGCTCATGCCGGTCGACTCTTTGAGCCGCTGCACGAAGGTGATGCCCATGTGGTTGACCAGGTCGTTGGCGATCTGGGTGCTGACGATCTCGCGCTTCAGACGGTGGCGACGCATCGCCTCGCCGAACTTGGCCACCAGGCTCGGTGGGAACGCGGTCTCCATGTCACGGGTCAGGTACTCGTCATCCGGCACCTGCGACTTGAGCAGGGCTTCCTTGAGGTCGATCTTGCTGTACGAGATCAGCACCGACAGCTCCGGACGGGTCAGGCCCTTGCCGGTGGCGGCGCGTTCGGTGAGCTGCTCCTCGGTCGGCAGATACTCGATGGCGCGGTCCAGCTTGCCACGGCTTTCCAGGTCGCTCATCAGGCGTTTGTACTCGGCCGCACGCTCGTAGGCACGGCGGGCGGCCAGGGACAGGGCCTGGGTCTGCTTGTAGTTGTTGCCCAACACCAGGCTGCCGACTTCGTCGGTCATGCTCGCCAGCAACTGGTTGCGTTGCTTGTCGGTCATGTCGCCGGCCTGCACCACTTCGTTGAGCAGGATCTTGATGTTCACTTCGTGGTCGGAGCAGTCCACGCCGCCGGCGTTGTCGATGAAGTCGGTGTTCGAACCGCCGCCATTGAGGCCGAATTCCACACGCCCCAGTTGGGTCATGCCGAGGTTACCGCCCTCGCCCACCACCTTGCAGCGCAGCTCGTTGCCGTTGACGCGCAGGGCGTCGTTGGCCTTGTCGCCCACATCGGCATGGCTTTCGGTGCTGGCCTTGACGTAAGTGCCGATACCGCCGTTCCACAACAGGTCCACCGGCGCCTTGAGCAAGGCGTTCAGCAGTTCGGTCGGGGTCAGTTTGTCAGCCTGGATGTCGAAGCGTTCTTTCATCTGTGGCGAGATGGCAATGCTCTTCGCGCTGCGCGAGAAGATACCGCCGCCTTCGGACATGATGCTGGTGTCGTAGTCGCTCCACGCCGAACGCGGCAGCTCGAACATGCGCTGACGCTCGACGAAGCTGGTCGCCGGGTTCGGGTTCGGGTCGATGAAGATATGCAGGTGGTTGAAGGCCGCGACCAGTTGCAGCTTGTCGGACATCAACAGGCCGTTACCGAACACGTCGCCGGCCATGTCGCCGACGCCGACCACGGTGATGCTGTCTTCCTGCACGTTGATGCCGCGCTCACGGAAGTGACGCTGCACACCGACCCACGCGCCCTTGGCGGTGATGCCCATTTTCTTGTGGTCGTAACCGGCCGAACCGCCGGAGGCGAATGCATCGCCGAGCCAGAAGCCGTAGTCGATGGCGATACCGTTGGCGATGTCGGAGAACGTCGCGGTGCCTTTGTCGGCCGCGACCACCAGGTACGGGTCATCGCCGTCATGCCGCACGACGTTGACCGGCGGCACCAGGGCGCCATCCTTGAGGTTGTCGGTGATGTCCAACAGGCCGGAAATGAAGATGCGGTAGCAGGCGATGCCCTCGGCCGCGATCTCGTCGCGACTACCGCCCAGTGGCAAGCGGCGCGGCAGGAAGCCGCCCTTGGCGCCCACCGGCACGATCACCGAGTTCTTCACTTGCTGGGCTTTTACCAGGCCGAGCACTTCGGTGCGGAAGTCTTCTTCACGGTCGGACCAGCGCAGGCCGCCGCGCGCGACATTACCGAAGCGCAGGTGGACACCCTCGACCCGTGGCGAGTAGACGAAGATTTCAAACTTCGGTACTGGCTTGGGCAGCTCGGGAATGGCCCGCGGGTCGAACTTGAAGCTGAAGTACGCCTTGTTCTGGCCGTTGGCGTCGGTCTGGTAGAAGTTGGTGCGCAGGGTCGCTTTGATGAGGTCCAGGTAGCGACGCAGGATGCGGTCTTCGTTGAGCACCTGAACCTCGTCCAGGGCACTGAGGATCGCGTGTTCCAGGCGTTGCTGCTTGTCTTCCAGGTCGTCGGCGGTGAGCTTGCGCGCCAGGTAGAAGCGCGTCTTGAACAACCGGGTCAACTCGCGGGCGATGTCGGTGTGGTTGTTCAGGGTGCTGGCGATGTAACCCAGGTCGAAGCCCAGGCGGATCTGTTTCATGTAACGCGCGTAGGCACGCAGCAGCGCCACGTCGCGCCACGGCAGGCCAGCGGTGAGTACCAGGCGGTTGAACGCATCGTTCTCGGCATCGCCGTGGACGATATGCACGAACGCGTCCTGCAGGGTGTCGTTGAGCTGCTGGATATCCAGGTTCACGCCTTCGGCGGCGATGAACGCGAAATCATGGATCCAGAACTCACGGCCATTGGCATGACGCAGGCGGTACGGGAATTCGCCCAGCACGCGCAGGCCGAGGTTTTCCAGGATCGGCAATACGTCGGACAGCGCCAGCGGGGTGTCGGCATGGTAGAGCTTGCAATGCAGCTCACGCTGGCCGGACGCCTGGCCCAGCGGCTGATAGAAGCTCATCACCAACGGGTTGGCTTCGGTGAGGCTGAGCAAGTGCTGCATGTCGACCACCGCCGAATGCGCAGCAAAACGCTCGCGGTAGCCGGCCGGGAAACCTTTCGGGAAATCCGCCAGCACGTTGGTGCCGTGGGCTTCGCCGAAGCTTTCGACCACCAGGCTGGAATAGTCGTCCTGCCAGCTGCGGCAGGCCTGCACCACTTCTTTTTCCAGTTGCAGCGGGTCGATGTCCAGGCGGTTCTTCGGGTCGACCCGCAGAATCAGTTGCACACGGGCCAGCACGGACTCGGAGAAGAACGTCCAGAATTCGCAGTCCGAGGCTTTCAGGCGATCCATCAGCACTTGCTGGATCTTCTGGCGCACTTCGGTGGAATAGATATCTCGCGGCACGTAGGCCAGGCAGTAGCAGAAACGCCCGTAGGGGTCTTTGCGCAGGAACACGCGGATCTTGTTGCGTTCCTGGATCTGCACGATCGACATCACGGTGCTGAACAGCTCGTCGACCGGGGTCTGGAACAGGTCGTCACGCGGCAGTACTTCGACCACCTGCGCCAGTTCCTTGCCCAGGTGCGCCTTGGCCTGGAAGCCCGAGCGGCGTTCGATTTCCGCGACCTTGCGGCGGATATAAGGAATCACCCGCACGCTTTCACCGTACACCGACGAGGTGTACAGGCCCATGAAGCGGCATTCCTTGATGACCTTGCCGTCGGCGTCGATCTCGCGGATCGACACGTAGTCCGGATAAGCCGGACGATGCACGCGGCTCGGGTGTGCGGCCTTGGCGAACGACAACACGGTCGGCTCGCGCAGGTAGGACACAGCGTAGTCTTCGATGCGCAGGTCGTCGGCGGTGAGGCCAGCGCGCAGCAGCTTGGTCAGACCGAGGAAGGAGCCAGCGTCATATTCGATATGACCACCGTCCGCCTCGTCACGTACCACGAACTCTTCATAGCCGAGGAAGGTGAAGTGGTTGCCCACCAACCATTCCAGGAAGTTCTTGATCTCGGCTTGTTCTTCGCCGTCGATGCTGAACCGGCTGGCGTCGATACCGACCAGCAGTTCCTGGACCTTGGCTTTCATCGGCTCGAAATCGGCCACGGCCACGCGCACTTCGCCCAGTACCTGCTCCAGCTCTTTGCTCAGCACGTTCAGTTCGGCGGCGTTGGCGCAGCGGTCGATTTCCAGGTACATCAGCGATTCTTGCTGGATGCCTTCGCCCTGGGTGCCCTTGGCCAGAATTTCCAGCAATTCGCCCTTGCTGCCACGGCGCGTGCTGAGCACGGTGGTTTGCAGGGTGTGGATGCTGTAGCCGCGGCGGTTCAGCTCGGTACGCACCGAGTCCACCAGAAATGGCAGGTCATGGTGCAGCACTTCGACCGCGGTGTGGGTCGACTGCCAACCATGACGTTCGTAATCGGGGTTGTAGACCCGCACCTGGGGTTCGGTGTGGTCGAAGCGCTCAAGCAGGCGCCAGGCAGACAGGGTGCAACCGGCCAGGTCGGAAAGGCGACGTTGGGTCAGTTCGTCCAGGGAAATGATGCCGAAAAATTGTTCAGCGAACAGCGCCACTTGTGGCAGTGCCTGTTCACTGATGTGCTGCGCCAGTGCCGCTTGCAGTTGATGCTGGAAGTCGGCCTTGCTGGCTGCGGTGAAGAACGCCATCTGTGGTACTCCGCTTGGGCTTGTTATTGATGGAAGCGTCGCGTGTTATCCCCTTGCGGGGAGACCGTCAGCCCTGTTCGCAGGTAACGATACAAGCACCATAAACGAATCAGGGTGACAGGTGGGTGAAGCTGGACAAGACGATCAGGTCACATACAACTTCCATTGGACATACACCTTGCCAGGCGACGGTGTGACGGGCAGGTCAGGCTCCCAGCAGTGAGCACATCCGTTGCGCAGCTTAACGAGTGTAGGAAGACAGCTGCTTGCGGCGCTGCGACATATTCGGTCATCGGCTGGCAACGAAGGGTTGCACAAAGGGCAACCACACACACCGAACTACAAAAAAGCCGGTCACCGGCGCTGATTTCAAGCCAATGATAGCTAACACACGCGAAGCCCGTCGGCACATACCTACGGCACATCAAGCAAGGGACCTCAAACATCAGGGAACTTTTCCTGCGCCAACCGCCAATCAAAAAAACACAGGGAGCGTGGTTTACCGACCGCCATCTATCGCAGGCCCGTCATGATTACGCCAACAGCACCCTCGCCCATCATTTCGCAACCCACCTCGTCACCGGATAACATCAATCCGCCGATTTCGTTCGCCGACAGCGGCGTATATTCTGCGCAATGGGATAAATATAATCAGGCGGCCCCCAGGCCACAGCCGACAGGCGTACCGCCGTTTAGATAGTCAACCTATAAAAAAGGCAAAATCGTTGTGCTCAAGCCATGACGCACTGATGAAATTCACACCGACATAAATATGGCGGCAGTGGCAAAATCCCCCTTTTGCGGCCAATAAACCCATAGGACTGCCATGCAATTGATCACTACCAACCTGATCGCCAACCCATGTGACGAAGAAGAAGACAACATGGCCATGCTCTGCTGCCATAGCGCTAAGGGCGAGATGTTCATACTGGCCCGTTACCCGGATGAAGACGAGGTGGAGCTGACCTGGGACGACGAACCATCGACCCTCGAGGGCCTGAAGGTCACGCTGAGTGACAGCACGTTGCTGATTGAGCTGGCGGCAGGCGATGCCGATGCGCTGGGCGGCAAGGATCACTTGGAGATTCTGCACAGCACCGCCCCTGAGGATATGGCTGAAGTTGAAGAAACCCTGCAGAACATTCTCAGGGGCACAGGCACTTATATCCGTGCCTGAGGCTACTGACACACAAAATTCCTACACGTTTTGCGAAAAATACCCCGCGCGCCGTTAGTCGCCGCCCCCCCCGATGCATTAAAGTAAGCCCCCCAGGCCCGGCGTTTTTTCTCGACGCTCGGGCTCATCTCTCCAGGAACCGTCATCGATGGAACATCGTGAAGCGCTGCTTGCGCTGCGAACCTTTCTTTCTACGCAGATTCTCGGCCAGGAAAAACTCATCGAGCGCCTGCTGATCGCCTTGCTTGCCGACGGCCATATGCTGGTGGAAGGCGCGCCGGGCCTGGCCAAGACCAAGGCCATCAAGGAGTTGGCCGAAGGCATCGAAGCGCAGTTCCATCGTATCCAGTTCACCCCCGACCTGTTGCCCGCCGACATCACTGGCACTGAAATCTATCGCCCCGAAACCGGCAGCTTCGTGTTCCAGCAGGGGCCGATCTTCCACAACCTGGTGCTGGCGGACGAAATCAACCGCGCCCCGGCCAAGGTGCAGTCGGCCTTGCTCGAAGCCATGGCCGAGCGCCAGGTCAGTGTGGGTCGCAGTACTTACGAGCTGTCGCCGCTGTTTCTGGTGATGGCCACGCAAAACCCCATCGAGCAGGAAGGCACCTACCCACTGCCCGAAGCCCAGCTCGACCGTTTCCTGATGCACGTCAAGATCGGTTTCCCGGACGCGGCCGTCGAGCGGCGCATCCTGCAGCAGGCCCGTGGCGAGGCGCTCAACGGTGAAACCAAGCCTGAACGCCGCGTCAGCCAACAGGCGATCTTTGCCGCGCGCAAGGAAATCCTCGGGTTGTACATGGCCGATGCGGTGGAGGAATACCTGGTGCAATTGGTCATGGCCACGCGCACCCCGGCCAAATTCGACCCGGAAATGGCCGAGTGGATTGCCTATGGCGCCAGCCCCCGTGGCTCGATCGCCCTCGACCGTTGCGCCCGCGCCCACGCCTGGCTGGCCGGGCGAGACTTTGTCAGCCCGGAAGACATCCAGGCGGTGCTGTTCGACGTGCTGCGCCATCGCATCATTCTGTCGTTCGAAGCCGAAGCCGCCGGGATCGACCAGGACCGCGTGGTGCAACGCATTCTCGACGTCGTAGCCGTCGCTTGAAATCGATGAACGCCAGCGATGGAGTGCGCGTCACGCTCAGTGAATTGATTGAGATGCGCCACCGCGTGCGTGAAGTGCAGCTGTTTTCCACGCCGAGCCAGCGCAGCCCGCTGATCGGCCTGCACCACTCCAAGCTGCGCGGGCGCGGGGTCGACTTCGACCAGGTGCGCGTCTACCAGGCCGGCGACGATGTACGCACCATCGACTGGCGCGTGACCGCGCGCACCCAGGAACCGCACACCAAGCTGTTCCACGAAGAGCGCGAACGCCCGATTTTCATCATGGTGGAGCAAAGCTGCCGGCTGTTTTTCGGTTCGGGGCAGATGTTCAAGTCGGTGCTCGCGGCCCAGGCGGCCAGCCTGATCGGCTGGGCGGCGCTGGGGCATAACGACCGCGTCGGCGGGCTGGTCTTCGGCGACAACGAGCACTACGAAATCAAACCGCGGCGCAGCAAACAGAGCCTGCTGCAACTGCTCAACCGCCTGGTGCGGGTCAACCAGAGCCTGAGCACCGAGAGCGGCCCCGAAACCGACGCCCTGGGCCTGGCCCTGCGCCGTGGCCGTGAAGTGCTGCGCCCGGGCAGCCTGGTGATCGTGATCTGCGACGAGCGCGCACTGACCGAAGGTGCCGAACAACAGCTGAGCCTGTTGTCACGCCATTGCGACCTGTTGCTGTTGCCGATCTCCGACCCGCTCGACCACGCCCTGCCCGCCGCGGGGCTGCTGCGCTTTGCCGAACGCGGTGCGCAACTGGAACTGGACACGCTGAACTTCGATTTGCGCCAGGCCTACAAGGCCCAGGCCGAAGCGCGCAGCGCCCGCTGGGAACTGCTCGCGCAGAAACTGCGGGTATTGCTGATGCCCTTGAGCACCCAGAGCGAAATGGTCGAGCAACTGCGCGAATACCTCAACCCGCAACGCCCGGTTAAAAAGCAATGAGCAGCCTCGACCAACTCCAACCGCTGATCGCCCCACCGGCGATCGGTTTCTGGCCGCCTGCGCCAGGCTGGTGGCTGTTGCTGCTGGTGATCCCGCTGCTGGGCTGGGGCGTGTGGTGGCTGCGCCGTTTCCTGCCCACGCGGCGCCCCGTGTCCCGCGCCGAACAACCGCTCGACCCGCTGCGCATCGCCGCCCTGGCCGAACTGGCGCTGATGCCCAGACCCTACGACGGCGCGCCCGCCGGGGCCTGGCTGCAGCAACTCAACGGCCTGCTCAAGCGCCTGTGCCGCAACGACTACCCCTATAGCCAGAGCCACACCCTCAACGGCCGCAAATGGCTGGCGTTTCTCGATAACCGCTGCCCCGCCGCCGGCCTCACACGCTGGATGGTGCTGGTGGAAGGCGCCTATAAGCCCGAATGCAAACTCGACGACAAAGCCATCGCCGGCCTGACCCAGGCCGTCGACACCTGGATTCGCAAACATGTTTGAGTTCGCTTGGCCGTGGATCTTCGCCCTGCTGCCGTTGCCCTGGTTGATGCGCCTGGTGCTGCCGGCGGCCGACAGCGGCGAGCCCGCGCTGAAAGTCAGCTACCTCAGCGACCTCGAAGGCCTGGCGGGCCGCCGCGCACGCTCGAACCTGCCCGGCTGGCGGCAACAGGCGCCTTTCGTCGTGCTGTGGCTGCTGCTGTTGACCGCCGCCGCCCGCCCGGAATGGCTCGGCGAACCGCTGCCGATTGCCGCCAGCGGCCGCGATCTGCTGGTGGCGGTGGACGTGTCCGGCTCCATGGATTTCCCCGATATGCACTGGGAGGACGAAGACGTCAGCCGCCTGACCTTGGTCAAGCACCTGCTCGGCGACTTCCTTGAAGGGCGCGAAGGCGATCGCGTCGGCCTGATCCTGTTCGGCAGCCAAGCCTACCTGCAAGCGCCGCTGACCTTCGACCGCCACACGGTACGCACCTGGCTGGATGAAGCGCGCATCGGCATCGCCGGCAAGAACACCGCCATCGGTGACGCCATCGGCCTGGCCTTGAAGCGCCTGCGCCAGCGCCCGGCGCAAAGCCGCGTGCTGATCCTGGTGACTGACGGCGCCAACAACGGCGGCCGGATCGACCCGCTGACCGCCGCGCGCCTGGCCGCCGAAGAAGGCGTGAAGATCTATCCGATCGGTATCGGCGCCGATCCTGAACAAACCGGTTCCCTTGGCGTGCTGGGCGTCAACCCGAGCCTGGACCTAGACGAACCGGCGCTCAAGGCCATCGCCGAGGCCACCGGCGGCCGCTACTTCCGTGCCCGCGATGGCGCAGAGTTGCAAGCGGTCAAGGAAACCCTCGACCAACTCGAACCGGTCGAACAGCAACCGACCCAGGCGCGCCCGGCCCAGGCGCTGTACAGCGGCCCCCTGGCATTGGCGCTGATCCTCAGCCTGTTGCTGGTGGTGCAGGAGCGCTGGCCGAACAACACGCTGCAACGGCTGTTCAACAAACTGTCGACCAAGGGGCATTTTCTGCAACAGCACCCAGAATGGCGCCAGCGCCTCAAACGCCTGCGTTTGCGGAGGCGTCGATGATCGATCTGTGGCCGCACTGGTTCCGTCCCTGGTGGCTGTTGCTGCTGCCGCTGCTCGGCTGGTTGCTGTGGCAGCTGTGGCACCGGCAAAAGCGCGCCGGGCGCTGGCAGATGATCCTGCCGCCGGCGTTCCATGCCGTGCTGCTCAGCGGTGGCAATGGCCGTGAAAGCAAATCGCCGTGGGTGCTCCTCGGTATCGCCTGGCTGCTGGCAGTACTGGCCTTGCTCGGCCCCAGTTGGCAACGGGTGGAACAGACCAGCCAGAAGCCTTCCGACCCCTTGGTGGTGCTGCTCGAACTGACCCCGGAAATGCTCGCCACCGACAGCCCGCCCAGCCGCCTGGAGCAGGCACGGCGCAAGCTGTATGACTTACTGCAAGCGCGCAGCGACGCACAAACCGCCATCGTCGTGTATGCCGGCAGCGCCCACACCCTGGTGCCGCTGTCGGACGACCTGGCCACCAGCCGCAACCTGCTCGAAGCGCTACGCCCCTCGTTGATGCCCGAGCCCGGGCACCGCGCCGACCTGGCCGTGGAGAAAGCCCTCGGCCTGCTCAAGCAAGGCGGCCTCGGCCAGGGGCGCCTGTTGCTGATCGGCTCATCGCTGTCCAAGCAGGAACGCCAGGGCATCCGCTTGCTGCTGCAAGGCGGCCAGGCGCCAAGCCTGTCGATCCTCGGCATCGGTAGCCGCGAGGGCACGCCGGTGACCCTGGAGAGCGGCGAATTTCTCAAGGACGACCAAGGCGCCATCCTCGTGCCGCGCCTCGACAGCCCGACGCTCAAAGCCTTCGCCAGCGAAATGGGCGGCCGCTACCGTGCCGCGCGCCTGGACGACAAGGACCTGCGCCAACTGGGCATGCTCGACGCGCCGCAAGCCCTGCGCAACGACGGCCAACTGCTGCACCTCGACACCTGGGCCGACCAGGGTTACTGGCTGCTGCTGCCGTTGTTGCTGCTGGCCGCGTGCGCCGGGCGACGTGGCTGGTTGTTCTGCTTGCCGTTGCTGCTGCTTGGCGCACCGCAGCCCAGTTATGCCTTCGAACTCCAGGACCTGTGGCTGCGCCCCGACCAGCAAGGCCAGTACCTGCTGAAGAAAAAACGCCCCGCCGAAGCCGCCGAACGCTTCCAAGACCCGCAATGGCAAGGCGTGGCGCTGTACGAAGCGGGTAACTACGCCGAAGCCATCAAGCGTTTTGCCGAGGGCAGTGACGCCTACTCTCACTACAATCGCGGCAATGCACTGGCCAGGTCCGGTGAGCTGGAAGCAGCCATCGATGCCTACGAACAGGCGCTGGAAGCCCAGCCCGATCTGCTGCCGGCCCTGAAAAACAAGGCCCTGGTGGAAAGCCTGATACAACAACAGGCGCAGCCCGAGCCGGCCCCGCCCGCAAAAAACGAAGATGACGAAACCACCCAACCCGGCCAAACTGCGCAACCGGGCGCCAGCGCGCAAAGTGCCACGGGTGGCGAGCAATCGCCGCAAAACCCGGGCGAAGCCGGCACCGCCGAGACCCAGGCCGGCGCCACGCCACAAGCGGGCGGCAATGACGTGCCGGGCAGCGAGCTGGAGGACGAGCAAACCACCACCCCGCCGTTGCGCCCCAGCGGCGCCAGCCTGGACGACGAACATCGCCAGGCCCTGGAACAATGGCTACAGGAGATCCCGGACAACCCCGGCGAACTGCTGCGGCGCAAATTCTGGTACGAACAGCAACAGCATCAGGACAAGACTCGATGAGCCGCCGCACCACCCTTCTGCTTCTGCTCGCGTTGTCGGCAAGCCACGCCCAGGCGGCGAACCTGGTCGCCAGCGTCGACCGCAGCCGCCTCAATTCCGGGGAAACGGTGGAGCTGACGGTGGAATCCGGCGACGTCACGCAGTTCGGCAAACCCGACCTGTCGCCGCTGGAGGCGCAGTTCGAAGTCAGCGGCACGCGCCAGATCAACCAACTCACCACCCTCGGCGGCGATAACCACGCCACCACGCGCTGGATCATTACCCTGCTGCCCAAGCAGAACGGCACCGTGGTGATCCCGCCGCTGCAAGTGGGCGAATACACGACCCAGCCGATCAGCCTGCAAGTACTGGAAACCACCAGCCAGGACACCAACGCCGAACTCGCGCCGGTGTTCGTCGAGTCCAACCTCGACCAGAACACCGTGTACGTGCAGGCCCAGGCCCTGTTGACAGTACGCGTGTATCACTCGGTGTCGCTGTACGACGACAGCAGCCTCACACCGCTGCAGATTCCCGATGCGCGCATCGAGCAACTGGGCGAATCACGCACCTACGAGAAGGTCATCAACAGCATTCGCCACGGCGTGATCGAAACCCGCTACGCGATCTACCCGCAGCACAGCGGCAGCCTGACGATTGCCGCCCAGACCTTCAGCGCGACCCTGGTGGAATCGCGCCCGCCGCAGGAGAACACGCTGCAGGGCACCAAGCCGGGTAAGCTGATCCACGTCAGCTCCGCGCCCCTCGAGCTGACGGTCAAGCCCAAGCCCGAGCTGTACCCCGCCGAGGCGCCGTGGCTGCCGGCACGCAGCCTGACCCTGAGCGAAAACTGGAACCCCGAGCCGGACCACGTGCAGGTCGGCGATTCCCTGACCCGCAGCCTGACGGTCAAGGCCGAGGGCCTCTCCAGCGCACAACTGCCGGCACTGCCGAGCACCGAGATCAATGGCCTGCGCCGCTATCCGGACCAGCCGGTAGTCGGCAACCAGAACAACGACCGTGGCCTGATCGGCAGCCGAGAAGACCGCGAAGCCCTGGTGCCCACCCGCGCCGGCGCGCTGGACTTGCCAGCGGTGGAAGTGGTGTGGTGGAACACCCATGAGGACCACCTCGAACGCACCCGCCTGCCCGCCCGCACGCTGCAAGTAGCGAATAACCCGAGCCTGGTGGTGGACACGCCCGCGACACCGACCGTGATCACCGCCCCCGACGATAGCCGCCTGTGGCTGTGGCAACTGAGCACCCTGCTCCTTGCCTGCACCACGTTGCTGGGTTTTGGCCTGTGGTGGCGCGCACGCCGCCAGCCGGCGGTGCAACGCGCGGCACAAACCGGCCCGAGCCCGCGCACCCTGCTCGACGACCTCAAGCGCGCGACCCAGGCCAACGACCCCCAGGCCACCCGCCAGGCCCTCGACGCCTGGGCCCGGCAACAACCGGAAACCCTGGCCGACATGGCGGCGCGCTTCGTGCCGCTGTCCGACGCGCTGGATGGGTTGAACGGCGCGCTGTACAGCGAAAGCGGCCATTATTGGCTGGGCGAAGAACTGTGGCGTGCGGTAAAAGCCATTCCAATGGCCGACCGCGAGCAAGACCCGACGACCGACACCACCAGCTTGCCGCCGTTGTATCCCAAATAGCCCCCCTGATACGTCACGAATCGAAAGTCGGGACGGGTGGTGGGCCAGTCAACACCGAGCAAGCGGACCCACCACGCCGATAGCGGTGTATCAGTCAATTATGATGTCGGCTGACACGCCGCCATCGGGGGCAAGCCCCCTCCCACACTGGACCTGCGTCGTCTGGTCGACATATCCCGAACCTGTCCGACCGCGCCCTGGATTGCCTGCCAGCCAAGGCATAACGCACACCGCATACCCCTGTGGGAGGGGGCTTGCCCCCGATAGCGATGGGCCAGACAACACTGAGCAAGCGGACCACCACCATCGCAGGCAAACCACCTCCCACACTGGATCTGCGTCGTCTGATCTACATGGCCCGAACCCTGTCCTTCCGCGCCCTGGATTGCCTGCCCGCCAAGACATAACGCACACCGCATACCCCTGTGGGAGGGGGCTTGCCCCCGATGGCGATGGGCCAGACAACACTCAGCAAGCGGCCCCACCACCATCGCAGGCAAGCCGCCTCCCACACTGGATCTGCGTCGTCTGGAGCAGCGTGTGCGCAATACAGGTAAACTCCCCTCCTTTTCATCTTCTCCACGGAGCTCGCCTTGCGTCTGTTTCACACCTCCGACTGGCACCTTGGGCAAAACCTGCATGGCCAGGAGCGCGACTTCGAACACGCCTGTTTCCTCGAGTGGCTGCTGCGCCAGCTCGGCGCGCACGCGCCGGACGTGCTGTTGATCGCCGGCGATATCTTCGACACGGTCAACCCGCCGCTCAAGGCCCAGGAGCGGCTGTACGATTTCATCATCAGCGCCCACGAACAAAACCCCAACCTCACGATTGTGATGATCGCCGGCAACCACGACTCCGGCTCGCGCATCGAACTGCCCGCGCCGTTGATGCGCCGTTTGCGCACCCATGCCCTGGGCCGGGTGTTGTGGCTCGATGACGGGCAACTGGATACCGAGCGCTTGCTGATCCCGCTGCCCGGCGCCGACGGCAAGATCGCCGCCTGGTGCCTGGCGCTGCCGTTCCTGCGCCCGGCGGAAGTCACCGGGGCGCAACTGGGGGACGATTACCTGCGCGGTATCGGCCAGGTGCATGAGTGGCTGATTGCCGCAGCCAACGCCAAACGCGAGCCCGGCCAGGCACTGGTTGCCATCAGCCATGCACATATGGCCGGCGGTTCGGTGTCGGAAGACTCCGAGCGCAGCCTGATCATCGGCAACGCCGAAGCGCTGCCCGCCAGCCTGTTCGACGCCAGCGTCAGCTATGTCGCCCTCGGCCATCTGCACAAGCCGCAGCGGGTCAACGGCGAGGAGCGCATTCGCTACAGCGGTTCGCCGATTCCGTTGTCGTTTTCCGAAATCGGCTACCAACACCAGATTCTCGACGTGACGTTCGACGGCGCAACCCTGCTCAGCGTCGAACCGCGCCTGATCCCGCGCGCGGTCAACCTGCAACGCCTGGAAGCGGCGCCACTGGCCGATATCCTCAAGCAGCTCGGCGACTTGCCGGACATCGACCTGCTCGCCGAAACCCAACGCCAGCCGTGGCTGGAAGTGCGCGTGCGCCTCGACGAGCCGCAACCCGACCTGCGCCAGCAAATCGAAACCGCCCTGCAAGGCAAGGCCGTGCGCCTGGTGCGTATCGCTGCCGAGTACGCCGGCAAACGCGGCAGCGACGACACCGACAACGAGCGCTTGATCGAACTCGACCAGCTCACCCCCCAGGAGCTGTTCAGCCGCGCCTGGCAGGACAACTACGGCAGTGAAGTGGATGAACAGACCTTGAAGGACTTCGCGGTGCTGCTCCAGGAAGTGCAACAGGAGGGCGAACAGCCATGAAGATCCTCGCCATCCGCCTGAAAAACCTCGCCTCCCTCGCGGGCCCGTTTGAGATCGACTTTACCGCCGAGCCCCTGGCCAGCGCCGGGTTGTTCGCGATTACCGGGCCGACCGGCGCCGGCAAAAGTACCCTGCTCGACGCGCTGTGCCTGGCGCTGTTCGGTGCCGTGCCGCGCCTGGGCGATACCGGCCAGGCCAAGATGCCCGACGCCGACAGCGATATTTCCATCGGCGACCCGCGCACGTTGCTGCGACGCGGCACCGGCGGCGGGTATGCCGAGGTCGACTTTGTCGGCGTCAACGGCCGCCGCTACCGTGCGCGCTGGGAAGCCAACCGCGCCCGCGACAAAGCCAGCGGCAAGTTGCAGAACAGCCGGCAAAGCCTGATCGACCTGGACAGCGACCAGTTGCTGGCGAGCCAGAAAACCGAATACAAGACCCAGCTGGAGTTGGCCCTGGGCCTGAACTTCGAACAGTTCACCCGCGCGGTGCTGCTGGCGCAGAGCGAGTTCAGCGCCTTCCTCAAGGCCAACGACAACGAGCGCAGCGAACTGCTGGAAAAGCTCACCGACACCGCGCTCTACACCCAACTCGGCCGTCGCGCCTTCGACAAGGCCAAGGACGCCAAGGACGCCCACAAACAGCTGCAGGACCAGGCCACCGGCGTGGAACCCCTGGCCGAGCAAGCTCGCGCCGAACTGGACCAACAATTGGCCAACGCGCAGCAACAGCTCAAGACCGAGCAAGCCCAGCTCAAGCAACTGGAGCTGCAGCACACCTGGCTCAAGGAACTGCGCGAATGGCAGGAGCGCAAGCTCAGTGCCGTCGAACAGTTGCAGCAAGCCCAGCAGCACTGGGACAGCCAAGGCCCGCAGCGCGAGGACTTGAGCCGCTTGGAACAGTTGGCGCCGCAGCGTCATCACTTCGCGCGCCAGGCTGAGCTCGACACCTTGCTCACGCCGCTGGCCGCGCACATTCAAGCGCAGATCGAGCAGCAAACCGATCTGCATGGCCGCCAGGAGCAAGCCCTACAACAGCAGGCATCGGCCCAAACAGCGCTGGCCGCGGCCCTGCAAGCTCAGGCCGACGCCGGGCCTTTGCTGCGCCAGGCCTTCGAGGAACAGAACACCCTCGCCCACCTGACCAAGGAACTGGCCAAGCGCGACGAGGACCAGCAACAGCACGAAACGGCCTGCGCCGAAGGTCAGGCCTTGCTCAAGGGCTTGCAGGAAAAACACACCCTCGTCGCCGAGCGCCTGCAACGCCTGGCCGCCGGCCTGGAACGCAGCGCCGCCCTCGCGCCGTTGAGCGAGGCCTGGAATGCCTACCGCGACCGCCTGCAACAACTGATGCTGATCGGCAATCGCCTGAACAAAGGTCAGGCCGAACTGCCCCAGCTTGAACAGCGCGCCACCGCCGCCGCCGAGAAGTTCGCCCAACAACGCGATGCCCTCGACCTGCTGTACCAGGAGGCCGGCGCCGAACCTCACGCCGTCGCCGAGCAGATCCAGTTACTCGCCAGCCTGCTGCAAGACAATCGCAAGCAGCAACGCGCCTTCGAAGACCTGACCCGGCTGTGGGACAACCAGCAACAGCTGGACCAGCAAGCCAGCGTGTTGACGCAGAAACTCGCAGACGCGCAACAACAACGCGATCAGTTGAACCAGACCGGCCTGCACACCAAAGCCGAACTTACGCGCGCCGAACAGACCCTGACGGTGACCAAGCAACTGCTGGAGCGCCAGCGCCTGGCCCGCAGTGCCAGCGTCGAGGAGTTGCGCGGGCAATTGCAGGATGACCAGCCCTGCCCGGTGTGCGGCAGCCAAGCGCATCCGTATCACCAACCCGAAGCGTTGCTGCACAGCCTCGGTCGCCACGACGAAAACGAAGAGGCGATGGCGCAGAAAGCCGTCGACAGCCTCAAGGAAAAACTCACCGAGCTGCGCGGTGAAGTCGGCGGTTTGATCGCCCAGCAAAAGGAATTCCTGCAGCAACAGGAGCAACTGGCAATCCAACAGCAAGCCCTGGCGCCGAGCCTGGACGCGCACCCGCTGGCGGCCGCGCTGTTCAATCAGGACGCTGCCCGGCGCAGCACCTGGCTGGCCCAGCAGCTCAGTCAACTGACGCAAAACATCACCCAGGACGAGCAACGCCAAGGCGCCCTGCTCAACCTGCAACAAAACGCCGGGCGCCTGCAGCAACAGCTGCAAGCCGCGCAGGACGCCAGCCAGCAGGCCCGCCAGTTGCTGATCGACCAGCAACGCGAACTGGCCAACGACCGCGAACGCCTCGACGAAGAACTCCAGGCGTTCGCCAGCCTGTTGCCGACCGAGACACTCGAGGGCCTGCGCAGCGAACCGGCGGCGACCTTCATGCAGTTGGACCAACAGGTCGGTCAGCGCCTCGAACAGTTGGCCCATCAGCGCGATGAACTGGCCGAGCAACAAGCGCGTCAGCAGGCGATCGAGAAAGAACACACCCATCAGCAACATCGCCAGCAGCAACTCGACGCATTGCGCCAGCAGGTCAACGAACTGGCCGCCCAGCAACACGCGGCCCAGGAAAAACTCACCCGCCTGCTCGGTGAACACCCACGCGCCGAAGACTGGCAACAGCAACTCGAACAGGCCGTGGCGCAGTCTCGCCAAAGCGAAGCCGACGCCAATCAACAGCTGCAGGACATCCGCAACGCCTTGATCCAACTGGCCGCCGACCTCAAGGCCCAGCAAGACCGCCAGCACACGCTGCACGCCGAACAACACGCGCTCGCGACGCGCTTGGCCGAGTGGCGCGCCCTGCACCCCGACCTGGACGACGCCGGGCTCAAGCGCCTGCTGGCCTTGGACGAGGCCCATGCCAGCGCGCTGCGCCAGCAACTGCACAACAGCGAAAAAGCTGTCGAGCAAGCCCGGGTTCTGCTGCAAGAGCGCGAACAACGCCTGGCCGAGCACCAGGCGCTGCACAACGGCAACCTCGACGCCGAACAGCTGGACACCCAACTGGCCACGCTCAACCAGCAACTGACCGAGGGCGAAAAACACTGCGCCGAACTGCGCGCGCGGCAATCCGAAGACCAGCGCCGCCAGGACGCCAACCACGCCCTGGCCGAACAGATCACCAAGGCTTATGAAGAATGGCAACGCTGGGCGCGCCTCAACGCGCTGATCGGCTCGGCCACCGGCGACACCTTCCGCAAGATCGCCCAGGCCTACAACCTCGATTTGCTGGTACACCACGCCAACGTGCAACTGCGCCAACTGGTGCGCCGCTACCGCCTCAAACGCGGCGGCAGCATGCTCGGCCTGCTGGTGATGGACACGGAAATGGGCGACGAACTGCGCTCAGTGCATTCGTTGTCCGGCGGCGAGACGTTCCTCGTCTCCCTGGCGCTGGCGCTGGGCCTGGCGTCGATGGCCTCGAGTACCTTGAAGATCGAGTCGCTGTTTATCGACGAAGGTTTCGGCAGCCTCGACCCGGAATCCCTGCAATTGGCCATGGACGCGCTGGACGGCCTGCAAGCCCAGGGCCGCAAGGTGGCGGTGATTTCCCACGTACAGGAAATGCACGAGCGCATTCCGGTGCAGATCCAGGTCAAGCGTCAGGGCAATGGTTTGAGCACCGTGGAGGTGAAGTGAGCGAGGCGCTGCTGTACTCGTTTCGCCGTTGCCCCTACGCGATGCGCGCCCGCCTGGCCCTGCGCTATTGCGGCGTGCCGCTGCGGATTGTCGAAGTCAACCTCAAGGCCAAGCCGGCCGAGATGCTCGCGCTGTCGTCCAAAGGCACGGTGCCGGTGTTGAGCGTCGACGGTCGGGTGATCGACGAAAGCCTGGACATCATGCGCTGGGCCCTCGCGCAAAACGATCCGCAAGACTGGTTGCTGCAGGGTGATCCCGCGGTGCTGGCGCTGATTGCCGAGAATGACCTGGGCTTCAAACATCACTTGAATCACTACAAGTATGCCGAGCGCTACCCGGAGCGGCCGATGGAAGCGTATCGGGCCGACGGTGAGGTGTTTTTGCAGAAGCTGGAGGCGTTGCTGGCTGACCGTGCGTATTTGCTCGCCGAGCATCCAAGCCTTGCGGATATGGCTGTGGCGCCGTTTGTGCGGCAGTTTGCCCATGTCGATCGGGAGTGGTTTGCGCGCACCTCATATCGACGGGTGCAGGCGTGGTTGCAGTGGTTTCTGGACTCGCCGCTGTTTATCGCGGTGATGGCCAAGCCTGAATCTGCCTGAATCGATGTGGGAGCGGGCGCGCCGGCTCCCACAGGGCGCTCAGTACTGGGTTTTGTGATCCAGTGCGGCGTAGAAGTTGGCACTCTGTTGCAGGTATTTCTGGGTGTAGGCGCTGGTGCTGGATTGTTTGCCGATGATGTTCACGCTGGCCGCAGCTGGCAGTACAACAGTGGCGGAAACAGCGGAGGCGGCGATGATCGAGAAGAGATTGAAGTTCATGTCGGTAACCCTTGTGTTCGTTTGGTTGAGTGGCCGGGGAGGCCTTGGAACTCAACTTACGCCCGAGGGTTGGGCCTTAGAAATGCTTTGAAACAGTAGCTGTTATTAATCGAATTAATAAAGAGGATCAGGCCCCGACGTGCGGGGCCTGTGGCTTATTGACGCACCAGGAACTTGAGGTCGCTGGGCGCATCGATCGGTAGTTTTTGCACGGTTTTGCCGAGCAGGCCGGTGTGTGGGTCGCGTTCGACCACCACGATTTCATTGCTTTTCTGGTTGGCGATCAGCAGGAACTTGCCGCTCGGGTCCAGGCTGAACTCGCGCGGGTGGTCGCCGTCCACGGAACGGCGCTGCAGTTCCTTGAGATGCGCGGTCGCCGGATCGATGCTGAACACCAGCAACTGATTGGCCGTGCCGCGATTGCTCACGTACAGGAACTTGCCATCGCTGGAAGCATGCAGCGCCGCGCCGGCCTTGTCGGACACCGGTTGCCCGGCGGCGAAGTCCACCAGCTGGGTTTGGTTGAGCGTGCCGTCGTGGTAATCAAACACCGCGACCTGAGCGCTCATCTCGGTGGTCAGCCAGGCATGCTTGCCGTCCGCGCTGAACAGCAAATGACGCGGGCCGCTGCCCGGCGGCAAGGGCACCGACGCCGGGTTGGCCGGGGTCAGGGGCTGTTCAGGGTTGGCCTTGGGATCGTAGCGGTAGGCAAACACCTTGTCCGCGCCGAGGTCCTGCACAAACACATACTTGCCATCCGGCGACGGCACCACCGAATGCACATGGTTGGACGCCTGGCGTTGCGGGTTGACCCGGCTCGCCGGGTGCCCGCTCAACTGCACTGGCGCCGCCAGTTTGCCTTGGGCGTCCAGCGGCAGAATCGCCAGGCTGCCGCCCGGGTCTTCAAGCACCGAATAGTTGGCGACGAACAGGTAGCGGCCATCGGCGGCTACGCTGGAATGCGTCGGCTCGCTGCCCAGGCTTTGTACCTGGTTGATCAGCGTGAGCTGATGGTTCTGCGGGTCGATGCGGTAGCTGCTGACGCGACCGACCGCGTCCTGTTGGCCGGGGCCGTTTTCATTGACGACAAACAGATGCTGCTGATCCTTGGAGACGGTCAGCCAGGACGGGTTGGCCGTTTTCGCCGCCAATACCGGCTGGCCCTGGAACCGCCCGGTGCGGCTGTCGAATTGCAGGCGATAGATCCCTTCGCTGCTGCCGGCGGTGTAGCTGCCGACCAGCAGTTCATGGGTGTCGGCCGGTGCAGCCTGTACCGACATCGCCCCGACGCTGCCCGCGATCAACAAGGGCCAGAATTTACGCATCAGCATCCGCTTCATCCTCGTCATTGTTATTGCCGGTGAAGGCATTCACGCAGACCAGGCGGTGCTCGCCCACATCACCGGTCAGCGTCCAGCTTTGCAGAGTCTCATCGAAGACCGCGGCCTGCAGTTGTTCCAGACTGAAACTCCAGCGTTTTTGCGCACGGCCATCCATGGCGATGATCAGCAGCTTTTCTTCATCCAGTGCGAACTCGAAGGCATGCAGCCCGTCGATTTCAAGCATGTCGCTGGTGGCAAGGACGGCCGTCAAAGTAGTAGTCATCACAGTCTTTCATCAGGTTCAAAGGGCTAATGATAGGCCACTTTGCCGCCAGGACCTAAAACCATAACCGGCTACCGCATCGGCGCCACACCGCGGATTACCGTGCAAGGGCACGTCTTTATTCAACGTAAAGGAATACCCATGCCAGACCGCAATCCCCCCCTCGCCGCCGACCCGCTGCGGGAAGCGCTTGAAGCCCAGTTTCTCAAGCGCCCGACACTGCGCGCAGTCACCGCGCAGATGCTGGCGCGCAACCTGGCGGAGAAATATCCGCCGTTGACACACCCACTCGCCGACCTGCGACTGGCCGTACCCCGTGACGGTGGCGGGCGGGCGTTGCTGCCGTTGCTGGAGGTCGCGCTGAGCCATCTCGCCGACGGCAGCTTTCCCGATGTGTCGACGCGCCACGGCCTGGATAGCTACTTGAGCGATGCCAGCGGCACGCGGCTCGGTTATCCGGCCAATGGCGCCCACGCCTATGATCTTGACGTCATCGAAGCCGTCATTCGCGAACTGCCGTCGCTGCTGTTTATCGGCTTCCAAGACGCCATGGCCACCTATTGGGGCGAAGACAGCGACGCCGGCGGCAGCCGCTGGAAATGGCTGGCCGACGTGCTGCAAGGCACGCTGCTCGACGCCGCCGCACGCCACGCCCAACCGCTGGACATCCTCAATACGCTGGCGCGCTACCCAGACCGTGCCACCCGCGCACGCCGCCCGGCCCCCGACAACGCGATTCATGCCTATACGCTAGAGGCGCACCTGACGCGCGCAGGCAGCCTGCTCACGCTGCAAGCGAGCGACCTGCTGGTGGTGTGCCGCGAGCAGGTGTTGCTGTGCCGTCTATCCGGCGCAATCGAGACCTACCCTGACCTGGACGCCTTCGGCCAGGCCTGGGCCGACCACCTGCAACAGCGCTTCAGCGTCGACAGCATCACCTGGCAGCAGTACGAACCCGACGGCAATATTTTCGAGGTCCAGGCCGCGCTGATCCTCAACCAGCAATTGGAGGACCTGGCCGCCCTGCAACTCCCGGCCAACAGCACGGTGCAGGCCTTGGAACAACAGTTTGCCGCCATCACCCAACCGGCGCGGTTTTTCGCCCGCGCCCGCGCCAGCGGCACGGCGCTGGCCACGCTGGCATCCCTCCAGGCCGCCCTGCCCGACTGGCTGCAACGCGCCAGCGCCGCCGACCGCCTGGCTTACCGCGAATGCCTGCTTGAACAGGCCGGGATCAAGCGCCAGACCCTCGGCGATTCCGACTTCGATGGCCTGGAAAGCCTGCATAGCTATGCCGCCGAGCACTTGAACCACCAACTGTGCCTGGATCGCGCTGTCGCCCTAGGCGGCCAACGTACCTGCAACGACGCGGCACGCGCCGCCGGCTACCAGGCCGACGAGTTGACCCTGACCTTTCATGTCGCGGTGGGCAGCCTTGCAGGTGGTTACCTCGCGCCGGTATCCATGAGCCTGGTGGACCTGGCGCTGAAGAACCTGTCGGGAAGCCCCAGAGGCCGCATGACGCTCAGCCATCGCAGCGGCCGGGCGCTCGAAGCGTGGTTGACGCCCGCCTACGTGCTGCAACTGGTCCAGCGTGTCGACATCGGCAACAACTATCCCGCCTACCTGCGCCGGGAACTGATGGGCGACACCGCCGCCGCGCGCAAACGCCAGCGGCTGTTCAACCAACAGCGGCCCCTGCACCTGAAAACCCAGGCGCTGGAGCACGCGTTCCGCGGCGAAGCCGGCCTGACCACGCGCGGCGCGCGCTGTGTGCGGGCACTGCTCGCAACCAACCCGCTGGCACGCCGGGTCGATGGCGACGAAATTGTCATCCGCCTCCTGGCCTTTCTGCGCACGCCGGCAGCCACAGCGGACGTGGCGCAGAACATGTTCATCATCGAACCGCTCGACACCCAGCGGGGGCCGCACCTGCTGTACCGTCCGGCCTATCGCGACGCGCTGCTCGAGTTCAGCAGCCGCGAACACCTGCTGGCGGCCATTGTGCAACCCGGTGCGCTACAAGAAAGCGTGCTGACCTGGCTGCCCGACCCGGCCAGGGCGATCTACAGCAACGGCGGGTTCAGCCAGCCGCACATCCTGCGCATCGGCATCGGCTCGGAGTTCGACCGGCTGCCCGAGGTGCCCAAACCCGCCGAATTGGCGCCGGCCGGCGATGCGAGCGGCGACGAAATCCTGCAAGCGCTCAACCACGGCAGCCTGATGGACTATCTGTTCGGCTGCGAAACCCGCCAGTTGCTGGACCAGGCCGAGCGCGAGTCGACCTCGAACGCGCAAAGCCGCTGGGCGTTGATCCTCGAAGGCATGCAACTGGGCTTCAACACCTTGTTGATGGCCGTGCGCGGCCCCCTGGCGACGATCGGCTGGCTGATCCAGGCGACGCAAAGCCTGACCCAGGACCTGCCGGCACTGGAGAGCCCTGACCCTACGGCGAAAGAGCTGGCGTGGGTCGACCTGCTGCTCAACATCGGCATGCTGCTGGTGCATCAAGGCCCCCTCAGCGCGCACAGCGCCAGCCTGCCGCTCGACGAACAGCCGGTCACGCGCGCGCCCTTCCGACGCCCGCCCGGCCTGGCAACCCGCCATGCAGCAGCGGTCGAACGCGGCGTCATCGGCCTGCCCAGCGAACCACCCGGCGGTGGCCGCACGCCGTTGGACTTCGACCATTCGTTGGCCGGCGACACCGCCGCGGCCGCGCTGCTGGAGAAACTGCGCGCCGTCAACGTGCCGTGGCCCGTGCCCGCTCCCGCGCCACTCGACACCGGGCCTCACCAAGGCTTGTACCGCATCAACGGCCTGTGGCATGCCTCGGTGGCCGGGCTGTTATTCAGGGTCAGCATCGTCCCGGGTTTTGCTGATGTGTTCATCGTTCATCCGCAAAAACCCGAACATCCCGGGATTTTGCTGAGAACCGATGGCAACGGCCATTGGTCGCTGGACCGCGGGCTCAAACTGCTGGGTGGCGGGCCCAAGCGCCTGGCCGCCTTGCGCGAAGAAAACCTGCGCAAGAAACAAGAAGTGCTCGCCCGGGTGCAAGTGCTCAGTGAAGACATGCAGCACCTGATGGCGCCATTCCAGGCAGCGAGCACGCAGATATCACCCGCCCTGGACGCCTTGGTCAAACAACGCAAAACCGCGCAGTTGGTGTGGAACCTGCTGCAAAAAGCTAGCGACCAGCAAAGGCCCGCCCTGGAAACACGGCACCAGCGCGAAACCCTCAAGCATCAGCAATTGCGCACCGAATTCCAGATTCTGCTGGAGAACCTGGAATTGCTGTTTGCCCAATCACTCGCCCCGCGCCTGGAGATGGTCAAGCTCGGCGTAGAACTGGAAAAAGTCGGCGGCGCCGGCGTGCATGTGCATGACCGCGCGAAAATCCTCAAGACGGTCTGGGACCAACAACTGTTTATCCACGAGATGCTCCTGGGCCGGTTGAACGCCATGCGCTTTTCCGGCGCGGGCGAACCCATGGCGCGAATGGCGCGCCTCATGTTCGTGAATAACTTGCTCGGCGACTCGACGGTCTACGACGAATACGTGCGCAACGCCACCGAGTCAGCAAACATCCGCCAGCACATGGCCGAGGTTTCCGTTGCCATGGAAACCACCCTGGAACAGCTGGAAAACGATTCGCTGGCGGGGCGCACGATACGCCAGGAGTTGCTGGCACAGATCGAATACCCGCAGAACTTTTTCCCCGACAACCTGCGGCTCAATGCCCTCGACTACCTGGCCGTCAGCAGCGTGGAGATGACCGATGTACGCCTGCCGCCGCAGGAAGAGCTGTACGTCAAACGCCTGGAGCAAACCGACCTGAGCGCGGCGCTGCTGTCTCACGTCGAAGTGCGCAGCAGCACCGAATACACCCTGGTCGAACAACGGCAGGTGTACGAGAGCGTGCTGAAAAAGTACCGCCGTTATGAAGAGGCGATCCGCGTACTCAAGGCGCTCAACCCGAGCCGCCTGCGCCCGCAGGCCGAACGTCTGCTGGCGGGCCTCGAATACGCCCAGGCGCTGGCGAACAGCGAGCTGGAATCGGTGGTGCGCAAGCAGGAAGCGTTGGAGGTGGTGCTGCCGCTGTCGAAAACCCTGCGCGCCAAGGCGCCGACAAAGCGCGTGTTCAAGACCCGCAAAAAAGAGTATTTGATCGGCGAACTCAAGCCGGCCGATGCGCAGAACGCCGAGGAGCACTTCACCCTCACCGATACGCTGACCGGTGAAGCCGTTGCCTCTTTCAACAAGCACGCGGACGGCTGGGCGACCACCGCCGAACCGCCTTCCCAAGCCCCCACGCAGCCCACGCGAGGCCGCACGCTGGCGACCCTCAAAGGTTTGGCCCAGACGCTGATCGAACAGCGCCGCGACATTGAACGCGTCATTACCGCCGACCGGCAAAAACTCGACTCGCCGCGCACACGCCAACAGGTCAACCCGGGCGACTGGGATGAGCTGCTCAGCGGGCACGCGGACAAGCTCACCGCGCTGGCCGAGGAAATCCAGCGCGACCACCTCGACAAACCCTCGGCCCAGGACCTGATCGATGAGTACCAGGCCCAGGCCCGCGATATGCTGCGGCTGGCGGAACGGGTGTGCAGCGAGGGCTACAAGCGTCAATGGCCGACCCAGGAGAGCCTCGAGTATCTGTGGCAACACCAGCAGATCGATATCAACCTGACCAGCCTGGCCGACCCGCAACGGCCGACCCTCAGTGGCGATTTCTTCACCGAATACGCGGTGTATGACAAAGCGAAAAAACCGCCGACGGTGCTGTGGTATGCCCACTTCCATTACGCCAGCGCCGACGCCCCGCCCGCGCGCTATACCCGCGCCCATCTGAAACTGGCGGAGCAGCGCAAATACACGCAGAAGGATTTGCTCAAGCAACACGTCCAGAGCAGCTTGCGCAACCCCCAGGAGCCGGGCGCCGAGCCGATCAGGCGGATTGTCTACGTATTGATCACGCCGCCGGTGGATCAGTTGTTCCTGGCGATCGCGCCCACACCGCGCGCAAGCCGGTGAGCGCAGCGTGACGTTGCCGGTGGGGGCGCAACCGCCCCCACCGCCGCACTCAGTGGGCGAACAGCGAGTTGCCTTTCTGCCCGGCCAACTTCTCCGGTTTGATCAGGAACCGCGCCAGCGCCGGCAGCAGCCACAGCGCACCGAACATGTTCCACAGCAGCATGAAGGTCAGCATCAGGCCCATGTCGGCCTGGAACTTGATCGCCGAGAAGATCCAGGTACACACGCCGATCGCCAGGCACAACCCGGTGAACAGCACCGCCTTGCCTGTGGACTTGAGCGTCTGGTAGTACGCCTCTTGCAACGGCAGGCCAGCGCGCAGGAAACTTTCCAGACGGCTGTAGATGTAAATGCCGTAGTCCACGCCGATGCCCACACCAAGGGCCACCACCGGCAAGGTCGCGACCTTGACGCCGATGCCCATGAACGCCATCAGCGCGTTGCCCAGCACCGAGGTCAGCACCAGCGGCAGCACGATGCACAGGGTCGCCGCCCAGGAGCGGAAGGTGATCATGCACATGGTCGCCACGCACAGGTACACCAGGATCAGGATGGTCAGCTCCGACTCCTTGATCACCTCGTTGGTAGCGGCCTCGATCCCGGCGTTACCGGCGGCGAGGATGAACTCCAGGCCGTCCTTGTTGTTTTCCTTGGCGAAGTCCTGCACCGCATGCACGGCGCGGTCGAGGGTTTCGGCCTTGTGGTCGTTGAGGAACACCAGCACCGGCGCCAGGGAGCAGTTGTTGTTGTACAGGCCATCGGCGCGGGCGATGGAGTTGTTCAGCACATCCGGGTTGCGCGACAGGGTTTCCCATTTCAGGTTGCCCTCGTTCATGCCCTTGATCATCTGCTTGGACACGGTCACCAGCGAGATCGCCGACTGCACGCCCTCGGTGTTCTGCATCTTCCACATCAACTGGTCGATGGGCGCCATGGCTTCATAGCGCGAGCAGCCTTCGGCCTTGGTCTTGACCATCACCACCAGCACGTCGGAACTGGTGGAGTAGTTGCTGATGATGAAGTTGTTGTCCTTGTTGTAGCGCGAGTCCGGGCGTAGCTCCGGCGCGCCCTGGTCCAAGTCGCCGATCTTGAGGTGCTGGCTGTACCAGAGGCCGCCGCTGAACGCGACCAGCGCCAGGGCGACGGAAATCGGCGCGACCTTCGGGTTGGCGAAATTCGACAGCAGGCGCCAGAACGGGTGTTCGCGATTCGCGTCTTTCTTGCTCCTGGCCACGGCGCGCTTGCTGATGCCCGCGTAGGAAATCGCCACCGGCAGCAGGATCAGGTTGGTAAACACGATCACCGCCACGCCGATGGACGCGCCGATGGCCAGTTCCCGGATCACCCCGATGTCGATGATCAGCAGGGTAATGAAACCCACCGCATCCGCCAGAATCGCGATCATCCCCGGCAGGAACAGTTGCCGGAAGGTCCGCCGTGCGGCAGTCAGCGCATTGTCCGCGTCGCTCGATTGCAGGGCGATACCGTTGATCTTCTGCACGCCGTGGGAAATACCGATGGCGAAGATCAGGAACGGCACCAGCATCGAATACGGATCGAGCCCGAAGCCGAAGAAGTGCATCAAGCCGAGTTGCCAGACCACCGCCACCAGCGTCGTGCTCAACACCGCGACGGTGCTGCGCAGGCAGTTGGTGAACCACAGCAACAGCACCAGCGTGATGACGAAGGCAACGCCGAAGAACAGCACGACCATCACCAGCCCGTCGATCAGGTCGCCGACCTTCTTGGCGAAACCGACGATGTGGATCTTGACGTTGGGGTTCTGCGCTTCGAACTTGGTGCGGATCTTGTCTTCCAGTTCATGGGAGAACTGCCGATAGTCCAGCGCCAGCAACTTGCCCTGGTCCTGCGGGTCCGGGTAGGACTCCAGCAGCGGGATGTCGACAATGCTCGACTTGAAGTCGTTGGACACCAGGCGCCCGACCTGGCCGGACTTGAGCACGTTGTTGCGCAGTTGATCGAGGCTTTGCGGCGAGCCGTTGTAGCTCTGCGGGATCACTTCACCGCCGGCGAAGCCTTCCTCGGTGACTTCGGTCCAGCGCACGCTGGGGCTCCACAGCGACTTGAGGCCCGAGCGGTCGACGCCAGAGATGTAGAACACCTCGTCGTTGATCTGCCGCAGGGTCTCCATGTAGTCCTTGGTGAAGATGTCACCGTCCTTGGCCTCCACCGAGATACGCACCGTGTTGCCCAGGTTGGCCAGGTCGTTGCGGTGTTCCATCATCTTTTCGATGAAGGGGTGCTTGAGCGGGATCATCTTTTCGAAGCTGGTGGAGGGGCGAATCAACGTCGCCTGCCAGAATAGGAAAATACTCACCAGCAGGCAGATGACGATCACTGCCGGGCGGTTGTTGAAGATCAGGCGCTCAAGAAAGGTCGCTTTATCGTTGTGATGACTGCTCATTCTTTCCCCGCCTTCTTATTGTTTTGTGGGTTCGGCGCCGGTTGGCGTAGCAACACGAACACCACCCTGCCCGACCAGAATCAAGTTGCCATTGCCCGCCGCCGTCACCGCCGAGAGTGAAATACGGTCCGGGCGATTGAATACGCTGAAGGTCTGGCCGTCGTCATGGCTGACCACCACGCTGCCGCCGTTACCGACCACCACCAGCGCGCCGTCATCGAGCAAGGTCGCCCCGGACAAGCCGAACTCCAGGGCGCCGCGCGCCGCATTCAGTTCGACCTGCTCCCAGGTGCTGCCGAAATCCGTGGAGCGGTACAGGTTGCCACGCAAGCCGTAGGCCAACAGGGTGTGCGGCTGGGCGGTGCCGATCACGCCGAACAGTGAACCCTCGTAGGGGCCTTCGAGTTTTTCCCAGGTCTGGCCGTCGTCGCTGGAGCGGAACATGCTGCCCTGCTCACCGACGATAAACAGGCCGGCGTCCTTGATCTGGGCGATGGCGTTGAGGTGGAACTGGTCTTCGTTGTCGAGGCGCTCGCTGACGTCTTCCCAGGTTTTGCCACCGTCGGTGGTTTCGATCAGCGCCCCGTAGGCGCCGACGGCCAGGCCGTGGTTGGCGTCGTTGAACCAGACGTCGAGCAACGGCGCTTCGCGCTTGAGGTCCTGGTATTGCTGGACCCAGGTGGCGCCGCCGTCGACGCTGGCGAGGATCTGCGCATCGTGGCCGACGGCCCAGCCGTGTTTGTCATCGACAAAAAACACCGCCGTGAGCAGTTGGCGGGTGGGGACTTTGGCTTGGGTCCAGGTGCTGCCCTGGTCATCGGAATAGAGGATGTGCCCGCGATCACCGACCGCCACCAGGCGCGAGCCCGCGTGGACCACGTCGATCATCAGGCCCTTGGCGGCCTTGGGGGATTCAATTGCAAACACCGGCTGTGCGGCGGTATCGCTGGCTGCCAACAGCGGTGGCGACAACGCGGCACCGGCCAGCAACGAGAGCGCTGTGGCCAACAACGCAACCCTGCGTGCGGCGCGTGGGCGGCAAACAACCCAACCCATGACAGGCTCACTCATAGACCTTTCTCCCATTTATTATTGTTAGGTCGTCTTACCTTCCCGGGCTCTGAAACCTGCAATCTAGAGCGCCTGGAGGAAGTAGGGGCCATCCTATCGGGCTTTCGAATCGTCTGACAATCGGCGCTACGTTATCTTTTGTTAACTGGCGGCTTTTAACCCTGCGCTGAATATAACCACATCAACTGCAATGATATAGCCTCAGAAATGAATTATTTTTTCCACATATTGAATTATGAGAATTTATATTCCATTAATAGCCTCCCTGAAAACAATAATCCAAAGGACCACGGCTATGCGCAAACTCGGAATCGGCCTGATCGGCACGGGCTTCATGGGCCGCGCCCATGCCCTGGCGTTCAATAACGCCCGCACGGTATTCGAGCTGCCGGTCAGCCTCAAGCTGGCCGCCCTGGCCGATGCCGACACCGAACGCGCCCAGCGCTGCGCCGATGCCTGGGGATTTGCCCAGGCCCATGGTGACTGGCAAGCGCTGGTCAACGACCCCACGGTCGATGTGGTGGCGATCACCACACCGAACCATTTGCACTACCCCATGGCCATGGCCGCGCTCGCGGCGGGCAAGGCGGTGTACTGCGAAAAACCGCTGGCGGTCAGCCTGGCGCAGGCCGACGCCATGCGCCACGCCGCGAGTGCGGCGGGCGTGGTGACGCGGGTCGGCTACAACTACCAGCACAACCCGATGATCGGGTGGGCAAAGCAGATCATCGCCAACGGCGAATTGGGCGAAATCATCAGTTTCCAGGGTGAGTTCAGCGAAGACTTCATGGCCGACCCGGCTTCACCCTGGTCGTGGCGCTGTGAGGTGGAACATGCCGGTGGCGCCCTGGCGGACCTGGGCAGCCACTTGCTGTCGATGGCACGCTATCTGGTGGGCGATGTGGTCAGCGTGTGCGCCGATACGCAGACCGTGCATGCGCAGCGCCCCGCCGTCAAAGGCGGCGACACACTCAAGTCGATTGCCGTGGACGACCAGGTACACGCCCTGCTGCGTTTCGCCAACGGCGCGCGCGGCACGGTGAGCAGCAGTTGGCTCAAGCACGGTTACAAAAACCACCTGGCGTTTGAGATCAGCGGGACGCAAGGCACGTTGGCCTTCGATCAGGAGCGCTTGAACGAACTGCGCCTATGCCGCAAGGGCCAGGACGGCTTCCAACGCCTGCTGGCCGGCCCCGCCCTGCCCGGCTACGCGGCGTTCAGCCCGGCCGCCGGCCATCAGTTGGGCTACAACGAATTGAAGACGCTGGAAGTGCGCGAGTTGATTCTGGCAGTGGCCGGCCAGGGCGCGGACGGCAGCGACTTCGAGGCGGCGTGGGCGGCCGAGCGGCTGGCGACGGCGATTCGCGTGGCGGCTCGAGAACAGCGCTGGGTCAATGTGAACTCGGTCTGAAATGTGGGAGGGGGCTTGCCCCCGATGGCGGTGGATCAGTCGATAGGCTCGGTGACTTCAACTCCGCTATCG
>NZ_JBWKXO010000013.1:0-81698 GCF_059423025.1 Pseudomonas sp. GW704-F2 | reverse complement strand
CACTGTGGTCTTGGGCAGCTCGGTGCTGCGAAACTCCACATGGCGGCTCGAGAACAGCGCTGGGTCAATGTGAACTCGGTCTGAAATGTGGGAGGGGGCTTGCCCCCGATGATGGTGGATCAGTCGATAGGCTCGGTGACTTCAACTCCGCTATCGGGGGCAAGCCCCCCTCCCACATTTAGATCACCTAGAGATTCAAGTTAGCGCAGCGCGCGGCGCAGCACCTTGCCCACTGTGGTCTTGGGCAGCTCGGTGCTGCGAAACTCCACGTACCTGGGCACTTTGTACCCCGTCAGGTATTCCCGGCAATGGGCCAGGATCTGCTCCTGAGTCAGGTTCGGGTCTTTGCGCACCACGATGATCTTCACCCTCTCGCCGGTCACGCCATCTTCCACACCGATTGCCGCCACTTCAGCAACGCCGGGGTGCAGCGCCACCACGTCTTCGATTTCATTGGGGTACACGTTGAAGCCCGAGACCAGGATCAGGTCCTTCTTGCGGTCGACCAGGCGGATATAACCGCGCGTATCCATCACCCCGATATCGCCGGTCGACAGCCAGCCCTCGGCATCCAGCACCTCGGCGGTTTCCTTGGGCCGCTTCCAGTAGCCCTGCATCACCTGCGGGCCGCGCACTTGCAATTCGCCCTGCTCACCGAGGTCGGCCAATTCGCCGTCTTCGCGCATGAAACGCACCCAGGTCGACGGCAAGGGCACGCCGATGCTGCCGGTGAACTCCATCTCGCGCATGCGGGAAATGTCGATGGGGCTGATGCTCACCACCGGCGAGCATTCGGTCAGCCCGTAGCCTTCGATGATCGGCAGCCCGGTGACGTCCTTCCAGCGCTTGGCCACCGCCGTGTGCGTGGCCATGCCACCGGCGATCACCATGCGCAGGTCGGAAAAGTCCCGCGCACAGAACTCCTGGTTCTCCAGCAAGCCGTTAAACAACGTGTTGACCCCGGCAATCCCGTTGAAGCGCTCCTTGCGCAGGATCATCTGCACGCGCTTCACGTCCCGTGGGTTGGCGATCAGGATGTTGCGCCCGCCCAGGCACATGAACATCAGGCAGTTCACCGTCAGCGAAAAGATGTGATACAGCGGCAACAAGGTGACGTTGGTTTCCTGCTTGTCCTGGTCCAATTGGTTGCCGACCCAGGCCTTGGCTTGCAGCAGGTTGGCGATGATGTTGCGGTGGCTGAGCATCACACCCTTGGCGTCACCCGTGGTGCCGCCGGTGTATTGCAGGAAGGCCAGGTCGTCGAGGTGCATGTCCACCGGGAAATGGGTCAGCGCCCTTCCTTGCTTGAGCGCCTGATTGAAGCGTACCGAACCGCGCAGGTTGAACCTCGGCACCTGTTTCTGCACGCGGCGCAGGATGAAGTTCATCGCCGCGCCCTTGAAGGTGCCGAGCAAGTCGCCAATGGCCGCCACCACCACGCGCTTGACGCTGCTGCCGGGCATGGCTTTTTCCAGGGTGTGGGCGAAGTTCTCGAAGATCACCACCGTCTCGGCGCCGCTGTCCTTGAGCAAATGCTTGAGTTCATGGGCGGTGTACAGCGGGTTGACGTTGACCACCACCGCACCGGCCAGGATCGTCCCCAGCAGGCAGATCGGGTACTGCAAGCAGTTGGGCATCATCAGCGCCACGCGTTCGCCGGTCTTCACACCCTGGCCTTGCAGCCAGGCGGCAAACGCAATGCCCTGCATGTGCCAGTCGGCATAGGTCATTTCGGTGCCGATGCTGACGTAGGCCACCCGTTCGCGGAATTTTTCCAGGTGCTCCAAGAACACCTCGCGCAGCGACGGGTAGTCCTCGATACCGGCATCGATGTCCGCCGGGACGCCAGGCAGGTAGGCGTTCAACCAGATGCGTTCGGTGTGTTCCAGGCTGATAGCGTTCATGGCAGTTTCCTTGTTGTTGTTTTGGATAGCGCTACTTTTCGACGATGGCGGTAATGCCCAGCCCGCCCGCCGCGCAGATCGAAATCAGGCCGCGCCCGCCGCCACGCTCGTGGATCGCCTTGGCCAACGCCGCCAATTGCCGGCCCCCGGTGGCGGCGAAGGGATGCCCGCAGCCCAGGGAGCCGCCGTTGACGTTCATCTTGGCGCGGTCGATGGTGCCCAGCGGTGCGTCCAGCCCCAGCTGTTCGCGACAGTAGTCGGCGTCTTCCCAGGCCTTGAGCGTACAGAGCACCTGGGCGGCGAACGCTTCGTGGATCTCGAAGAAATCGAAGTCGGCAAAGCTCAGGCCCTCACGCTTGAGCATGCGCGGCACGGCATAGGCCGGCGCCATCAGCAGGCCTTCGCTGCCGTCGACAAAATTCACCGCCGCGGTCTCGCCGGTGCGCAGGTAAGCCAACACCGGCCAGCCGTGTTCGGCGGCCCACGCTTCACTGGCCAACAGCACCACCGAGGCGCCGTCGGTCAGCGGTGTGGAGTTGCCCGCCGTGAGCGTGCCGTTCTGGCGGTCATAGGCCGGGGACAGGCTGGCGAGCTTCTCCAGGCTGGTGTCGGCGCGCAGGTTGTTGTCCCGTGCCAGGCCGCGATAGGGGCTGATCAGGTCGTCGAAGAAACCGCGTTGATAGGCGGCATCCAGGCGCTGGTGGCTGCTGAGGGTCAATTCATCCTGGGCCAGCCGCTTGATCTGCCAGCGCTTGGCCATTTCTTCGCAGTGCTCGCCCATCGACAGACCGGTGCGCGGTTCGCCATTGCGCGGCAGCAGCGGCTTGAAGAACATCGACGGACGCACCTTCAGCAGCGCCTTCACCTTGTCGCCCATGGCCTTGGCGCGATTGGCCGCAAGCAAGGTGTGGCGCAGCGCTTCATTGAGGCCGATGGGCGCGTCGGACGTGGTGTCGGCGCCACCGGCGATGCCCACGTCGATCTGGCCGAGGGCGATCTTGTTCGCCACCAGCAAGGCCGCTTCCAGGCCGGTGCCGCAGGCTTGTTGCAAGTCGTAGGCCGGGGTTTGCGCAGACAGCGTGGTCGATAACAGCGACTCACGCGCCAGGTTGAAATCCCGCGAGTGCTTGATCACCGCGCCCGCAGCGAACTCGCCCAGGCGCTGGCCATGCAGGTTGTAGCGGTCGACCAGGCCTTGCAGCGCGGCCACCAGCAAATCCTGGTTACTGTCGTGGGCGTACACCGTGTTGGAGCGGGCAAACGGAATGCGGTTGCCGCCGATGATCGCCACGCGGCGGGTCGGGGCCGGGTTGAAGCTGTAGTCATTCATTTAAGACGCTCGTTCCAGATAAAAAGCCCGCGCATGTGCGGTTTGTCACCGGCGAAGTTGCGCACTTCGAACTCACGCCGTGGGCCGCTCACGGGGCGGCGCCACAGCGCGACCTGGCCGGGCAGGAAGATCGGCAGCTTGAAGTCGCAGTGCGCTTGCGCCTGATCCAGGCCGCCCGGCGGTTGCTCGGCGGCCAATGCGCGGCCCAACGTCCACATGCCGTGGGCGATGGCGCGGCGAAAGCCAAAGAGTTTTGCGCCGATCAGCGAGGTATGAATCGGGTTGAAATCCCCCGAGACCTTGGCAAAGCGCCGGCCCAGGTCGGCGGGCAGCACCCAGCGCTGGGTGCGCAACAGGCCTTCTTCCTGCAAGGGCAGCACGTCCGCCCATGGCTCACCCACCGGGTTTTTCACGTCGCGCCGCAGGTACAGGCTGTCGCTTTCCCACAGCAGCGTGTCCGCACCGTAGGCCCGGGTGGCGATGCTCAGCGCCTGGCCCTTGGGGTGCGCCACCCAACGCTCGCAATACACCTCCAGGCGCAGGGCCTGGCCCGCGTGCAAGCGCTGGTGCTGACGAATGCGATTGGCCAGGTGGACCATGCCGCTGGCCGGGTACGGGAAACTCGGCCGGGTCAGCAGCATCAGGTGCAACGGGAACGCCAGCACCTGCGGGTAGGCCAGCGGCACGCCCTGCTCATGCCGGAAACCACAGGCGCGGCCATACGCGGCGATGCCGGTGGCCGGCAATTCCACCGCCGAACGCACCAGGCGCGCCTTGGGCAACTCAGGCGCGCCGTCGAGCTTGGGTTTGCGCAAGGCGCGCAGGCCGTCCAGCAACAACTGGGGCTGCGACGGCGGCGGGTCGATGATCTGCGTCACGTAGTCCATGGCTCAAGCTCCCAGCAGGCTTTGGCCGCACACGCGCACGACTTGGCCGTTGACGCCGCCGGACGCCGGGTGGGCCAGCCAGGCGATGGTCTCGGCCACGTCGATCGGCTGGCCGCCCTGGGACAGCGAATTCATGCGCCGCCCGGCTTCGCGGATCAGCAGCGGGATCTTCGCGGTCATCTGGGTTTCGATGAACCCCGGCGCCACCGCGTTCACCGTGACCTGCTGCGCCGCCGCTAACGGTGCCAGGCCGTGGACCAGGCCGATCACCCCGGCTTTGGAAGTGGCGTAGTTGCTTTGCCCGAGGTTGCCGGCGATGCCGGAAATCGACGACACACAGACGATACGCCCGCCCGGGTTCAGGCCCTGGCATTCCAGCAGCGCATGGCTCAGTTGCATCGGCGCTTGCAGGTTGACCGCCAGCACACTGCGCCACGCCGCTTCGGTCATCCGGGTGATGGTCTTGTCGCGGGTGATCCCGGCGTTATGCACCACCACGTCGAAGGCGCCGGATTGGCTGACATGGGCCTGCAACAGCGAGGCCGCATCTGCTGCGGTAATGTCCAGTGGCAACGCCGAGCCACCGACGCTGGCGGCGGCATGTTGCAGCGCGTCCTCGGCTTGGGGCACATCCACGCACACCACATGGGCGCCGTCGCGGGCCAGTACCTGGGCAATCGCCAAGCCGATACCACGGGAGGCACCGGTAACCAGCGCGCGGCGGCCGGCGAAGGGGGTGTCCCAGTTGACCGTGACAGGGCCGTCCAGCGGTTTTTCCAGGCGCACCACTTGCCCCGACACATAGGCCGAACGACGCGACAGAAAGAAGCGCAGGCTGCTCTCCAGGGCGTCTTCGGCCCCCGGCGCGACGTAGATCAATTGCACGGTGATCGCCCGGCGCAGTTCCTTGGCCAGCGAACGCACCAACCCTTCGAGGGCGCGCTGGGCGATGGCCTGGGGCAAATCCCGACAGTCTTCGGGAGCAGTGCCAAGCACCACCACGCGACCATGCTGGGCGAGGCGCTTGGCGTTGGCGTGGAAAAATACGTAGAGCTCATCGAGCTGCTGCAGGTCGACGACGCCCGTGGCATCGAACACCGCGCCCTGCACCTTGACCGTAGACGGCGCCTTGAGGGTCGCTGCAGTGGCGGCGACCGTGTCGGTGGCGCTGAAAATCTGTTGCACTTGCACAGCCAGGCGCCCTGCCCCCGCGACGATCACCGGGTTGGCCAGGCCTTGCTGGCCACGGCGATGACGTTGCAGCAGCAACGGTTGCGGCAGGCCGATGGCCTGGGCCAGGCGTCGGCCCCAGGGAGAATTGACGAACGATAGGTAGCTGTCACTCATATAAACATCCACTCACGATACGGTATCGGTATGAACGCCCGAGCCATGTAGGCGCGTTCATTCAGTGCCACTCAATTGACCGAAGCATTCTCGCCCTGGCTGGTACGACGCTGGGTAGACGGTTGCAACACGTGCTTACGCTGCTGCAACGCCTCGAGCAGACCGAAGTCCTGCGGGAAGTCGTCGACCTGGATGCCGTGGTCGGCATATTCCACATAGCGCGCGAGCAAGGCGTCTTCATCGCTGCCGATCAAGTCCAGCGCCCGCGCCTTGACGCGCCAGGCGGCAAAGGCCGTGGCGGCGATCGGCATCGGTTCGAGCAAGCCCTGTTTGATCGCAGGCTTGAGCCGTGCTTCGATCAGCTCCACCTGCGGCAACAGGCGGAAAGCCAATTCGCCGTAGGCCAGCTTGTCGATTTCCGGACGTGGGATATAGGAATTGGCCAGCAAGCGCTCACGGGTTTCGCCGGAGGTCTGCACCACATCCGCCACCTGGGCCAACAGCCGGTCCGAGGGTTTACGCAACGGGATGCCAAACGGAAAACTCAAGCCGCGCACCACCGCTGCCGCAGCTTTCGACGGATAGTTATCGAGTGTTTCGGCGAGGGCTTCATGGGCGCGCAGCAACGCATCCTGGGCCGACCAATGCACCAGCGGCAAGTCCGCCTGGGGCCGACCGTCGTCTTCAAAGCGCTTGAGCACGCAGGACAAGATGTACAACTGCGAAAGAATATCGCCCAGGCGCCCGGTGATACTTTCCTTGCGCTTGAGCGCACCGCCGAGCACACCCATGGAAACGTCCGAGATCAAAGCCAACACCACCGACAGCCGATTGGCCTGACGGTAGTAGGACGCCAACGCCGGCTCGGTCTTGGCGGGTGCGGAAATCAGGCGCCCGCCAGTGAGCGAATGCACTGCGGCGCGCACCGTATTGGCCAGCACAAAGCTCACATGGCCGAACATTGCGCTGTCAAACGCTTCAAGCGCCTTGCGCCGATCGGGGTTGCGCGCCGCTTCCATCTCGCGCAACACATAGGGATGGCAACGGATCAGGCCCTGGCCAAAGATGATCAGGCAGCGGGTCATGATGTTCGCGCCTTCTACCGTGATCGCAATCGGGCTTTGTTGATAAGCGCGGGCCAGGAAGTTGTTGGGGCCCATGCAGATGCCCTTGCCGGCGACGACGTCCATGCCGTCGTTGACGATCATCCGCGCGCGCTCGGTGACGTGGTATTTGGCGATGGCGGAGATCACCGAAGGTTTTTCGCCGGCATCCAGCGATGCCACCGACACCTTGCGCACCGCGTCGCAGGCATACAAATGCCCGGCCATGCGCGCCAACGGGGCTTGCACGCCTTCGAACTTGCCGATGGGCAGGCCGAACTGTTTGCGCATCGCCGCATAGGCGCTGGTGCCGCGTACTGCGACCTTGCCCAGGCCGACGTTGGCCGACGGCAAGGAAATCGCCCGACCGGCCGCCAGGCATTCCATCAGCATGCGCCAGCCGTTGCCGACCTGTTCGCGGCCGCCGATGACCCACTCCAGGGGAATGAACACATCCTTGCCGGTGGTAGGACCGTTCTGAAACACCGCGTTGAGCGGCCAGTGCCGACGACCGCTGTTCACGCCCGGATGGGAGGTTGGGATCAACGCGCAAGTGATGCCCAGCGAACCCGGCTGGCCGAGCAGACCTTCCGGGTCTTGCGCACGAAACGCCAGGCCAAGCACCGTGGCAATCGGGCCAAGGGTGATGTAGCGCTTGTCCCAGGTCACGTTGAAACCCAGCACTTCCTCGCCTTCGTGCAGGCCTTTGCAGACGATGCCCAGGTCCGGAATCGCCCCAGCGTCGGAACCGGCATACGGGCTGGTCAGCGCGAAACACGGAATGTCTTCGCCACGCGCCAGGCGCGGCAGGTAGTAATTGCGCTGGGCATCGGTGCCGTAATGCAGCAGCAATTCCGCCGGGCCCAGGGAGTTGGGCACCATCACCGAAATCGCCGCCGCCGAGCAGCGTGTCGACAGCTTCATCACCACTTGCGAATGCGCGTAGTGGGAGAAGCCTTTGCCGCCGTACTGCTTGGGAATGATCATGCCAAGGAAACCGGCGTCCTTGGTGTACTGCCAGCCCTCGGGGGACATGTCTTGCCAGACCTGGGTGGTTTCCCAGTCGTTGGCGATGTCGCACAGGGTTTCGACTTCGTTGTCGAGGAAGGCTTGCTCCTCGGCGCTCAGGCTGGCCGGCGCGGCTTGCAGCAGGCGCTGCCAGGCGGGTCGGCCGCTGAACAGTTCGGCATCCCACCACACGGTGCCGGACTCGATGGCCGCGCGCTCGGTGTCGGACATTGCCGGCATCACTGTACGAAATAGGCTCAGAGCCTTGCTGGTCAACAGGCTGCGGCGCAGCGGTTTGATTGTCATCAGCAACGCGGGCAATACCACTAACAGCGCCACGACGGTGGTGCCGAAAACGGCGACCACGTTGAACAGGTAGCCGGCCGCCAGCCAGGCCAGGCCGGCGCCCAGCCAGTGGACAGCGGCGGCTTGTCGATACGCCAGGGCAATCGCGGCTGCGAAACCCACCAATAACCAGATCACCATGGGGATACCTCTACTCGATTCAGGGCGTAGCAAACGCTGGCGCAGATCGATATGAACTGCGGCGTAGGGCAACACTACAAATTTGGCAAGCCAGATTCAAATTATGTTTTGAAATTTTTATTTAACTCCTGGGCAAAAAAATACTGGGCTGAGCACGTCAGCCGGGGTCACGAATACGAACATCGGAATAGGTCACATGGCGACCCGTAAATGAGGGCAAACAGCAGGAAGAAGGCATTCAGATGCGCTTAGTGCCTTCCTCCATAGCCCTCGATATCTGTTAAAACTTGTAGGTGGCCGATACGCTGACCACATCGCCTGACGACTCAGCCTTGCCGTCCAGGCTGGCGCCACCCAAGCGGTCAACGTTTTTGGTTTTCAGCTTCACTTCCTGCACGAACTGATGGGAATACGCCAAGTCAAGACTCAAGCCCTTTACAGCCTTTACCTCGTAACCCGCACCGAACGACAAGAACGTACGATCACCATCCGGGATACGGGGGTCACGGGTCGAGTTGCGGGTTGGTGTCTGGTCAAGGGCCACACCGGCACGCAGCGTCAGTTCATCGGTGGCACGGAAGTCACCGCCGAGGGAGTACATCCACGAGTCCTTGTAGTTGTAGGGGATTGAGACGATGGTGATATCACCGGACTTGAGCGTGAGGTCCTTGAACGACGACCACTGCGTCCAGTTCACACTTGCGCCCAAGGTGAATCGGTCATTGAACTGATGCACCCAGTCAAAGCCCGCAGTCGCGGGAATATCCAGTTGGGTACTGGCATGTGCGCCATCCGGGTACAACGCCAGCCCAGGATAAGCCGACCCAACCAGCGTGCCAGTGCCAGTGAACGGGTTCGGTTGAGTCATCAGGGCATAGCTGTACGAGTCTGAACGAATGTTGTACTTGCCCGTCATCTTGTTCTTGATCTTGGCGTGATAGTTCAGGCCCAAGGTGTCTTGGTCAGTAGGTTTCCAGGTAATACCGGTAAACCAGCCGGTGGAGATATTGTCGACCTTGACCCGTATCAGCGCGCCTCCGACCCCTGCCGGCAAATCAATACTGCCCAGTAATGGGTCCTGGGAGTTGGCAGCAGCCGCCAACAAATCGATGTTCTGACTCACAAACCCTTTACTGTGTTGAACAATAAGCCCACCGCCGATGGCGAACTGATCGTTGACTTTGAACGAAAGCGAACCGGTCAATCCCACGGTTTCGATCTTGGTGTCTACAGCAAAATCGCGAAGTTTGGAGTCTTCGTCCCAAGTTGAGCGCATCCCTTGTGGCACCACTTGGCTCAAGCCAAAAGCGAACCGGTCCCCCAGGGGCATCACCATGAACCCGGTCGGCAACCAGGCAGTGAAACCACCCTCGCCACCATCATTGTTGTTGACCGTTGGCGATGAAAGGTCAGGGAAACCATCCGCACCTATTGGACTGTTCGAGACAGGGTTACCCAGATAATCATTAGCCGCGCCCTTATATTTGATTTTGATGCGCGCGTAGTCGACCGTCATTTGTGCGACGTTCTGGTCCACAAACGCCATCGCGGCGGGGTTGTTGTACGCCGAACTGGGGTCGTTCTTGAATAGCGAACCACCACCAAAGGCGCGCCCCCAACCAGGAGCCCCATAAGTCGGTGTGGAAAATCCGCCGGCCTGCACGGGCGTGGCAACCATCACCCCGCCCATCAATGCCAGTCCCAGCAAAACCTGTACCTGTTGTTTTTTATTATTCATGCGGCACTCCATATTGTTATCTCACTGAACCAGCCCCAGCCGGATCGCTTGCTGCTTTAATTTGCCCACTTGAAGGCATATTTGAATCGGTAGATGGCGATCCAATTCATGGTGTGATCGTCAACGCTGGCGAGGGTTTAAAGTTGAACGTGTTCAGCCTGCAGGTTGAGTTCACGGTGTGGGGGCTAGTGAGGCTGAAGGTATCGTCAGCAGCACTCCACTGCATCGCAACTGCACTGGGAGTGGCGCAACTGTCGTAGGCGAATTTCTGCATGAAGCCTGAGAGGCTCGCGGTATTGGCACTTGTGGGCACCAGTGTCCAAGGCAGATTCAATGGCCCGGAAATATTGCATAAGGCATTCCCGGCAAAAGTAGCGCCGGTGATAGTTGCACTCGAACCGTCAGCCGCTACTTGTCCAGTCAATGCAATGCTGCAGGGAATAGGTGTCCATACCAACGGCTTTATTCCCGTCGCAATTGTGCCGGTTGCGTTAAAAGCAGCACCGGCCTGGGCAAATGTTGCGGCACTGACCATGGAGGAGCCAAACACCAACCCTAGTAACACGGCGGCTAAAGAAATACGTGGAATAACATGTTGCATTGTCTTGACCCTCAACTTTCTTGTTGTTGTCAGTCGGTAGCGCCGATTTCTAGTATTTAAGAAAACCCCGCCAAACAAGCGCCTCGTTAGAGGCGCCTGCCTTTCAACGGGTGATCAACCCTTTCCACGGATTACATGCTTCAAGGAACAATGGTGACACCAGTGGCTTTGACATTCAGCGACTGCACGGTGCAACCGCCGGAAAGCGCTTGGTTAGCGGCAGTCAGGGTGATGCTTTTATCCGAATCCAGAGGACCGGTAGTTGAAGCCAGAGCTACGTTAATGGTGGACGGGCCGCAGCTTGTTCCGGGGATCAAAGGCGGTACACCGGTAATGGTGTAACCGACGTTGGTTGCGGTGCCTGAAGTGGTGGTGGCCGGTGTCAACAACCATGGCAAGCCGGTGATCTGAGGCAAATTGCACAGAGTACTGCTGCCGGGAGACACGACCACATTGGTGATATCAGCCTTGCCATCAGAACGAACCGTTCCTGAAAAAACGGCTTTACACGTCACGGCAGCGCCAAAAGACGACGGGGATTTGACGACGATAGTGCCCGTAGCGTCGGTTTGGAACGTCTTCCCAACAGGGCTAAAAGACGCCGCACCGGCCATCGAGGCCGCACCCATGCACACGGCCAAAGCAGACAACGACACGAGAGTTTTCAAACTTTTCATTATTTTTCCTCACATGTTATGGCGAGTCATTCGCCAGGGGTAATGGCCATGAACGAGAGGTCACGGAGAAACTGCAGAACTTCCCTTTCCAGCCAAATTTCAATTCAATTACCGCTGCAACTATCGGATATATCTATTCGACAACTTTGAAGTTGGCCGGCATCTTGATCGACACCGTCTTGATCTTGCAGTCTTCGCCAATCGGCACATTGACGGCTTCCAACTTGCCGGTGGCGTTATCCCAGGTGCCGTCGGCCGTGGAGGGGCCGCACTTGCCGCCCAGGCCGAAGGCGTGGACGTCCACGCTGATCTTCGACATCGAGCCGCTTTGGGTGTCTTTGGCCACCAAGATCCACGGCAGGTTGATCGCTTCGACCCGGCTGCACTTGAGGCCGCCGTCGAATTCAACCTTGTCGACATTGACGGACGAACCGTCGGCGGCAACCTTGCCCGCCACCTTGATGGTGCAGTCGGCACTGATCAGCTTGCCTTTGGAAAAACTGATGGGACCTTGGGCAGTAAACGCACTGCCGGCAGGTTCAATACGGGCAGCCTGGGCTTGCTGATAGACAATCAGACCCAATGCCGCCAATAAGATATGGGCAGTGAACTTGGCAGGTGTTTGCATGGTGAACGTCCTTCCCTTGCTTTTATTTTTGTGGGGTCAAACAACTCTCTTGCAATGAAATCGATAAACGCTGGGCGATAAGAAACCGCGCGATACAAAGATCCCGAGCACGCCAGGTAACTTTTTCAGTTCATCTCAGAACGTTTTGCTATTGCCGCCGTATTGTTTCAGATAGTGCAAACGCTTGGACGGTTGAAGATTGGTCAGGGTGATATCCCCGGCATAATGCCTGAGCACCCGATGGTCCATCCGTCGTCGCCACAAATACGGCACGTAAGCCCAGACAATCATGCTTGCATAACCGTAGGGAAGTTGCGGCGATTCATCGAAGTGACGCAACGATTGATAACTGCGCGTCGGATTGGCGTGATGATCGGAGTGCCGTTGCAGTTGGAACAGAAAGATATTGGTCACGATCCGGTTACTGTTCCACGAGTGTCGCGGCGAGCAACGCTCATAACGGCCGTTGGGCAACTTCTGGCGTTTAAGGCCGTAGTGTTCGACGTAGTTCACCACTTCCAGCAGCGAGAAGCCGTAGATGCCCTGGATGATCAGGAACGGAATCACCGCCGCCCCCAACCAGGCAATCATCGCGCCCCACAACACCACGCTGTACAGCCAGGCGCTGAGCACGGCGTTTTTCCAGTGCCAGGCCGGCAGGCCGAGTTTGCGCAGGCGTTCGCGCTCCAGGTTCCACGCCGAGCGTGCGCTGAACCACACCGAGCGCGGCAGGAAAGCCCAGAAACTTTCCCCCAGCCGCGAGCTGGCCGGATCTTCCGGGGTGGCGACACGGACGTGATGGCCCCGGTTGTGTTCGGTATAGAAGTGCCCGTAGAACGTCGGCGCCAAAGTGACTTTGGCCAGGAACACTTCCAGCGGCTTGGGTTTGTGCCCCAGCTCGTGGGCGGTGTTAATCGCGATGCCAGTCGCCGCGCCCGTGGACATGGCCATGCCCAGGTACGTGAAGGCACTGACCTGGCCGTGCAGTTGGGTGCGCGAGGTGAGATAGGCGGCCGTTTTCGCCAGCCAGCTCGAAGGTTCCAACGCGGCGGTGGCCTGGAGCAAACCGCCGTTGATGATCCAGTCGATACCGCCGGCCGCCAGCCAACCGGTGATCACCACCGAAGCGATGACGAACAGCACGCCGGTGTAGATGATCCAGCGGTAGTAGCGTTGCGATTCGAGGTGGTTGACGGCGGACTCGGGCGGGTTACTCACGTCTTCGCCCAACAGGCCATCGATCAGCGGGATGAGGCCGAAGATCACCAATACGCCAACCCACCACAGTTGTTGCACGCCGCTGGTGATTGCCAGTGTGCCGGCGAGTAAAGGCGTTGCCAGGGGCAGGATGCCGAGCCACCACAGGTGGCGTTTGCCGTCGGCCCAGACCTGCGGGGTGGCCAGGGTCTGATTCATGGCAACCTCCGGACGAGGCAGGTGCAAAACAGGTTCGAGGAGCGCGGAAGGCTCCGGGAAATCAACCATGCGATAAAAGACATTTTTTTCATTGTTATTCGCTCTTAGGCATTTCAAAAATCATTTCAAAACAAACATTGAAATATTTTTTTAAATAAATAACGCGGAATCGTTAGGTCGTCAACTAGTTTATCGAGCCCTTTTTTGCGTGACCGAGCAGTCTCTTTTTCAGCTGGCTGGTCAGGTGTCTAGAGCGCGCATTGACGCCGTTGTGCCGCGACTCGGATGGCCCGATTATTTGTCCGCCATGGCCAACGGTGGATGCAGGACGGTGGTGTTTTGCGGTGATCGGGCCCGTTTGGCCACCTGTTCCACCACCGCCACAACACGCTCCGTCGCGGTGATCGGCAACATATGGCCGCGCCCCTCCACCAGTTGCAGCTTGAGGCCGGGCACCCGGCTCGCGAGGGCCTGGCCGTGCTTTTGAAAGTCCAGCACCTTGTCCTTTGCGCCGTAGATCAGGCCGATGGGCAGGGTCAGTTGCGGGTAGCGCTTGACCATGCCCGGCAGGTGATCGTTGACCTGGTTGATCTCGGTGGAGGCCGCATAGAAGTTGGCCGGGCGCATGCCGAGCAGCCCGCCGCCGCGTGTGGCGAAGTCCGCTGGCGCGGGGTCGGGGGCAAATACGCCCTTGACCACCGAGCCTTTGGTCAGCAGGCCGATCGGCATCGTCAGCGTGTGCGACAGCCAGCGACGCAGCCACGCCGGGCGCACCGCCAATGACAGGAACACTAGCGGCAACAGGCGCTGGGGATGGGTCAGCGGTGCCACCAGGATCAACCCGGATACCGCGTGGGGATGGTCGAGGGCCAGCGCCAGGGCCACCGCGCCGCCGAGGGAATGCCCCAGCACCAGCGGTCGATCCAGGCCCAGCGCCTGGATAAAAGCCGCGATTTGCCGGGCCTGGGCCGGCAGGTCCGCCGCCGTGCCCGGATGCCGGGTCGAATAGCCCGAGCCAGGCCGGTCGAGCGTGATGACCCGGAAATGCTCGCGCAACTGCCCCGACAAGGCGTAGGTCAGGTTGCGACTGCTGCCCATCAGCCCGTGAATCATCACCAGCGGTGGGCCCTTGCCCTCGTCGAGATAATGAAAGCGCTCGCCATCGACGTCCACAAAGCGCCCGTTACTTGGAACGGCCGCTTCGATGCGCCGTGTCATCCAGGCACTGAAGCCCCATGCCACCACGCTCGCACCGACCAGCACACCCGCAGCGATAACCCATTCGACAGCCATAGCTCGGTCCTCTGCTTCCCTGCTGCCGACCGCCCGACCGGAATTGATCAAGGCCTCAGCCATCGCCCACACCCTGGACCTAAACTTCGTGCATACCGTCGCACATAAGGAGCCAGGGACTAGCCTAGGCGATATTTTCAGGCAGATTATTTAAAATCTTTTTTAAAATAAGTAATTCAATTTTCCTTTGCAATGGTGTTCTATCTAAAAAGACAAAACAAAAACAGGAGCACATCCGATGCCCACGCAGGCCCGCCTATGAATGCCCACAGTGACTCCATCGACATCGCCATCATCGGCTCAGGCTTCGCCGGCCTGTGCATGGCGATCAAGCTCAAGGAAGCCGGCTTTAGCGACTTCTTTATCGCCGAACAGGCCGAGACACTCGGCGGCACCTGGCGCGACAACCACTACCCTGGCTGCGCCTGCGATGTGCAGTCCCACGTCTATTCGTTTTCGTTTGCGCCCAACCCGCACTGGACCCGCCAATTCGCCGCGCAAGCGGAGATACGCGCCTACCTGGAGCAATGCGCCCGACGTTTCGCGCTGGCGCCGTATCTGCGCTTCGGCATGGGCCTGCAACGTGCGGTGTTTGATGAGCAGCAACAACGCTGGCAACTGAGCTTCAGCAACGGGCGCCAGGTCAGCGCGCGGGTGCTGGTGTCGGGCATGGGCGGCTTGTCGCGCCCGGCGCTGCCGGATATCCCGGGGCTGGACAGCTTCAAGGGCCAGCGCTTTCACTCCCAGCAGTGGGACCACGCCTATGCCCTGAAGGGCAAGCGCGTGGCGGTGATCGGCACCGGCGCCAGTGCCATTCAGTTCGTGCCGCAGATTGCACCGCAGGTCGCCCATTTGGACCTGTTCCAGCGCACCCCGCCATGGATCATGCCCAAGCCCGACCGAGCGATTTCCCGCGTTGAGCGCTGGGCGTTCAAGCACCTGCCCTTCACCCAACGGCTGGTGCGCGGCGCCTTGTATTGGGCGCTGGAAGGCCGCGTGGTGGGCTTTGCCCGGCACCCACGGCTGATGAAGATGGTGCAGAAAGTCGCCCTGCGCCACTTGCACAAACACGTCACCCGCCCTGCCCTGCGCAAGGCGCTGACGCCGGACTACACCCTCGGCTGCAAGCGCGTGCTGATCTCCAACGACTATTACCCAGCGTTGTCGCGCAGCAATGTGCAGGTGGTGACCGACAGCGTGCTGCGCATCGAAGCCGATGGCGTGATCACCGCCGACGGCGTCAAGCACCCGGCCGATTGCCTGATCTTTGGCACCGGGTTCCAGGCCACCGACCCGCTGCCCCGCGACTGCATCATCGGGCGTCACGGCGTCGACCTGATGGACGCCTGGCACGATGGCGCCCATGCCTACAAAGGCAGCACGGTGCCGGGCTACCCGAACCTGTTCCTGATCATCGGCCCCAACACCGGCTTGGGGCATAACTCGATGATCCTGATGATCGAAGCCCAGGTCGCTTACATCCTCGATGCGCTGCAACAAATGCAGCGCCACCGCATTGCCACGGTGGAGGTCAAACCCGCGGTGGAACAAGCCTACAACCACCAATTGCAGGACAAACTCACGCGCACCATCTGGAACACCGGCGGCTGCCGGAGCTGGTACCTCGACCCTCGCACCGGCAAGAACACCACCCTGTGGCCCGGCTCGACCTGGCGCTTCAAGCAGATCACCCGGCATTTTGCACTCAAGGATTATGTCGCCAGCATGGCACCGATTGACGCGGCGCCCCGCGCAATGGCCGCGCCACATTCCACCGCAGAAGGGAGCCTGTCATGAAGTCATTCAACGGCCGCGTGGCGGCGATCACCGGCGCGGCATCCGGCATGGGCCGCGCATTGGCCCTGGCCCTGGCGCGCGAAGGTTGCCACCTGGCGCTGGCGGACAAGAACAGCCAAGGCCTGGACCAGACCGTGGCGTTGATTCAAACCGCCACCCTGGCGCCGGTGCGGGTGACCACCCAGGTGCTGGATGTGTCCGACCGGCACGCCATGCAAGATTGGGCGGCGCGCTGCGCTGCCGAGCACGGCCAGGTCAACCTGATCTTCAACAACGCCGGAGTGGCGCTGTCGAGCACCGTCGAAGGCGTGGACTACAGCGATCTGGAATGGATCATCGGCATCAACTTCTGGGGCGTGGTGTACGGGACCAAGGCCTTCCTGCCGTATCTCAAGGCCAGCGGCGACGGCCATGTGGTCAACACGTCCAGCGTGTTCGGGCTGTTTGCCCAGCCCGGCATGAGCGGCTACAACGCCAGCAAATTCGCGGTGCGCGGCTTTACCGAAGCCCTGCGCCAGGAGTTGGACCTGCAACGTTGCGGCGTCTCGGCCAGTTGTGTCCACCCCGGCGGCATCCGCACCGATATCTGCCGTAGCAGCCGCATCGACGCCAACATGACCGGCTTTTTGATCCACAGCGAACAGCAGGCCCGCGCCGACTTCGAAAAGCTGTTCATCACCGACGCCGACCAGGCCGCCAAAGTGATCCTGCAGGGCGTGCGCAAGAATAAACGCCGCGTGCTCATCGGCCGCGATGCGTATGTTCTCGACCTGCTCACCCGCTGCCTGCCGGCGGCCTATCAAGCGCTGGTGGTGTTCGCCAGCAAGCGCATGGTCCCCAAACGCCCAACGCCGCTGTTTGACAGCAATGACGAGAGCCGTCTCTGAACAGGAGCAAGCCCCATGCTACCAATCCGTCGCGATATCCGCTTTGCCTTGCCGGCCGAACGCATCAAGGACTGGCACGAACAAGGTCCGTTCATCACGCATTTTTTCAATGCGTTGTCGCTGCTGTTTCCCCAGGGCGAGCTGTTTTTCATGGACAGCGTGCGCCACTACCGCCAACGCATCGATGACCCGGCGCTGAAACAGGAGATCCAGGGTTTTATCGGCCAGGAGGCCATGCACAGCCGCGAACACCTCGCCTATAACGACTTGCTGCAAGCCGCAGGCCTGCCGGCACATCGCCTGGACCGGCGCCTGAAATTCTTCCTCGACCTGCAGAAAAAACACCTGCCGCCGGCGTTCAACCTGGCGGTGACCATCGCCCTGGAGCATTACACCGCGATGCTCGCGGAAATCCTCCTGAGCGACCCTTCGCGCTTCGGCGATTCACTCAAGGGTTACCAGCAGATGTGGTACTGGCATGCCCTCGAAGAAACCGAGCACAAGGCGGTGGCGTTTGACGTGTGGAACCGCGTGATCAAGCCGGGCCCCCTGCGCTACCTGCTGCGCACCGGGAGCATGCTGACCACGACGCTGCTCTTCTGGCTGGTGGTGTTCGACTTCCACCTGCGCCTGCTGATTGCCGACCGCAAGGCCGGCGGGCATGTGCAAGGGTTCTGGCGCATGCTCAAGTTTTTGTATGGACCCAAGGGCGTGTTCCCACGGATGCTGCGGCCGTGGCTGCACTACTTCAAGCCGGGCTTTCATCCGTGGGACCACGACAACCGTGCGCGCCTGGCGAGGATCGAGGGCTTGGTCGAAGAGATCGAACAGACCCAGCGCGAATACCGATCGGCCCAAGCCTAGACCCGCCGCGCACGCAACCTGGTACAGCGCCACGACCACCCTGATCGCCGTGGGTGCTCGGGTCAGCGTCGAGGCGCCCCCCCGACGCTGAATAACGCACAGCGCGCCCTCACGGCCGGCGCGCAGCCCCTCGAAGACAGGGCCGGGAACACACCGGCCACCGCCACACATGACCAGGCGCGGCGCGAAAAGCCGTTGCGGTCGCCCAGTTGATTTTTCAGGTTCCTCAGCATGCTCATGTGCGCGCTTGCGCTTTAGCCACGGAACTTTCTGATAAGAAGCAGTCCCTAAACCTGTTTCAAGATGTAATATCTGCGACTTTTTCAGGGTTCCCGGATCGCGCAGCAAGGGGAACACGCTGAAATCGCCAGCAGCAAGGAGCTTGGCTTGAGATGCAACACAAACGGTCTAATACTATGCACCCACTGATGTTTAACGCACTGCTGTGGTTATGTGGGGTTGCTTTGCTCTACCTGGCCAAGGCGGTTATGGAGCTGTTTTTAGGGCCGATCAGCGAAACCTGGATCGACCTGACGCTGGTGCTGACCGCGTACCTGTTACTTTTCGTCCTCGACCCCATACGCACCCGGATAAACCGCCGCATGCGCAAACGCGCCCGGCGTAGACAGGCTTGCCAAGACACCGGCGCAGATGCCTGACTTTTTTTCGAGGAACCCACCTGTGTCCCAACCCGGCGATACCCATCAACTCGCGCTGGACCGATTTCTGCAGGCACACCCGGATGTCCTCACCCAACTGGACACTCTGAACCCGCTGGCCGCCCAGGCCAAAGGCGAAACCCTTGCGCAATACCGCGCCGAACGCCTGCATGAGGCGTTCGAAGCCGAAGCCGAGCGCCTGGGGCTGTTTGCCTGGGAGCTGACCCTCAAGCTGACGGCCGAATCCGCCCAGGCATTCGAAGCGCAACGCCTCGAAGTGCATAAGGAAGTGGCGCAGATGGCGGGGATGAGCTGGGACGAATACTGCGAGTTGCATGGCGTGAGCGGCTGACGCGGCACGCCCCATGCTGGTTTTATCGCCTCACACCATCGCCAGCGGATGCTTGCGCTTGGGCGCTCCGAACACCCGGTCGATGGCGTCGAGGTCGTGTTCGTCCAGCACCAGTTGAGCGGCGGCGGCGTTGAGCCGCACATGCTCTTGCGTGACGGCCTTGGGGATGGCGATCATCCCGTCCTGACGCACTACCCAGGCCAGCGCGACCTGCGCGGGCGTCGCCTGATGCCGATGGGCGATCTGCTGGAGGGTCGGGCTGGACAGTAATTCGCCGCCTTGCGCGATCGGACAGTAAGCCATCAACGGCAAGTGATGTTGTTGCCACCACGGCAGCAGGTCGAATTCGATGCCGCGCTCCTGGATGTTGTAGAGCACCTGGTTGGTCGCGCAGGCCGGTGACGCAAGTTCCTGCAGGTCGGCCACATCGAAGTTGGAAACACCCCAGCGGCCGATCTTGCCGGCTTCGCGCAAGCGCTCGAACGCCTCGACGGTTTCTGCCAGCGGGTACTGACCGCGCCAGTGCAGCAGGTACAGGTCAATGTAATCGGTGCCCAGGCGCTGGAGGCTGGCATCGCACGCGCGCGGTACGCCCCGGCGGCTGGCGTTGCGGGGGTAGACCTTGCTCACCAGGAACACCTGCTCGCGCTTGCCGCGAATGGCCTCGCCGACCACGCTTTCGGCGCCGCCTTCACCGTACATTTCGGCGGTGTCGATCAAGGTCATGCCCTCGTCGATACCGCACTGCAACGCCGCGACTTCGACGCGGCGCCGGTCCGGGTCTTCGCCCATGCGCCAGGTACCCTGGCCAATGACAGGGACCGGAACACCGGCCAGATCGATGGTTCGCATGACAATCTCCTGATGCGTTCGCGGGTTAACAGTGTGGCATTCACCGGACAAAAGGGTTCAATCGAAGTATGGTTGCCTTTTGCCAAATCGCCGGAAGGGCCTGCAATGCTGTTTGTCGTGATGCTCGGGGGCAAGCACCCACGGGCCAGGATCGAAGTCCATGACGTGGTATTCGCCGTGGCGGATACGCTGGACGCCACCTACCCACAGTTACGCGATGCCTGGTTTGGCAGCCCCAAGGGCGTGCATATCGATTCGTGGATGGCGGTCGATGGCGTCGACGGTTGGAAAGTCGAACTCAGCCACCTGGCGCCCCAGGCCGGCGCGCCGCACCTGTACTTCATCAACCTGGGCGGCTATGAGACCAACCGCTTTGGCGAGGCGCATCACTACCTGCTGGTGGTTGCCCGCGACAAAAAGGAAGCGACGGGCAAAGGCAAGCAACAGCTGCTGCGTCACTGGTCACAGGCCCACACCGACGGCGTGCTGGACATCGACGACTGCCTGCCCATCGATCTGGTCGACGGCCGTTACCTTCACCTCGTCCAAGCCCCGCACCGGCCGGTGCTCCAGCAGAACGACTACATTGTGCTGGCGTGAACCGGCTTTACCCGCTCCGCCGACGCTCAACCGCCGGCACCGGATGAACCGCTGCCGGAACTCAATTTACCCTATGGGCACATAGACGATGCCCTGCATGATCGGCTCCACGCTCCCGGTCAACACCACGCCGCCCTGCCCGTCCCACTGCACGGTGACTGTGCCTCCGTCGCATTGCACCTCGACGCGGTCGTCGAGCAAGCCGCGGCGAATCCCATTCACCACCGCGCCGCAGCAGCACGAGCCGGACCCGAGCGGCACGCCGCCGCCGCGCTCCCAGATCCGCAGGCGAATATGCCCGCGATCGATGACCTGGACAAAATGCACATTGGTCCTGGCGGGGAACAGCACGTGGGTTTCCAGGGCTGGGCCCAGGGTCGCCACGTCGACAGCGGCGAGGTCCGCGACAAAGAAGGTGCAATGGGGGTTGCCCATGCTGCACGCCGCCGGGTCGCCTTCGAGGGGCAAGTACAGTGTGTCCATCGACTCGGCCAGCGGCACCGCGGCCCAGCCCAGCGATGGCGCGCCCATATTCACCGACACCCGCTGCCCCGACTCACGCACACAGGTCAGCAAACCGCGGTCGGTACGCAGCACGATGGTATCGGTGCCGGCTTCATGCATCAGCCGCTCGGCCACACCGCGCGTAGCGCTGCCGCAGGTTTGCAGGGGCGTGCCATTGGGGTTCCAGAATTTGATCCGTGCGGCAGCGTCTGCGCAATCGAGCACCACCGCCAACTGATTGAAGCCGATGCCGGTGTGACGATTGCCGAGACGGCGAGCGACCTGCGCGCTGATCGGATCATCCAGACCACGGCGATCGATGATGAGGAAGTCGTCGCCGTGGGCGTGCATCTTCACGAAAGGCAGCGTCATGGCGTGTGCTGTGGGCGGTGACAAATCAGAGCACGCTCCCCATGGCTTTCATCAACACGGGGTCGCGCCCGTAGATATCGGGCGCATACACCAACTCGCCCTGGCGATCCACTTCCACGGTCCAGTACCCGAGCAACACCGGCACCGGCGTCGCCAGGCGGAATTCATGGGTCACGCCGGTGGCCAGCAATTCATCGGTGCGAACGCGCTCCGCCGGGCTCACCAGCAGGTCGCGCAGCAACAACGGTTGTTCGACCCGCACACAACCCGAGCTGAACGCACGCGGGCCTTTGGTGAACAGCGGTTGGCTGGGCGTGTCGTGCAGGTACACCGAGTACGGGTTGGGGAAACGCAGCACGATCTTGCCCAGCGGGTTGCGCGGGCCGGCTCCCTGGCGCAGCAGGATGTTGCCGGGGCGGGCCCAGTCAATGTGTTCGGGGGCCAGCGGGCGCCCCTCGGGGTCGAGCACTTGCAGGTTCTGCTGGCGCAGGTATTCGGGGTTGAGGCGGATGGCCGGGAGTTTGTCCTCGCGCATGATGGTGGGCGGCACGGTCCAGGTCGGGTTGAGGGTCAACCGGTTGATGCGTGATTTGAGCAGCGGTGTCTGGCGTTCGGCGCGGCCGACCTGCAAGCGGGTTTGCCACACCGGGATGCCACTCTGATAGACACTCAATTGCGCGGCGGCGACGTTGACCACCACGCCTTCGGGCTCCAGGTCCTGGCTCAGCCAGCGGAAGCGCTCCAGGTTGATGCGCAACTGCTCGCGGCGCACCGCCGGGCTGATGTTGAGTTCGGCCACCGTGCCGGCGCCGATCACGCCGTCGGATTGCAATGAGTGACCGACCTGGAAGGCCTTGACCGCCTTGACCAGTTCGTCGCGGTACTGCTTGCCGTTGTCCTTGGGTTCGCTGGCGAGATAACCACCACGGTAGAGGCGCCGCGCCAGTTCCGGCACGCGCGGGTCTTCCATGCCGGGGCGCAACAGCGGCCCGCCGGCGACCGCGTCCCAATGCGGTAATGGCTGCTTACGCAACGTGGAATAGACGTTGCGCAGGCTGCGGTATAAATCCGTGCTGGGCCGGGCCTGGTCGAAGGCTTGCGCCATGTCGTGCAGCCCGGTGGCGGCGAAGGCCAGCACCTCGGTATCCAGGTCGCGGGTGGGCGGCTGGAAATGCCACAGCGGTTCGAAGCGCGATTGCTGCAGGCGCCCGTAATGCAAATCCTGCAGGGCTTGCAGGTACTGTTCGCTGCTGCCGATATCGCTGCACAGCACGTTGTCCGTGGCGTTCGCCGGGGGCAGGCTATAGTGGGTGGGGTCCAGGCCGTCGTCGGCCAGCATCAGCAACTGCGCTTGCAGTGCCTGGCGGCGTTCGGCGACCCACAGCGGCACATCGCCCTGCTGCCGATAGAACGCCTGCAGACGCGCCAATGTCGCCGCGTCGATGCGCGACGCAAGGCTGGGGCACACGCTGGGCAACTGCGCGAGGGCCTGTTGGACCGGGCTGGCTGGAATCACCGGTAACGTGCCCATCGGTACTTCGTCGGCTGTAGCGACCAGCGGTGCAACGAGCAAGCAAATGCTCAAGTAACATGCGTGTTTTTTGAACAATAGCTTTGCTCCAATCCACAGTGGGGGATGTACTGTAGATGCTGACTTTTATGTGCCGCCTCGGCCTGATGACCTTGACCGTGGCTACGCTGAGCACCGTTGTGCTCGCCGCCGACGGCAACCCTGTTTCCTTGTATAGCAGCCTGGCGCGCTCGGCTCCAGAACTCAATCCCACTGTACTCAAAAGCGCGCTGAACGCGGTGCAGTGCGCGGTCAATAATGGTGAAGAGCGTTCCGAGCGCCTGGCCGTGATTGACTATTCCCAGCCTTCGACCGCTCGTCGGCTATGGATTTTCGATTTGCGCAAAAAGACCCTGGTGCTGCGCGACCTGGTGGCCCACGGGGCGAAGTCCGGGGAAAACTTCGCCACCCAGTTCTCCAATCGTGAAGGCAGCCACCAGTCCAGCCTGGGCCTGTTCCGTACCCAGGAAAGTTACCTGGGCACCCATGGCTATTCGTTGCGCATGGACGGCCTGGAGCCGGGCTTCAATGATCAGGCGCGCGACCGTGCCCTGGTGATTCACGCCGCCGACTACGTCAACCCGTTGTGGAGCAAGCGCGAAGGCCGCATCGGCCGCAGCCAGGGTTGCCCGGCGGTGCGTCCGCAGGTGGCGCGCCAGGTGGTGGACAAACTCAAGGATGGGCAGTTCATGTTCTCGTGGTACCCGGACCAGCGCTGGTTGAAGTCTTCGACCTACCTCAACTGCAAACCCCAACAGGTGGCGAGTAGTCGTACAATCCGTGGCGGTTAGCCTGTCCCCACCGATAAAGAGAGCGTCGCATGCTTCTACATAAGTCCACCTGGATCGAGATCGGGCAGTTTCTGGAGCGCAGCCGCACGGTGGTGATCCCGATCGGCTCGAATGAGCAACACGGCCCCACCGGCCTGCTGGGCACCGACTGGATGTGCCCGGAAATCATCGCCCACCAAGCGCAGCTACACGCAGACATCCTGATCGGCCCGACCTTCAATATCGGCATGGCCCAGCACCACCTGGGTTTTCCCGGCACCATTTCGCTGCGCCCTTCCACCTTTATTGCCGCGATTGGCGACTGGGTGCGTTCGCTGGCCGGGCATGGTTTCGAGAAGATCCTGTTTCTCAATGGCCATGGCGGCAACATCGCCACGATCGAAGCGGCGTTTTCCGAGCTGTATGCCGCCGCCAGCTTCGCCCGCCAACCGGCCGGGTTTGCGCTGAAGCTGGTGAACTGGTGGGATCTGGAAGGCGTCAACGAGCTGGCTCACCGGCAGTTCCCGGTCGGCCACGGCAGCCATGCCACGCCGTCGGAAATTGCCGTGACGCAATGGGCTTATCCGGAGTCGATCAAGTCTGCCGATTATTCGCCGCAGATCGCCAACACCGGACCGATCCGTGAAGCGTTGGACTTCCGCGCGCGCTTCCCCGACGGGCGCATGGGCTCGGACCCGGCCCTGGCGACCGTGGAGAAAGGCGCTGAATTGGTGGCATTGGCGGCTCAAGGGTTGGTCAAGGTTGTCGACAGCTTCAGCCACGAAGCAACCCCTTGAGCCAACCCTCGCGCCCACCGAGTTAGGGGTGGCCTGCGGTTACTTGCACTCTTGCGCCGTCAATTCCAGGCGCGACGGCGTGATGGTCGACGCGAGCGGCTTGCGCTCATACAGGAACACCTTGGTGCCGTCCTGGCTCTTGTAGGCCTCCAGTACATCATCGGCGGCAACCTTGCTGGTCAACACCACCTTGGCGTGGCGCGAATTCTGCGTCACGGTCGAGGTGAGGTTGTGTTTTTCAAGCTTGGGCAACACGCATTGCATATAACCTTCGGGGGTCTTGGCGGTATGCAGGGTCAATGTCGGCGCATTCGGAGCGGAAACACAACCGGCCAGTAACAAAGAAGCGACAGCCAGGGCCGGGGCAAAAAAAGAGCGCATAGAAATCCTGAATATATAAAAGGAAAAGTTCACATCAACCCGCTCGGACTAATGCCTTGAGCGACGCATCAAATTGTTTCAAGGCATCGAGCTGTACATCGCGCTGCTGCTCGATCTGCGCGGCAATCTCCGGGGCCGCCTTGTCATGCGTCCACACCGACGGCACTTGCTTATGCACCGAGCCTTCGGCCTTGGCGATGTACTGCAGGTCCGCGTCATAGAAGCGCGCGATAAAATGCGCTTCGACCAGGTCGTTACGCGGGGTCAACAGTTGGTTATGGGTGTCGAGCATCACCACCACATCGGGGTGAGCCTGCACGAGCGCATCCAGCGTGTCGTAAACGGTCACCGACAAAAACGTGCCTTGCAACGAATTCATCAACCAGTCAATCGCCAACTCCGGGTCGGAACTGTTGACGAACGCCGCCCGGATGCGCCCATCAAGGGCATCTCTGGCGCCATTTAAGGCTGTGGCGTGGTAGCGTTCAAGGTAGCTGAGGTTGTCGACCGTGTTTTCGCTGTACAGCACCCCCACTGACTGCTCGTGCCGCAGCGAGTCTACGCTAGCGCCGAGTGACAGCAAATGGCCTGCACGCAGTTCATCGGCGATTACCGGGTTGATCATGACCACAGTGCTCATCATCAGGGTCATTAAAGCCAGTTGAATAAACGTCCTCATCGCGCGATTTCCTTGAACTGCGTCTTGATGGGGAGATTTTCCGCCTTTGTGGAAAAAACAGAACTTGCAATCTCTGATGCTGACTATTATCTGAATCAATAGTGCTTACATAAAATCTATAAGGACCACGCTATGAAACCCCACCAGAAAACCTTCGACCGCATCCGCGAAGCCGTATTGCCGGATTTTCGCGATCGGGTCGCCGATTACCTGGTTGTCTATGAAGATGTGCTGCTGGACGAGGCCGCCGACCCGGACCAGGCCTACGCCATCGCCCAGCAATTGCTCGGTTACCTGCGCGGTTTGAACACCACCCGCGTGCTGGGCATGGCGGACTGGGAAGAGCTGGACCGACGCGTCGCGCAGGAATGGCCTAAAGCGCGGGCCTTGGCAGATTGACCCATTCCTGCACCGATGGCCGCTGCCATTGGCGCTGCGCATAGCTCACCAAGTCGGCCGGCACAGGGTCGCCGTTGAGGATCAGGCGGTTGAGCATCACCGCCAGGTCCACATCGGCAATTGACCACTCCCCGAACAAGTACGCCGGATTCCCCGCCAACAGCACCTGCGCCGCACCGATCAAGCGATGGGCGGCAGCTTCGGCCAATGGCGACAACGGCGGCATCTTCTGCCCATAGAACACCACCAACGTCGAACGCTCCTGGCGAATCGGCAGCAAATCGCTGCGCAACCACGCCTGGACCTGCCGCGCCCGCGCCCGCTGCTTCGGGTCGGCCGGGTACACCGCCGTTCCGGGGTAGGCCTCGTCGAGGTATTCGCTGATCGCCGAGGACTCCGACAGGGAGAAATCGCCGTCCACCAGCGTCGGCACGCGTTGGGTCACGGACAGTTGGGCAAAGCCCGCCGTCTGGTGTTGCGCGGCGTCGAGGTCGAGGGGCACGGTGTCGAACGCCAGGCCTTTTTCGCGCAGGGTGACGAACACCGACATCGCGTAGGGGCTGGTGAACAGCGAATCAACGTAGAGGCGCAGCGCAGCTTGGTTCATGGTGGATCTCCTTGAGTGAAACCCCACGCTACGAGATCGGCGGCGATAAAGACAATGCGCAGTTTTTATGGGGGCATTCCCCGGCGGAATAGCGCCTCAACCGGCAAACCCGCCCTGCTCCAGAAACGCCCGTTCCGCCTCCGTGGTCGTCCTGGCCAGCACCTCATTGCGGTGGGGAAAGCGCCCGAACCGTTCGATGATCCGCGCGTGTTCCTTGGCCCAACGGTAAGTGTTGGCATCCAACTGCTGGTTGAGGAGCAGGGAGCGTTGCTGGTCTTGCGCGTCTTCGGAATGCTCAAACGGCAGATAGCAAAACGCACGCAATGCCGGTTCGACCAATTGATCCAGCCCAGCATCCACCATGCGCCGCGCATACAAGCGCGCCAACGGGTCCGTGGCAAACATATGCGCCGTGCCGCGAAACGCGTTGCGCGGGTACTGATCGAGCAGGATCAGCAAGGCCAGCGCACCTTGCGCCGAGTCCAGCCAGCCCTCCAGCTCACGCCGCGCCGCTTGCAAATGGGTGGTGTGGAAGGTGTCGCGAAACGCCGCGTCGAACGCTGCGTCCTTGGCGAACCAACGCTTGGGGCCGGCCTGCGTCCAGAAATCGACGACGGCGTGCGGGGTGTCGTTGTGTGGTTTGCTCATGATCAGCCTCTCCCGATGCCAGACGCGAACCTGTTCGCTCTCGATGACTTCGCGCAGCGGCGCGCGCATACGTTATAGGATAACATTCGTTTTCCATCCTGCCCTTGTGATCCACGCCCATGACCGACGCTGCTCCCGTGCGCCAACGCCTGCTTTCCATCGACGCCCTGCGCGGCCTGGTGATCCTGTTCATGCTGCTGGACCATGTGCGCGAAACCTTCCTGCTGCACCGTCAGGTCAGCGACCCGATGAGCCTCGACAGCACCGAGCCCGCGCTGTTTATCAGCCGTACCCTCGCCCACCTGTGTGCGCCGGTGTTTGTGTTGCTCACCGGGCTGTCCGCCTGGTTGTACGGGCAAAAATACCAGGGCCGTGGCGATGTGTCGGCCTTTCTGTTCAAGCGCGGGCTGTTCTTGATCGTGCTGGAGTTCAGCCTGGTCAACTTTGCCTGGACCTTCCAACTGCCGCCCAGCGTCATCTACCTGCAGGTGATCTGGGCGATTGGCCTGAGCATGATCGCCCTCGCCGCGCTGCTGTGGTTGCCGCGCCCGCTGCTGATCAGCTTGGCACTGGTGATCATGGCCGGGCATAACCTGCTGGACGCGCTGCACTTCGCTCCAGGGACAGCGCTGCAGACTGTGTGGGCGCTCCTGCATGAGCGTAGTTGGGTCGAGGTGTCCGATCACCTGCGATTGCGCATCACGTACCCGGTGTTGCCATGGATCGGTGTGATCGCGCTGGGTTACGGACTGGGCCCATGGTTTGCCACGGCCATGGCGCCTGCCCTGCGCCAGCGTTACCTGTTGCGGGCGGGGCTCGGTGCATTGCTGGGATTCGTGTTGTTGCGGGCGGCCAATGGCTATGGCGAGCAGCCGTGGCACGCGTATGACAGCGGCGTGCTGACGTTGATGAGCTTTTTCAATGTCACCAAGTATCCGCCGTCGCTGTTGTTCCTCGCGTTGACGCTGGGCATTGGCCTGTTATTGCTGCTGGCGCTTGAACGCGTGGGGCAGCGGCGCTGGATCGGCGTGCTCGCGGTATTCGGCGCAGCCCCGATGTTCTTTTATCTGTTGCACCTGTATGTGCTGAAGATGCTCTATGTCGCGTGCGTGGCGCTGTTGGGCCTCAACCATGGCGCCTACTTCGGCTTCGACGGTGTTGGCGCGGTATGGCTGGTCGCGCTGCTCTTGCCGATGGCGCTGTATTGGCCGGTGCGCTGGTTTGCCGGGCTGAAGGCGCGGCGGCGGGATGTGGCGTGGCTTAAATACCTGTGACCTGTCACTGCGCCTGCGGTGAAAGGGCGCAAGCGCCCTCCCACCTTGTCAGGCCGTGTTACGCCAGTTCGGCGCGCAGTTGCCGCGCCGCCGCGACCATATGGATCAGGGCCGCTTCCGTCTCCGGCCAGCCGCGCGTTTTCAAGCCGCAGTCGGGGTTCACCCACAAGCGTTCTGCCGGAATGCGTTTGGCGGCCTTGCGCAGCAGGTTGGCCATTTCCGAGGCGTCCGGCACCCGTGGCGAGTGGATGTCATAGACGCCCGGGCCGATGTCGTTCGGGTAGGCGAAGGCTTCGAACGCGTCCAGCAGTTCCATGTCCGAGCGCGAGGTTTCGATGGTGATCACGTCGGCATCCATCGCCGCGATGGACTCGATCACATCGTTGAACTCGCTGTAGCACATGTGCGTATGGATCTGGGTTTCGTCACGCACGCCGCAGGCGCACAGGCGGAACACTTCGGTGGCCCAGTCCAGATAGTGCTGCCACTGCGCCTGGCGCAACGGCAAGCCTTCACGGAACGCGGCTTCATCGATCTGCACGATCTGGATGCCGGCGGCTTCCAGGTCGACCACTTCGTCACGGATCGCCAGGGCGAGTTGACGCGCCTGCACTTCACGGCTCACGTCTTCACGCGGGAAGGACCACATCAGCATGGTCACCGGGCCGGTCAGCATGCCTTTCATCACCTTGCGGGTGAGGCCTTGGGCGTAGCGGATCCACGCCACGGTCATCGCCTGCGGGCGGCTCAGGTCGCCGAAAATCACCGCCGGTTTCACACAGCGTGAACCGTAGCTCTGCACCCAGCCGAAGCGGGTGAAGGCGTAGCCGTCCAATTGCTCGGCGAAGTACTCGACCATGTCATTGCGCTCGGCTTCACCATGCACCAGTACGTCCAGGCCGAGGTTTTCCTGCACCTCAACGGCGTGACGAATCTCGCTGTGCATCGCCTCGACGTATTCGGCTTCGCTCAACTTGCCTTGTTTGTAGGACTGACGCGCCAGGCGGATCGACGCGGTTTGTGGGAACGAACCGATGGTGGTGGTCGGAAACAGCGGCAACTTGAGACCGGCACGTTGTGTCTCGATGCGCTGGGCAAACGGCGATTGGCGCTGGCTGTCCTGAGCGGTGATTGCCGCCACGCGGGCTTGCACCGCCGGTTTATGAATGCGCGGCGATGCGGCACGGGCCGCCTGTACGGCGCGGCTTTCGGCGAGCGCGGCGAGCACGTTCGGCGCGTCGGGCTGGTCGACGGCCTGGGCCAGCACGGCCACTTCGGCGCACTTCTGTACGGCGAACGCCAGCCAGCTTTTCAACTCGTTATCGAGCTGGTCTTCACGGCCCAGGTCGACCGGGCTGTGCAACAACGAGCAGGACGGCGCCACCCACAGACGCTCGCCCAATTTTTCATGGGCGTGCCGCAAGGTGGCCAGGGCATTGTCCAGGTCGCAACGCCAGACGTTACGCCCGTTGACGACCCCAAGGGACAACACCTTATAGGCCGGCAGGCGGTCGAGAATGGTCGGGTACTGCTCCGGTGCGCGCACCAGGTCGATGTGCAGGCCATCCACCGGCAGGTTGGCGGCCAGGCCGAGGTTTTCTTCCAGGCCACCGAAGTAAGTCGCGACCAGCTTTTTCAGCGGGTCACGCTGGATCAGGTTGTAGGCACGCTCGAAGGCGTTTTTCCAGGCTTGCGGCAGGTCGAGTACCAGAATCGGCTCGTCGATCTGCACCCACTCCACGCCCAGGTCAGCCAGGCGCTGGAAGATCTGGCCGTACAGGGGCAGCAGGCGGTCGAGCAGCTCGAGTTTGTCGAAATCACCGCCCTTGGCCTTGCCCAGCCACAGGTAGGTCAGCGGGCCGATCACCACGGGTTTGACGGTGTGCCCCAGGTCAAGCGCCTCCTTGACCTCGTCGAAGAGCTGGTCCCAGCCGAGGTGGAAGTGCTGGTCGACGCTGAACTCAGGCACCAGGTAATGGTAATTGGTGTCGAACCATTTGGTCATTTCCTGGGCGTGCGCCCCGCCGCAGCAATTGTCACTGACGCCACGCGCCATGCCGAACAAGGTCTGCAAGGTGGCTTTGCCATCGGCCGGGCGAAAACGCTCAGGGATCACACCGAACATCAGCGAATGGGTGAGTACCTGGTCGTACCAGGCAAAATCACCGACGGGCAACAGCTCGATGCCAGCCTGTTTTTGCAAGGCCCAATGCGCCTTGCGTAAATCGCGGCCGACAGCGTGCAGGCCGGCTTCGTCGAGTTCGCCCTTCCAAAACGCTTCCTGCGCTTTTTTCAGTTCACGATCGCGTCCAATGCGCGGAAATCCGAGGGAATGAGCGACTGCCATGACTTACAACTCCACTGTAGGTAGTAATGGCAGCCATTGTCGGCAGATGACGATAGTGAGACAAACTCATTTTATTCCTGATGATCACAAGATTTACTCATGTTAATACCGCGCTCGCGGCGCCTGAACACCTGACCCTTGTAGGAGCGAGCTTGCTCGCGAAAAACCCAAGTGCGCCGCGTACCGTCAGGCAGCCCGCATGATCGTTGGCGTTCTTCGCGAGCAAACTCGCTCCTACAGGCTGTTACATCAATGGAATCGAATAGCTCACGAACAGCCGATTCTGATCCTGGTCCCGCGCGACCTCACTGCGCGACATACCGTTGCGCCAGCCGAACCCGACGTTCTTGAAAGTGCCGCTCTGCACCACATAATCCAACGAGATATCCCGTTCCCACTCGCTGGCGTTGTTCCCGCTGGCGGTGAGGATATGGTCGCCTTTCAAATACATCATCGACGCCTTCAAGCCCGGCACGCCCAACGCCGCGAAGTCATAGGCGTACTGCGCAAAGGCCGTGCGTTCGCCGGCCTGGATAAAGGTTTGCACCGTCCGGTCGGTGTAGAGGTACAGGCTGGAGCCGCCCTCCCCTTTGTTCACCAGGCCGCCCTGGTTGAGTTGGGCAAAGTTGCTGTCATCGGACACTTGCTGGTAACCGGCGGTAATCGCGTGAGACCCCAGGGAGTAGATGAAGGCCGCACTCCAGGTGTTGTTGTCGATTTCACCGCTGCCGTTTTTGGTATAGCCGCTGAACTTGTAGCCTTCGGCGCGCCCGGCGGCGCTGCTGTTTTTGCCGTCGGAGGTGGTCTTGAAGTAACGCAGGTCGGTTTTCAACGAACCGTAGTCGCCCAGCGGCAATACATGAATCAAGCCGGCAAAGTGTTGTTGGTAATAGTCTTCGAGGTTGGCGTAGTAGTACTGGACCATCAGGTCCTTGGTCAGTTGGTAGTCGGCACCGGCGTAGGTGAATTTATTGCTTTCCTGGGTGCCGCCCGCCGCCGCCAGGCCGCTGCGGTCGCTGGAGCCGCGCCCGGTGGTGTGTTGAAGCTGACCGCCGATCAGGGTCAGGTTGTCGATGTCTTTGCTGGTGACCTGCCCGCCTTCGAACGATTGCGGCAACAGGCGGCCATCGTTGCTCACCAGGATCGGCAGGTTCGGGCGCAGGTAGCCGTAGCGCGCTTCAGTCTTGGCGAAGCGTGCCTTGGCGGTGGCGCCGCCGCGAGCCCAGTTGTCCACGGCCTTGCCGTCGTCGGTAGGGATCATCGAGCTGCCCACATGGCGCCCGGCGCTGCTGTCGAGGGTCATGCCGAGCATGCCGACCGCGTCCAGGCCAAAGCCAACGGTGCCGTCGGTGAAGCCCGATTGGTAATTGAGTATGAACGCCTGGCCCCACTCTTCAGTCTTCGACGGTGCGGCGCTGCCGTCACGGTTGTCGTTGTTGAAGTAGAAGTTGCGCATGCTCAAGTTGGCTTTGCTGTCGCTCAAGAAATCGGCCGACGCCAGGGGGCTCAGGGCGATGCCCAGGCTGCCGGTCAATAGGCTTAATACATTCAAAGTAGCTTTCATCAGGACGAACTCCGGCGCGGAATCCAAGTTCCGGGCGCTAAAAATGGACAGCAGGAAGCACACGGCCACACATGAGTTGGCCGTTGCGTTAACTAACGTTCAGTTACTTGGTTGGGTGAAGTGAACCTCCGTAGAACCTCAGTCAATCAATCCATGAGCGTCATAAAACGGATATGGCCCCGGGTAGTCCCCGAATACGCCGTTGTGGCTGACCAACCCCTGTTGCGCATCCCAGCGATGCAACAAGTAACCCGCCGGTTCCAGGTTGAAATGCGCCGGCGCGGCGTCTTGCAGGTCCAGCACGATCTGATGCGACGTGCCAGGGCATACACAGCTCAAACTGCCGCCGAAACGCCGCTGCATCGACCGGTGCAAATGCCCGCACAGCAAGCGTTCCACCTGCGGGTGGCGCGCCACGACGGTTTCGAGGGCGGCGGCATTGATAAAGTGCTCGCGGTCCATATGGCCGATGCCGCTGATAAACGGCGGGTGATGCAGGATCAGCACGGTCGGCACTTGCGGACGCAGTGCCAACTGTTGGTCGAGCCACTGCAACTGGCTGTCCAGCAGTTGGCCGCCATGGCCGCCGGGGATGGTGGAATCGAGGCCGATCAGGCGCAGGGGGTGGGCGTCGACCACCCAATCCAACGGGCCCGCCGCCGAACTCGGCAAGTAGGTGTGATCGCGGAACGCATCCAGCAACGGCCCGCGCGTGTCATGGTTGCCGGGCACCAGGTAGCAAGGCATGTGCAGGCGCGCCAGTTCAGGGTGCAGCACGGCGTATTCATCGGCGCGGCCGAAGTCCACCAGGTCGCCGCTGATCACCACGATATCGGGACGCGGGTGGCTGGCGTTCAGATGGTCGACGGCACGGCGCAACGCGCCCAAGGTGTCGACCACGCCGTAAGTCAGGCGCTGGCCGGCTTTAAGGTGCAGATCGCTGATCTGCGCAACAAGAAACGGACGGTTCACAAGGCAACTCTCACGCATTCAGGGTGAACAACATGTGCGGCGCGATGGCCAAGGCAATCGGCGCGCCGACGGCGTACAGCTGGTTGTCGCTGCTGTCGACCAGCAACGGTTGCGGGCCGCCCACATCCACCAGCAGGCGGCTTTGCGCGCCCTGGAAAAACTGCGCCAGCAGATGGCCGTGCAGATGCCCTTCGTGTTCCATCACCCGCAAGTGTTCGGGGCGGCAGTACACGGTGCCGGGCAACTGCGCTGCATGCCACGGCAATTCGCCGCCGCAGACTTTCAAACCATGGGGCGACGGCTCAATGACCTGGAAGGCATTCAGGTTGCCGACAAAGCCTGCGACGAAGGCGTTGGCCGGTTTCTGGTAGATGTCCCGCGGGCTGGCCAGTTGCGCGACGCGGCCGTGTTCCATCACCAGGATGCGATCCCCCAGGGCCATGGCTTCGCCCTGGTCGTGGGTGACAAACACCGAGGTGATACCGAGGCCGCGCAACAGTTGGTTCAACTCACTGCGCAGGCGCTCACGCAATTGCGCATCGAGGGCGGCCAGGGGTTCGTCCAGCAACAGCACCTTGGGGCGCGGCGCCAACGCACGGGCCAAGGCCACGCGCTGGCGTTGCCCACCCGACAGTTCATGAATGCTGCGCTTGCCGTGGTGTTGCAAACCGACCAGTTCCAGCAGTTCCTCGCAGCGCTTGTTGCGCTCCGCTGGCGACACGCCGCGAATCTTCAGGCCATAGACGATATTCCCGGCCACATCCAGGTTGGGAAACAGCGCATAGTTCTGGAACACCATGCCCACATCGCGGCGCTCGATGGGCAGGCGCGTGACCTCCTGGTCGCCAAAGAACACCTGGCCCACGTCCGGGCGTTCCAGGCCGGCGATCAAGCGCAACGTCGTGGTTTTGCCGCAACCGGACGGGCCGAGGATGGCCAGGGTTTCGCCGCCTTCGACGGTCAGGTCCAAGTCATGCACGGCGACGGTGCCGTCGGCGAACGCCTTGCGGCAACCTTGCAGGCGGATAGTGATAGCGGTCATCGACGCTCTCCACGGGACAAACGAGCACTGATGGCCTGCAACGCAATCAGCAGCGGCACGATCATCAGCAAAAAGATAAGGGTGTAGGCGCTGGCGATTTCCAGGCGCGCCGAGGCGTAGCTGTCGGCCAGGCCCACCGGCAGGGTCTTGGTCATGGGCGTATGCAGCATCCAGGTCAGGTTGAATTCACCCAGCGACAAGGTGACCACCATCAGCACACCGGCGAGAATGCCTGCCCGGCAGTTGGGCACCACCACGCTGAAAAAGCGCTTGATGGGACCTGCCCCCAGGCTCGCCGCCGCTTCCTCCAGCACCGGCAGTTGCTGGCGTTGCATCACCGCCATCACCGGGCGCACCAGGAACGGCAAGGTGAACAGCACATGGCCGACCAAAATGAACAGCCAACTGCTGCGAAACGCGCCGAACTGGCCGTAGGTCAAGAGTAAGGCCAACGCGCTGGCCAGCCCCGGCATCGCCACCGGCAGCACCATAAGTTCCTCGAAGGCGCGACTGAAGCGATTGTTCATGCACACCAGGGCGTAGGCCGCGGGCACGCCGATCACGCAGACGCACACCGCGCAGGCTAGGGCCAGTTGCAGCGACAACCACACCGTCGGCGAATAGGCCTGCCAGACCTGAATCAACCAATCGAAGGTCAGGCCGCTGGACAGGCCCACAAAGAAATTGCGCGTGAGCCCGGCCAGCAACGACATCAACACCGGCACCAACATGAAGGCGCACACCAGCAGGGTAAACAGCAGTTGCATCACGAACAGCGATGAGCGCTTCACAGGACCGTCCCCGCGTTTTTCACCCAGCGCCGGGTGAGCAGCAACACTGCCCAGGTCAGCGCGCCCAACACCACGGAAAGCGCCGCGGCGACGGCAAAGTTGGCGTAGTTGGTGAACACGTTGTAGATCGCCACCGGGGTCACGTTCAGCCGCGTGCCCAAGGTGAACGCCGTACCGAAGGCGCCCATGGACGTGGCAAAGCAGATCGCCCCGCAGGACGCCAACGCCGGTGCCAGGCCCGGCACGATCACATCGCACACCACGCGCCAATGCCCTGCGCCCAACGAGTGCGCGGCTTCTTCCAGGCTGCGGTCGAGGCTTTCGCAGGCGGCCATCACCGTGAGGATCACCCGTGGGATCGAGAAGTACAGATAGCCGATAAACAACCCGGCCAGCGAGTAAGCGAAGATCCAGCGCTCACCGGCCAACTGCAGGCCCAGGGACGCCAGCAGGCCCTGGCGCCCGGCCAACAGGATCACCAAAAAGCCCACCACGACACCCGGGAATGCCAACGGAAACGTCAGCAACGCAACCAGCGCCGAACGCCCGAAAAACTGCTGGCGCGCCAGGAATACACCGCTGATGCCGCCGATCAGTAACGCCACGAGTGTGACGAACACCGCAAGCGCACAGGTTTGCGCCAGGCTGCCTAGATACTGCGCGCTGCTGAGGACCTGCCAGTAACCGCTGCCGTTGCTGTCGCGGCTCTCGGCGCCGAGCACCATCAGGTGCGCCAGCGGCAACAGCCAGAACGCGAGCAGCACCGCAAAGGCCGGGGCCAGGGCCCAGGCGGTATGTCTTGCCGATGCGGCCACTTACTTGACCTCGTTCAGGTAACGAGCGGCAAAGGCTTCCTGCACGGCGGCCATTTTCTGGTAGTCCACCACGCCGGCGCGGGCGTAATCGCTGTCGGGCAGGAACTGCGCGGCGACTTCGGTCGGCATCTGCACCGGGCGTATCGGGCGCAGGTAAGCCTTCGCCCACAGCGCCTGGCCGGCATCGGACAGCACGAAATCCAGCACTTTTTCGCCATTGGCGCGGTGCGGTGCGTTGGCCACCAGGCTCATCACGTAGGGCACGCTGATGCTGCCTTCCTGGGGAATCACGAACGCGACGTTGGCGTTGTCTTTGTAGCGTGCGCGGTAGGCGTTGAAGTCGTAGTCCACCAGGATCGGCAACTCACCGGACAACACCCGCGCATAGGCGGTTTGCTTGGGCACGATGGGGGCGTTTTTCGCCAGTTTCTGGAAGTAGTCGATGGCCGGGGCGAAGTTGTCCAGGTCGCCGCCCAGGGCGCGGTTGATTGCCACCGCCGACACGTAGCCGACGAAAGCGCTGGACGGGTCGAGGTAGCCGACCATGCCTTTGTATTCAGGCTTGAGCAGGTCGGCCCAGCTTTGCGGCACCGGCAAGCCACCCAGCGCATCGACGTTGACCATGATGCCCAAGGTGCCGGAGTGGATCGCGAACCAGTGGCCGGTCGGGTCTTTCAAGCCGGCGGGAATCTGCTCCCAGCCTTTGGGTTTGTAGCCATCGACCACCTCGGCCTTTTGCGCCTGCAGGCCGAAGGTCACGCCGTAATACACCACGTCGGCCACCGGAGCGGCTTTCTCCGCCACCAACTGCGCCAGGGACTGGCCGGAGTTCTTGTTGTCCAGCGGCACCTGCACGCCAGTGCTGGCGGCGATGGCCTTGAGCTGGGTGCCCCAGTCGGCCCAGTCCGGCGGGCAGTTGTAGCAAATCGCCGTGTCGGCGGCCTGGGCCAGGCTGGCCATGCCGCACAGCAGCACGGCGGCCAGGGTTTTACTGAATACGCGCATCAAGGGTCTCCTCATGGGGTTGAGTGCTTTCACCCGGCCGGATATGGCAAGGCAGGCAATGGGAAATCGGGGCGTTGCCGGCGATCTGCGCCAGCAACTGGTCAATCACGGTGCTGGCAAGCAAGGCGATGGGCTGCACCACGCTGCACAGCGTCGGGTGCATCTGGGTGCCGAGGGCGATGCCGTCGAAGCCCATCACTGACAGTTGCTCGGGTACGTTCCAGGCGTTGCGGCGCAGCTCGGCGATCAGGCTGATCGCCAGGAAGTCGTTGGAACACACCAGCGCGGTCGGTGCATCAGGGCCGTTGAGAAACGGTGCAATGACGGCGAACTCGGCCTGGGTGTGGGCCGGCATTTCGATCACCGCGCGAGGTTGGAGGCCATGCTCTTTCATCCCATCGCAATAACCGGCGTAACGCAGACGTGCGCGGTCGGACTGCAACGCGGGGCCGGCGACCATGCTGATGCGCCGGTGCCCCGCTTCGAGCAAATAGCGCGTCGCCAGGGCCATACCGGCGCGGTTGTCGACGGACACGGCGCTGTAGTCGGGGTTGCTGGGTTGGTGGTAGGCCAGCACGAACGGCGTCTGCTCGGTGGCCAGGCTGTGCAGCACGCTGTTGCTTTCGGCATCCGTCACCGTCAGCACCAGACCGTCGACGCGCTGGCGCAGCAACTCTTCCACCACAATGCTTTCGCGCTCGCTGTTGTAGTCGGTGGTTGCCAGCAACAGGCTATAGCCGCGCAAACGGGCCGCCCGCTCCATGGCCTGCAATTGCTCGGCGAAGACCGGGTTGAGCAGGTTGGGCACCACCACGCCGATCAGGTTGGTGGTTTGCAGGCGCAGTTGGCGGCCGAGCAAGTTAGGCCGAAAACCCAGCTCGCGGGCAGCGGCGAACACCTGTTCGCGGGTCGCCGGGCGTACTTGGTCGGGAGAGGCAAAGGTGCGGGCAGCGGTGGCACGGGAGACCCCGGCCAGCCGTGCAACGTCTTTCAAATCAGTCATGGTCACTCGCTTGAGATCGATCTCATTGGCGAGGACATTAGCGACGCAATGTGGCAGGAACGTGGTGGACAGATGACGGTTTGATGTCAGCGCCCTGGACACACCGCGATCCGAATGTGGGAGGGGGCTTGCCCCCGATGGCGGTGGATCAGCTGGCCTATCGGGCGTCTGACACAACGCTATCGGGGGCAAGCCCCCTCCCACATTGGGTCGATGCATGCCGTTGGAGAGTCATATTCCGGGGCTATGCTTGGAAACCCGACGCGCAAAATCCGCCCGCTAACCTTTCGATCTGCTCCAAGTGCGGGCACAATGCGTGTCCTTTTTTGGCAGGCACCGCCGCAGGCTCTCAAAAATGATCAAAACGCCGTACTACCTCATCGATAAACAGAAACTTCTGGTCAACATGCAGAAGATTGCTTACGTGCGCGAACAGTCCGGCGCCAAAGCGTTGCTGGCGCTCAAGTGCTTTGCCACCTGGTCGGTGTTTGACCTGATGCAGCAATACATGGACGGCACCACGTCGTCGTCGCTGTATGAATTGAAGCTCGGTCGCCAGAAATTCCAAGGCGAGGCGCACGCCTACAGCGTGGCCTGGGCCGACGATGAAATCGAAGAGATGCTGGAAAACTGCGACAAGATCATCTTCAACTCCATCAGCCAACTGCAGCGTTTTGCCGAACGTAGCGAAGGCAAGACCCGCGGCCTGCGCGTCAACCCGCAGGTGAGCAGTTCGGATTACCTGCTGGCCGACCCGGCGCGTCCGTTCAGCCGCCTGGGCGAATGGGACCCGGTGAAGATCGAAGGCGTGATCGAGCAGATCTCCGGTTTCATGTTCCACAACAACTGCGAAAACGACGACTTCAGCCTGTTCGACAAGATGCTCGGCACCATCGAAGAACGCTTCGGCGCGCTGCTGCACAAGGTCGAGTGGGTCAGCCTCGGCGGCGGTATCCATTTCACCGGTGAAGACTATGCCGTGGACGCATTCTGTGCGCGCTTGAAGGCGTTCTCCGAGAAGTACGGCGTGCAGGTGTACCTGGAACCCGGCGAAGCGGCGATCACCAACAGCGCCTCGCTGGAAGTCACCGTGCTCGACACGCTGTACAACGGCAAACACCTGGCCGTGGTCGACAGTTCCATCGAAGCCCACCTGCTGGACCTGCTGATCTACCGCCTCAATGCCAAGCTGGCGCCGAGCACGGGTGAACACACCTACATGGTGTGCGGCAAATCCTGCCTGGCCGGGGACATTTTCGGCGAGTATCAATTTGATCGTCCGTTGGCCATCGGCGATCGGCTGTCGTTCATCGACACCGCGGGCTACACCATGGTCAAGAAAAACTGGTTCAACGGCCTGAAAATGCCGTCCATCGTAGTGAAACAACTCGACGGTACAGTCGAGGTGGTTCGTGAATTTGGTTACGACGACTACCTGTCCAGCCTTTCGTAAGCTGGCGGATAAAGGAGAGATAAAGCAATTGAAAAAGAACGTTCTTATCATTGGTGCAGGAGGTGTCGCCAAGGTGGTGGCCCACAAGTGTGCGCAGCACAACGACGAACTCGGTCGTATTGCTATTGCGTCGCGCAACATCTCCAAATGCCAGGCCATCATCGACAGCGTCAAGGCCAAGGGTAGTCTCAAAGTACCCGCCGACATCCAAGCCTTCGCGCTGAACGCCCTGGACGTGGAAGCGACCAAGGCCCTGATCCGCGAGACACAATCGCAGATCGTCATCAACGTCGGCTCCGCCTTCCTCAACATGTCGGTGCTGCGTGCCTGCATCGATACCGGCGTGGCTTACCTCGACACCGCCATCCACGAAGAGCCGGGCAAAATCTGCGAGACCCCGCCGTGGTACGGCAACTACGAATGGAACCACCTGGAAGAGTGCAAACAGAAGAACATCACCGCCATCCTTGGCGTGGGCTTCGACCCGGGTGTCGTCAACGCGTATGCCGCGCTGGCGCAGCAACAGCATTTCGACCGCATTGATTCGATCGACATTCTCGACGTCAATGCCGGCTCCCATGGCAAATACTTCGCCACCAATTTCGACCCGGAAATCAACTTCCGCGAATTCACCGGACAGGTGTGGAGCTGGCAGAACAGCCAGTGGACCAGCAACACCATGTTCGAAGTCAAACGTACCGACGACCTACCTGTGGTCGGTTCGCAGAACCTGTACCTGACCGGCCACGATGAAGTTCACTCGCTGTCGAAAAACCTCGACGTGCCCAACGTGCGTTTCTGGATGAGCTTCGGCGAGCATTACATCAACGTGTTCACCGTGCTGAACAGCCTCGGCCTGCTCTCCGAAAAGCCGGTCACCACCGCCGAAGGCCTGCAAGTGGTGCCGTTGAAAGTGGTCAAGGCCGTGCTGCCCGACCCGTCTTCGCTCGCCCCCGGCTACACCGGCAAGACCTGCATCGGCGACCTGGTCAAAGGCACCAAGGACGGCCAGCCGCGCGAGGTGTTCATCTACAACGTGGCCGATCATGAAGAAGCCTACGCCGAGACCGACAGCCAGGGCATCTCCTACACCGCCGGCGTGCCGCCGGTCGCCGCTGCGCTACTGGTAGCGCGTGGTGAGTGGGATGTGAAGCGCATGGCCAACGTCGAGGAACTGCCGGCTGAGCCGTTCCTGAAAGCGCTGGACGTGATGGGCCTGCCGACTCGGATCAAAGACGAGCACGGCGATCGGGCCTGGGATGCGATTGCCTGATAGGCGATAGCAGACCGAACCAAAATGTGGGAGGGGGCTTGCCCCCGATAGCGGTAGATCAGTCACAGCTGTATTGACTGACACACTGTAATCGGGGGCAAGCCCCCTCCCACATGTGGATTCGTGATGCTTCCTGCACACACGGGAGCGGCCTCAAAACACCGACCACCCAATCCGCTCACTCAACAATTCCAACGCCTTGATCCCCGCCAGCGAATTCCCCGCCGCGTTCAACTCCGGCGACCACACGCACACCGTGAACTGCCCCGGAACCACCGCGACAATGCCGCCGCCGACCCCGCTCTTGCCCGGCAAACCCACGCGATAGGCGAAGTTCCCCGCCTCGTCATACAGCCCGCTGGTGGCCATGATCGAGTTGACCTGCTTGGTCTGGCGCGCAGTCAGGATCTGCTCGCCGCTGTGGGCACTCACCCCCTCGTTGGCCAGGAAACTGAACGCCCTGGCCAGGTCCCGGCAGCTCATCTGCAACGCGCAGTAGTTGAAGTAGCTGTGGAGCACCGCGTCGACGTCGTTATGGAAGTTGCCGAACGACTTCATCAGGTAGGCCATGGCCGCGTTGCGCGCGCCGTGTTGTGCTTCCGATTCGGCGACGACGCTGTTGACCAGGATCTGCGGGTTGCCCGACAGGCGCCGCACAAAGTCGCGCATCGACAGAATCGGCACGGCAAAGCGTGACTGGTTGATATCGCAGATCACCAGCGCGCCGGCATTGATAAAGGGGTTGCGCGGGCGGCCGCGTTCGAATTCCAGCTGCACCAGGGAGTTGAACGGTTGCCCCGAGGGCTCGTGGCCGAGGCGCTCCCAGATGGTTTCGCCGCCGTGGTCGATGGCTTGCACCAGGCTGAACACCTTGGAAATACTCTGCACCGAGAACAGGGTATCGGCATCCCCGGCGCAGTAGGCTGCGCCGTCGTTGCCGTACACGGCGATCCCCAGTTGATCGGCGGGTACGTCGGCCAGCGCGGGAATGTAGTCGGCGACGTTGCCGAGGCCGATCAGTGGACGAACTTCGTCGAGAATCGACTCCAACAGCGCCTGCATGTCTTGTCCTGTCATCGTTCTTTGAATCAGTGGTAAGCGGGGCGCGGAGGATACTTCAATGCGCTCGGCAGTCCCACTGGCGGGAGGCGGTGCATCGCTTAGAAATACGTCACATCCGACACCTGCTCATCCAGCACATCCCGCGCCAGCGCCCACGCCTGGTCATTGGACGCCACCATCAGCAGCGGATAACCCCAGGCATTGCCAAACGTCGCGGCGAACGGCTTGAGTGCCCGGCGCTTGGCCGCGCAGGGCTCCACCTGGATCATGCCTTTGACATACGCACGCAGGGCCTGCCGGTGTGTCTTCATCCAGTGCGAGGCGTGCTCGCGCTCTTCATAGGAATGCGCGTGATTCAGTTCGTCCAAGGCTTTTTCATACAGCAACACAAAAGATTGCTGACGTGCCAGCAGGCCTTCGAACATCACGAAGCTGTCCTGCGACCCGCCTTCATTCGGCGCATCAAAAATGATCTTCACCACGGGAAATGCTGAACTGTCGAGTCGCATGGCAGAGTTCCTTAATGAGAGGGAATCTCACTATAAGGCTGACGAAGCTGGACGGCATTGCACAGAATAGCCAGAATGTTTCGCAATTCAGCCAAGCTGCGAGCTCACCATGAAACGCCATCGCCTGGACCTGCATGATCCGTCGTTAGCCAAGGATGCCGATCTGGTCCCGCGTGCGGTGGTGGCCGTGAGCGCGACCAGTACGTCCGAGCGTTGGGAGCACGTTCAGCACACCCACCGCAAAGGCCAGTTGATGTACACGCTGCGTGGGGTGATTCATTGCGAAATCGAGGCCGGCATCTGGATTGTGCCGCGCCAGTGTGCGCTGTGGATTCCCGGCGGCATGCCCCACGCCGCGCGTGGCGCCGGCGAAGCGGAGGTGTATTGTCTGCTGATCGACCCGGAGGCTGCCGGCGCCCTGCCCTCGCAATGCTGCACCCTGTCGGTATCCGGCCTGTTGCATGAGTTGATCAGCAAGGCGGTGAGCTTCCCGCAGTTGTACGACGTGAACAGTGCGCAGGGGCGTTTGATCGACACGCTTTTGGACGAGCTGGCCCAGGCGCCCATCGAAGGCCTGCACCTGCCGATGCCCCAGGACCCGAGGCTGCGTCGCCTGGCCGACAGCCTGCTGGCCAACCCCGGCGACAAGGCCACGCTCGGCCAATGGGCGGCGCGCATCGGCATGAGCGAGCGCAGCATGACGCGCTTGTTGCTGGAGGAGTCTGGCCTGAGCTTCGGCCGCTGGCGTCGGCAGTTGCATGTGATCCTGTCGTTGCAACGACTGGCCAGGGGCGAAAGTGTGCAGCGGGTCGCCCTGGACTTGGGCTATGAAAATGCCAGCGGTTTTATCACCATGTTCCGCAAGGCCGTGGGCCAGCCGCCAGCGCGTTACCTGGCGGGCCGCGTCGGGGTGTCGACGTCAACCGAGGCCCCGGCGGCCATCGCATTGCACTCGCTCCAGGCGCTCGATCAGCGCTGAACCGGAATGCGGATATCACCGTCTCGGCACTGGGTTTTCACACTCTTGGGGCAGCCGGCAAAACGCAGTTCCTTGCTCAGGCACACGCGCACTTCGGACAGCACCTTGCCCTTGCAGATCACCGCCACGCCATGGTTACCCATGGCCGGGTTACTCTCGCGAAAGAGCGCCTCGATCTCCCGTGCCTCCAGGTGACCCGGCACGTTGAATGGCTGCAATTGCTGCGGGATCTGCACCGTGGCCAAGGCCGCATCGGTGGCCTGCAGGTAACGCGTGGCTTCCAGGCCGCTGCAGGTGCCATGTTTGGACCATTCATGCTTGAGCAGTGCCTGCGTCGGGAATATCAACGCGCCTTTGGCCAGCTCATCCGCCGACAGCCGCGACTGCGTATCGCACGACGCCGGCCAGCCACCCCGTGCGTATTGCGGCCATAGGCCATGCAATACAAACCCGTAGCCTTTGCCGCTGCATTGCTCGTTGTTCGGGTGCGCCAGGCAGAACGTTGGCGACCACGACAGCGACAGCACATAAAAATCAAAGTCCCCCGCCGGCCGTTGCTCGCGTGGCGCCGCCTGCGTCGCCATGCTTGCCAGTACCCACCCCACGGCCAGCCAGGCTGCCTTGTATTTCATCCGTCTGTTCCTTGAAAAAAATAAGCCCGCATTGTGAGTGCAGGCCAGGGTCCGGCGAAAGTGGTGAATGCAACGCCGACGCCAGGAAAACTACTCAGGATGATAGGGATTGCGTTGCAGCACCTTGTCCAGAATCCGGTCGGTCTTCAATGCCTCGATCGCCAGTGAGGGGTGCTCGGCTTCGCCGCGAATATGGGCGTTCATGCCCAGCACATGGTGCCACTGGATATGCGTGTGGCAAGGCACCTCCAGCACTTCGTCGACCGCCCCTTCAAGCCGCAACGGCTGGTCGTCGAACACCGCAAACGTGATCCGCCCCAGGGTGCCGATCAGCTCGACGCGATCTTCATGGCGGTCCGCGACAAAGTTCCAGCAGCCCATGCCCAGCGCGCCGGAGCTGAAAGTCCAGCAGGCGGTCACCGCGTCTTCCGCCGCATACTGTCCGGCCTGTCGCGCGCTAAACCCGGCAACCTCGACAATGTCGCCGGCCAGGTACTGGAACAGATCAAAGCCGTGGCTGGCCAGGTCGGCAAAGTAGCCGCCGCCGGCAATGGCCGGGTCGGTGCGCCAATTGGCGGCACTGGTGTCTTCGATGGCTGGCGGCTTGCACAGGGACCAGGTCAGGTGACGCAGTTGGCCGATGCGCCCATCGCGCAACCAGTCGCGCACTTGCTGGAAGCGCGGCAGCGAGCGGCGATAGTAGGACACAAACAAATGCAGCCCGGCACGTTCGAAGGTGCGCTGCATCAATGCGCCCTGCTCGGCATTCAGCGCCATGGGTTTTTCGACACAACAGTGCTTGCCGGCGGCCGCGACCATCAGGCTGTATTCGAGGTGGCTGTCGGGCGGTGTAGCGATGTACACCGCGTCCACCTCAGGGTCGTTGATCAGTGCCTGGGCGTCGGTATAGAAACGGCCAATGCCGTGGCGTGCCGCATAATCGCGCACAGCCTCTTCGCGGCGCCCCATCACGGCCACCAGGGCCGAACCTGGCGCTTTGTAGAAAGCAGGTCCACTCTTTAACTCAGTGACGCTGCCACAGCCGATCATGCCCCAACGTACCGTCTTCATCTGCTCCCCTCGTGCGTTGTCGTCAATCGACCAGTATCTATATCCTCACGCAGATACGCCACCACCATCCAGCATGACATTTGCATTACACTTTTATGACAGACATCTCGCTGCGGGGCACAGACGATGAAAATACGCGCAACGGTGATTTGCGAACACGAGGGGCATATCCTCTTCGTGCGCAAAGCCAGATCGAAATGGGCGTTGCCGGGCGGCAAGGTCGAACGCGATGAGCGCCCGGTCGGCGCCGCCGAACGGGAGCTGGAAGAAGAAACCGGGTTGAACGTCGACGGACTGCTGTACCTGCAGGAATTGAAGGCGCGCGACACGCTGCACCATGTGTTCGAAGCGTCGGTGGTGAACATCGCGCAAGCACGGCCGTGCAACGAAATCATCGATTGCCGCTGGCACGCCTACGGTGCGATGGACGAGCTGGACACTACCGATACCACCCGGCACATCGTCAAATCCTTTCTGCGACGCCTGTAGTTCCGCGCTCTGTCCGGCGGCCTGTGCAGATTCTGCGTCGGGGCGCTTCACTCGAATGTGCTCAGGCAGGTTATCGACTTGCTCGCCACCGAAATCGGTAATCTCGTCCAACGAGTTGGATGGAACAGTGTGATGCTCGAGCTTGTCGAGAACATCGACGATGTTGCTGTACCAAGCCAAGCACAATGGTCGGATGCGCGCGGTGCTTGTTGATGCCGACAACAAATCCCAGGCAAAAAAAATCCCAAGTAGCTGATGGAAACTTGGGATTTAAAAAATGCATAAACCGTGGGAGGTGAACGCCCGGCTATAGTACCGATTGCCTAATTCCGTAACAAGATGGTTTTAATCCTTTCGTCGGAATAAAACAATCGTAAGTCCTTCAATAACCACACATTTATCAAGGTAGAGAGGTATATAAGTGCCACTTTTTGGTGCAAATACCATCGCGACTTTTAAGTACTATTTCCCTTTATAAAGAAGGGTTATCAATCGATTTCGGCGTCAGACTTTTCGATGACTGTCCGCTCAACTGTTTGCACGTATCGCTAAGTTCAATCCTGTTTGCCGAGGCGGCACTGGCCACGCGCTCCACTTGCCTGCAGAGAGCCAGGTACTCGACGGTCTGTTCACGCTGGCGGTCGACTTTGGCATTGAGTTGTACGAAATAGATCCCCAGCAACACCGCAACACACAACACCGCGACTGCGAAGTAGCGCAAGCTGTCGGGCGACCGGGGCTCCGGAGGGGTCATCATTTTAGTGCGCCCTGCTCTTCTGGCAGCGAACGTCGGCGATCAGGAACAGCGCGGCGACATCATCCGACGTCGCCCCGGGAAAAAGCGTTTGCATACCAGTCTCCTCAATGACGGGGGCAATTGTATGCAAATAGAAACACTGAGATTGTCGTGGATTTGTAAACCGCGCTGCTCAACCAGCAAGAAGCGCCTTATTTGCGCGCCACTTTGTAGCGCACACAATCCTGATAGAAACTCTGGCGAATCGCCTCGGGCTTGAGCCGTGAACGGCTGTCATAGGTCTGCTCGGTGATGCCCATGGCCATCATCCGCATCCATGACTTGTTGAACTTGATGGTCTGGATCTTCTGCCGCGCGGCATACAGTGAAACGCCCGACAGCTTGAGTTCCTGTGCCCTGGCGGCCGTACCCGCGCCCCAACTGCACATGTACTTGTCACCCTCGCGCAACTCCCGTGCCTGTACGGCAGCCGCGCCGCCGGCCAGGGAACAGGCGATCAGCATGATTCCTACATTGCGCATTTGCTTCCTCACCTAACCAGCTGAAAATAAAAGCGATTCTGGCGAGAATTTTGTTACAAAGGGGCCACTAAATTGCCTTATCGCACGGATTGAAGGATCGCCACAATGCGCGCTCAACTCGCCGGCCGATATCTGGAAACCGGGCAGCAAGACGAGTGGTTTTATTTGCGTGAACAATGACGGGCGGCCTCGCAATCGGTCGGATCGACTTTTTGGGTAGCCCTTTCAATTGCTTTTTCGCGGGATTTTCCCTGGGCGTGTCAGCCCCTTCTGATTTTTCCAGCCGTTCGTCCAGCGTCTTTTTTCAGCGGCAGACTCCGACGTCTTACCCTTTGCCGAGACGTCACGGATGACTAACGCTTCCCACATTGCCTTTATCACACCTGAGCTGGATGGCGTGCATCAACGCCGGGCCGAGTATCCCCAGCAGGTCAACGCCGGGTATGGCGCACTGGATTCGCTGAGGCTGACCGATGCCGCACTGGACGGGCTCCTGCCGTTCGAATGGACGCGGTGCTATCACCCCCGTGCGGTGGATGTGGACTGCGGATTGGGGGTTGGCTGGAGCCACTCGCTGGCGCATCGCCTGACGCTGACGGACGCCTCGGCGGTGTGGATCGACCATGAGCACCGATCGACCGCCCTGCCCTTGCCGACCGAGACGCGACCGACAACCGGCAATCGCCAGGCCGACGCCGCGATCTACCTGGGGGCGCGGTCGGATGAGCTGGTGCTGTGCCAGGCATCGCGCTTCTACCACTTCTGCCACGGTGTGCTGACCGCGATCAGCGATGCCTACGGCAACCGGCTGCGAATTGTCCGCGATGTGTTGGGGCACATTGAACGCCTGGACAACAGTGTCGGTCGCTCGCTATTTTTCCGTTATGAGCGCGGCCACTTGGTGGCGCTCGATTACCAGGTTCAGCGGCCCGAGGGCGGTGCGGCCGGGGATTGGATGACCGAACAGACCGTGGTTTCCTACACCTATGACGACATTGGAAGACTGGTTTCGGCGACCAATGCCGTAGGGGAAAGCGAGACCTATCGGTACGACAAGCAACACTTGATCCTTGAACGCCAGTTAGCCGGCGGCGCGCGCTTCTTTTGGGCTTGGGAACGGGCTGGCAAGGCGGCGCGATGTGTCCGGCATTGGGCGAGTTTCTTGCAGATCGACACGCGGTATGCCTGGGGGGACGACGGCAGCGTGACCCTTCACAACGCCGATGGGAGCCAGGAAACCTATGTTCGGGCACGGCGGGTGCAGCGGGTGGGTCCGGATGGCGCCAAGCATTTCAGATCCTATGACGACAAAGGTCATCTGACAGTCGAGCAAGACCCCCTCGGCGCGGTAACGGCGTATCAGTACGACGACGCTGGATGCTTGGTCGCGTTTTTTCCGGGGGAAGATGAGCCAACGTCCTACGAGTATGACAATGGATTCTTAAGAGTTGTACGTCGTGGCCAGGCAGTTTGGAACTACGCGCATAACGACCAAGGCAATGTCATTCGTCAGACCGACCCCGATGGCAACGTTACCGACTATAGCTACAACCAGTATGGCCAACTGATCGGGGTTTGGTTTCCCGACCATAGCTGCCTGCGGCGGTGGTGGAATGAGCGTGGGCAGTTGCTTGAAGAACACTGGCCAAACGGCAGTGTGAAGCGCTATCGCTATGACGATCTCGGTCGGAGGGTGGCGCAAGAGGACAAGCATGGGGTGGCGACCCAGTACCAGTGGGACGGTGTCGGACGATTGGTTCGTGTGGTCATGCCCGGCGGTGGCACGCGGGAATACAGCTACAACCCCTACGGAAGAATCACCGCCGAACGCGATGAACTGGGGCACGTCACTCGCTACGAATACACCGACGGTCTGCCCCTGATCAGCCGCCGCATCAATGCGGACGGTAGCCAGGTCAACTACCGCTACGACCACGTGCGATTGTTGCTCGCCGAAATCGAAAACGAAGTCGGCGAAATCTACCGCTTCGACTATCACCCCAACGGCCTGCTCCAGCAGGAAATCGACTTCGACGGCCGACGCACCGCCTATGCCTACGACCTCAACGGTAAGCTGCTGGAAAAAACCGCACACGGCACCGACGGCTGTCAGCTCGTCACCCGCTACCGGCGAGACCACGCCGGCCGGTTGGTCAGGAAAACCCTGCCCGATGGCGGCATTATTGAATATACCTACGACCGCCAGGGCAACCTCCTCAGCGTCGACGACGGCTACCGCCCGCTTACCTACGAATACGACCCGCAAAACCGCCTGATCGCCGAACACCAGGGCTGGGGCACACTCCGTTATGGCTACGACGCCTGCGGCCGACTCAAATACCTGCGCCTGCCGGACAACAACCAGCTAGGGTTCAACCATGACAAGGGCGGCCACCTTGCGACCGTTGAACTCAATGGCGCGCTGTTGACGTCTCACCTGTTCGACGCCGGCCGAGAACACCAACGCGCCCAAGGCAAACTGCTCAGCAGTTACCAATACGATGAGCATGCACGCCTGTTCAACCATGGCATCTGCGATATCGAAGGCACTCGCTACCGCCGCCAGTACAGCTACGACAAAGCCGGTAACCTCAGGTACTTGCTCGACACCCGCAAAGGCGAGCACCGCTACCACTACGACACGCTAAACCGCCTGGTCCGCGCTGATCATTCCCAGGCCGCACAGGAACGTTTCGCCTACACGCCAGCGGGTAACCGTCTGACGCTCCAGGATGGCCGCCACTACGACTATGACGCCTTTGGCAATCTCATCCGCGAACGGCGTGGCCAGGCCCACTCTGTCGTTACCGAATACCGCTACGACTGCCAGCAGCGTCTGATCGGCCTCACCCGCCCCAACGGCCAAACCGTCCACTACCGCTACGACCCGTTTGGTCGCCGCATCAGCAAAACCGTCGCCGGCACGACCACCGAGTTTTTCTGGCAAGGCGACAGACTGATCGCCGAGCACCACGCGCAACGGCATCGCAGCTACGTCTACGAACCCGACAGTGTCCGCCCACTGGCCCTGCTGGAAGGCTTCGGCCCACAGCACACCACGCCTTTCCACTACCAACTGGATCACCTTGGCACCGCGCAGGAACTCACCACGCCCGACGGCGAAATCGTGTGGTCCGCGCACTACCGCGCCGATGGCCGGACTACGCGATTGGACGTCGAAAAAGTCGAAAACCCGCTGCGCTCCCAAGGTCAATACTTCGACCGGGAAAGCGGGCTGCACTACCATCGCCACCGCTACTACGATCCGGATAACGGTCGCTGCCTGGCGGGTGGGCAGGATCAACGCCTATCGGTAAGCGCCCAAATCCACGGGGCGGGTCTGCAGGCGGATGAAAGCTCGCGGCGCGATCAGACGATCAACTCCACGCCACCACCAACAACCCGGCGCCCAACAACAGGCACAACGGCGAATAAAAATACGTATCCCACCGTGCAAACCGCGAACCACCGACCTTTTTGAAAAAACCCACCAGCTCCGAATCGCCGATTGCCCTGGCAAACATGATCACGGCAATCGCGCTGATGCCCCATTGCAATGCGCCATGGGACACCGGCGAAAAATACAGCCCGGCCCGCAGGCAAACAAGCAAGGCAATTGCCACCAGGCCCATCGCCACCAGCAAGGTGCCCAATGCCGAAGGCTTGAACGCCAGGCGGGGGCCGCTGGCGAATTCGCCGGGAAGTTGAGGAATGGCGGCGAGGCTGCCGAGCTTGCCACCGGCGGCCCAGTACAAATGCACCATGCTGACAAAGGTGAAAATACCGACGATCCATCGTGCGACGATAAAGCTCATGGCGGCCTCTCCCGGAATTTGTGCGAAGTAGGATAGTCCCCCTGAGATTTTTTGCAGGCATTTCGTCGGCGGCCGATGGTAAAGTGCCACCCCATGAAAATCACCCGTGCCGACCGCTCGCTCATTGCCTGGATGCTCTACTGCAGCGTCCTGTTCAATGTGTTCGCGTGCAGCATCGGTCATGGGCAGATGGCGGGCATGCAGCTCAACGGCATCGGCGGGCAGTTCTGTACCGTCGACCCGCGCACCCAGGCGCCCAAGCCGTCCACCCCCGTCGAGGAAAGCCTGCCGACGCTGTCCAAGGCGTTTGGTTGCCCGCTGTGCTCGACCGGCGGCATGGGCCCGGCGCTGAACTCCAGCCTCAACGTCGCGGTGTTGCCGCAACCCCACGCACCGCCGCCGGCTATCGTACTGGCGGCTGACATTCCTGCCCGCTTCACCTGGCCCACGGCCCACCCACGGGCGCCGCCCGCCCTCGCCTGATCCTCGCGCTTTCTGATCTGCACTGACACCGTTTCCGTAAGGAAGTACGGGCGACTGTGCGTTGTTTTCAAGCAGGTTTTTCAGGATTCAAGCATGAAACATTTACCTCTGTTGGCAGGCCTGTTCGGCTGCCTGCCAGTCTGTGCCTGGGCGCTCGAACTGGCCCCGACCACCATCGATGGCGAACCCTCCCACGAACCCGGCCTGGCCCTGGACCAGTCCAGCGGCGTGGCGTCGCGGCTGGGGTTGAGCGTGCGCGAAACGCCCGCCTCGGTGGCGATCGCCAACCGCAATGACATCGAGCGCCATGGCGCCAAGACGTTCCGGGATGCAGCCAATACCTTGCCCGGTGTCAACGCCAGCGCACCGCCGGGGTTTGGAGGTTTTGTCTCGTATCGTGGGTTTACCAGCAGCCAGATCACCCAGATGTTCAACGGCATCAACGTCGCCACCGGCCTGGCCCGGCCGGTGGATGCGTGGATCTATGATCGGGTGGAACTGGTCGGCGGCCCCTCGTCCTTGATCAACGGCGCCGGCTCCGTGGGCGGTTCGCTGAACTACGTGACCAAGCTGGCCACCCGCGAAGAACAGGCCGCCGAAGGCCAACTGACCTACGGCAGCTACGACACCGCCGGCATGGCATTCGGCCTGAACCACGCGCTGACCGACCCCAGCGCCGACGTGCAGCATTACGCACGCCTGGACGTCAGCCGCAACACCAACCACAGCTACATCGACCGCGACCAGCGCGACGCCTGGAGCGTAGCGTTTTCCCTGCTCAGCGACCTTACCCCCAACCTGTCCCATACCCTGGCCCTGGAATACCAGGACGAACATGAAGACAGCCCGTACTGGGGCACGCCGGTGCTGAACCCCAAGGCCGGCGAGCTGAAGATCGATAAACACAACCGTTTCAACAATTACAACGTCGCCGACGGCCGTTACGAACAGCGCACGCTCTGGGCGCGTTCGATCATCGACTACCGGATCAACGACAGCACCACGCTGAAAAACACCCTGTATCACCTGGAGAGCCAGCGCGATTACCGCAACCTGGAGACCTACCAATACAACGCCGACAACAGCGCGGTGAACCGCTCGACCGCGTACCAGGTGCGTCATCAGGGTGAGCAGAATGGCAACCAGTTCGAGCTGCGCCACGACGACCGCGTCTTCGGTCTCGCCACCACCTGGTCCGGCGGCTTCGAATACAAGGTCAACAGCACGACCAATAGCCCGCTGAGAGCCGCAGGCAACAGCACGGTCGATCCTGACCATTACGACCCGGGGTACTTTTACGACATCCCAGGCACCCGACCGGGCTTTATCAGCGACAAGACCAACGAGGTCACCACCAAAGCGCTGTTCGTGGAAAATCGCCTGGGCCTGACCGATAAACTGACATTGCTGACGGGCCTGCGCTACGACGCCATCGACCTGGATGTCACCAACCATGGCGCGATAACCGCCAGCAGTCCACGGCACTTCACGCGCAGTTGGGAGCCGGTGACCGGGCGCGCGGGCCTGACCTACCAGTTCATCCCGACGGCCAATGTGTACGTGCAATACAGCACGGCCGCCGAACAGCCGAGTACCACCACCCAGGTATTCGACGTATCGACCGGCAAACAGTGGGAGGTGGGCAGTAAATTCGATTACCTGGACGGTCGCGGTTCGGCCACCGTCGCGGCTTACAAAATCGAGCGCAAGGACTTTGCCGTCACCGACCCGCTGGACCCCACCAACAGCATCCCGGTAGGCGCACAGTCGTCCAAGGGCATTGAGTTGGCCAGTTCGTTGCGCATCACGCCGCGACTACTCGCCGAAGGCAACTTCGCCTGGGTGGACGCCGAGTACGACGAGTTCAACGAAAAAATCGCCAGCGGCGCGGTGGTCTCGCGCAAGGGCAATACGCCGACCAATGTGCCCAAGCGCGTCGGCAACCTGTGGCTGACCTATGATTTTTCCGAGGATTGGCAAGGCGGCGTGGATGCGCGGTATGTGGCCCAGGTGTATGCGGATAACGCCAACACCCAGAAAGTGCCGGCCTACACCCTGTTCGGCACATTCCTGCGCTACAAGGTGGACGCCCACACCTCGGTGACCGGCCGCGTGCGCAACCTGACCAACGAGGTGTATGCCGAGTTTGCCCATGTGTCGCCGGCGTATTACCTGGGGTCGCCGCGCACGTTTGAAGTGGCGGTGCAAACCCGCTTCTGAGCCTGGAATGCTAGCCAATGTGAAAGCGGGCACACGCTGACAAGCCCGCTTCCACATTCTTGCCCCGCGTTCTGCCGCAGGATGGGACGCTATTTCAGGCTGGCTTCAACCTTCTGCGCCACATCCTCCGTCAACCAGGCCTTCCACACATCAGGATGCGCCTTGAGAAACGCCAGCGCGACGTCCCGTGGCGCGGTGTGATTCTCGCTCATGGTCGCCAAGGCTTTGTTCAGCGGCTCGATCGGGAACTCGACTTTCTCGAAGAACCCGACAATCTGCGGATGTTCTTTCTGGAACGGCGTGGACACGCCGATACTCAACTTGGACGCCAAAGACCGTGTCGGCTTCGGATCGGGATTGTCCGCATCCGTCAGCGTCTTCCACGCCTCGGCATCGAACGCCGGCTCTTCCAGCTGGATCAATTTGTAGCGCCCCATCAAGGGCGTCGGCGACCAGTAATAGAACAGCACTGGCTTACCGCGACGAATCGAGGAAGTTATCTCGGCATCCAACGCCGCCCCCGAGCCACTGCGGAAGTTCACATAGCTGTCGTCCAGGCCGTAGGCCTTGAGTTTCTGCTTGTTGACCACTTCCGAGGTCCAGCCAATGGGGCTGTTGAGAAAGCGCCCTTTGCCTGGGGATTCGGGGTCCTTGAACACGTCCTTGTAACGCGCCAGGTCCGCGACACTTTTGAGGTCTGGCGCCAGGGGCTTAAGGCCTTTGGCAGGGTCGCCCTTAACCACGTACTCCGGCACCCACCAGCCTTCGGTGGCGCCCTTGACCGTATCGCCCACCCCGGCCACCTTGCCTTCGGCCTCGGCCTTGACCCACACCGGACTGCGGCCTGCCCATTCTTCGCCGATCACCTGGATGTCATTCTTCGCCAGGGCGGTTTCCAGGGTGATGGTGGTGCCGGGCAAGGTGTCGGTGGGCAGGTCATAGCCCTTCTCGACGATATAGCGCAGCACTTCGGTGATCAGACTGCCGCTTTCCCAGTTCAGGTCGGCGAAATGCACAGGCGCCTGTGCAGCCGAAACCGGCAACGAAGCCACCGACAGACTCAGGCTCGCCAGGGACGCCGCCAACAGGGATCTCAATCCTTTCATGCCTTTGCACCTCACGTGTTCGCTGCAATAACAGACGGCTTGGCCGCCACTGCGCGAAGCCTCTGAATAGTTAAGTCAACTCAACTGTAGTAGAGGTTCCGGGAGATAAAGGCTGTTTGCTGTACGAGCGGGTTATTCGCTGGCCTTGAAGGTCACCAGTTCACCCTTGCGCCACTTGGCGGCCTTGCCGGTCACGGCCTTGAGGGTTTTGGTCAAGCCTTCCTGCAATTGTTCGTTGGCGGCAAACACCAGCATCACGCTGTGACCTTCCTTGAACACAATGCCCTGGCCTTCGGCCGAGGAAACAAAGGCATAGTCGCCCAAGCCATACACCGTCAACTTGATATCGCGGAACTTCAATTCAAACTTGCCACCTTCGCGACTGGGCAATACCGCGGCACGAAAATGATCACCGACCTTGAGTTCAAGGCGTTGTTTGTCATCCACGACCAATGCCGATTCAGTATCGATCTCGGCGATATAGATGCCTTCCGGTGTCTGTTCAGTGATGTAAACAAAACGGGATTGAAACTGCTTGACCAACTTTGCGCGCAAATCACCCAGCACGAATAACGCGTGCATATCCAGATTACTGACTGCCAAGGAAACGCCCCCAGATCAAAAAAAGCACTGTCCGCCGTAACGGGCAGCACAAAAAAGCGGCCATACCGGCACGCTGACACAACGCATTGATTAAAAACCCTGAAAAAACGCCCCTGCGGTGCCGTAAGACTAATACAGGCATACACGACGAGCCTTATGCAGGCCATCGATCTTCACAGCAAATCACAGGTTTAACAGCCCGAGAAGACGGGTCGACCAGCTTCAGAGAATAACCCAATTAAAAAGCGCAGTTTCCGACAACCTGCACAAAACAAAACACCTGGAATGGAACCGAGTACCGATCGCCGACGACAATATTAAAACAGCAACACGGGTCAAAACCACCCGTTCCGCTGCTGGCGGGCCAACCAGATCGATCGACAGGAGCTGACCATGCAACGACGTCAACACAACGCTACGTCTTCCAGCACTCACTCATCCTATCAAGACGAGCGCCAATACTACTGCTTGCACAGCCATGATGGGTACTCAAACTCCGTGCTTTATCAAGTTGTACCGGCCGGGCGCAACTTCTTTCATATTCTGGAAGTCACCAGCGGCAGGATCAAAGGCTTTCGCAGCAATCATATCCGCGCCTGCGAACTGGCAAAAACCCTCGAGGCCGCCCTGCACGCCCCGCACGGCGGGATCGTTTCGTCACCTGGATGACTTTACCGCGCCGTCGCCCCTCAACAACTGCCATACTGGCCCGTCCATTGAAGTTTGCCCCGTGCGGGTCAGGTTTCATCAGTGCAGTTACCTTGAAGGGAAGGTTATACGTGACGGAATTTGATATTGGCGAATTTTTTATCCATGGCGAAGCCAAGGAAGTAGACGGAGAATTCCAAGCAGTTATCGTAATGCGTGCCAAGCCTCCCTTGACCACGATCACAATGCACCAAGTGGAAAAAGATCGTTGGTTCAAGACCGCGGACGCCGCCGCCGTCGCGGCAAAAGAAGCCGCCAGGGCCCTCAAGACAGCGGTGGACTCAGGGGCGTTGACCTCCTGAGAATCCGATAGAACTCTACTGCGCGACAAGCCTCCGATGCATACCCCCCCAAAAACCGGCATGGAGAACGATATGGATGCGCCAGTACCAACCCTTGAAACCCTGTTTGATCAACTGGGCCTGGATTCCACCCCGAAGGACATCGACGCGTTTATCGCTGCCCATCCTTTGGCCGACGACGTCAAGCTGATCGACGCGCCCTTCTGGACGCCCCAGCAGGCTCAGTTTCTCAAGGAAGAACTTCGGGAAGACGCTGAATGGGCGATGGCCGTGGATGAACTGAACCAGCGTCTGCACCAAGCGCAATAACGCCCCTCAATGCAGGCTGTCTGACTGTTCCATGCGCAACAGCGCTTGCCAGGCGGCCCTGCACTCCTCCGCTTCATCACGGCTGGCGAAGACGGTGCCACGCTGCTCACCGTTGAGCAGCACGACCCAACAAGCCTTCTGACCCAACGCACGCAGGGTTTCGGGTACGCCACTGCCAATCATCACAGCAACATCGACTTTGTTTTGCATGGAGCTTCTCCGCAACAATCGTTAGCTAACTAACAACGGCGACCATGCTACGTTTTTCCTACCCTCAGAAAAAGCTATCCCCTGGATAGCTCTATTGCGCAAACAGCAACAATCTCTAGTGCCTGGCGTTCGTGCCTTCGGGTTTATAGCCCAGGCGCAACCCGCCCCAATGCTGGCCCTTGACCATGATCGGCACCGACAAGTCGTGCATCAACTCACCGGTATCGCGGGTGTAAGTCTGCAACAGTACCGCTTGCTGATGGCTGCCACAGCGAATCCCGGTACGGTCGTCGAACTTGCGCTTGGTGCGATTCTGTAACGCATCCACCTGTACATCGCCGGTCAAGGGTTGGGAAAACGCTTTGTTGTGTGTCGGCACATACCCCTGTTGCGTACAGGCGATGGCAAATACCAAACCTTCGTGTCGTGGCAGCAGCGCCTCTTGAATCGCCGGCAACACCTGATCGGTGTAGCTGTCAAAACGCGTGTGGTACTTGCTGGGGTGGGTGTTGGGGATCGCCGCGTAGTTGCGGTCGAACAGATCCTCCAGGCTGACACGGTTTTGCAGCACATCGGCCTCGAACTGTTCGGCGATGCGGCTCGCGCCTTCGCGGGCGAGGTCGTAGACGCGCTGGTGATAGTCATCCAGCCCGACGGCGGCCAGGCGTTCGCTGATGGTTTCGGCCTGCCCTTCCATTTGCACGGCGGCATCGGCCAGTTGACGGGTTTGCTCGTCGCTCACCGTCAGGTCGCTGCGCATTTGCTCCACGGCATGGAACAGGCTGTCGAGTTGCGCCCGATTGGTCTCGGTGCCTTGGGCGATTTCGTTGACCTGCCCTTCGACATCCGCGGCCAGACTGGCGATGTTCTGCAGTTGCTCACCGGCGTGTTCCACCTGCTCCACGCCGGTGTGCAGGTCCGCCGACAGTTGGCGAATCTGCTCCACCACCTGGCCGGTGCGTTGCTGGATATCGGCCACCATCACCCCGACTTCCTCGGTGGCGGTGGCGGTACGGCCGGCCAGCCCGCGGACTTCATCGGCCACCACGGCAAACCCGCGCCCATGCTCGCCGGCACGCGCGGCTTCGATGGCGGCGTTCAAGGCCAGCAGGTTGGTCTGGCTGGCGATGGACTGGATCACCAGGGTCACCCGCTGGATTTCCTCGCTGCGCTGGCTCAGGGCTTCAATCATCTCGCGGCTGGCATTCGCGCGCTGGCTGAGTTGGTGCATGCGGGTGATCGACTGGGCCAGCACTTCGCGGCCCTCGGTACTGCGCTGATGCGCCTGGCTGGCGGCGCCCAGCGCCTGGTGACTGAGTTGGGAGGTGACTTGTTCGGTGCCGATCATCACTTCGGCGCTGTTGACGATCTGCTGGGCAGCGCTCAACTGCGACTGCAGGCGCGCAGCCAGTTGCTTGACCGAATAGGCCACGCCGGCCGCCGACAATGCGTTATGGCTGGTGGTATAGGACAGGTCGCGGGTCAAGTCGCCAATCGCATCGACCGCTTCGGACGGCGCCGCGCTGGGTGTGCGTTTTTTCAGACGAGGCAGCCAGATCACCAGCAAGGCCAGTGTCAGGCAGAGATAAATCGGCAGGCTGGCAAACGCAAGGCCGAGCAGGACCAGCACCACGGCGGTGCTCTGCAAAAGCGGCGTCAGCCAGCCGGGCAACCCGCGCACCACCGCGTGCGGTGGCACTGCTGCGCCCATCAGAGATCCGTCTCCAGCCATCTTCGTCACCCCACTGCTTGTCATTATTGTCTCTGCATTAAACGCCACTATCAGGCCATTATCCATGGGCCTTTAGTGGGGGAGCTTGCAACAGATCAATATAGCGGGCGTAACGGGTATTTTCCCTGGGGAGCGCAGTACTCGCCCCCCAGCTTCAGCGCATCAGGCTTGACGCTGGTGCTTGTCGATCTGCTCGTGGCGCTCTTGCGCTTCGATGCAGTACTTGGTGGTCGGACTGATCAGCAGGCGCTTGAGGCCGATAGGCTCGCCGCTGTCATCGCACCAGCCAAAGGAATCTTCCTTGATGCGCTCCAGTGCGCGCTCCAGTTGCGGCAGCATGCGCTGGTCGCGATCAATGGCATTCACCAACCAGGTGCGCTCTTCTTCCACGGAGGCGGCATCCGCCGGGTCGGCCGGGGTGTCCAGGCTCTCAATGGCGATGCGGTTCTGTTCAATGCGCTCGTGGTGTTCCACTTTCATGTCTTGCAGCAACTGCTCGAAAAAAGCGTGCTGTTCGGCATTCATGTAGTCATCCGCCGGCATGGCCAGCAACTTTTCCTTTGTCATTGATTTCTCTATAAAAAATACGTGCATTAAGGCGAATAAGGGAGCGTTCCGGTCAACCTCTGCAGGTCTCGGAAAGGCGCCATCCATTCCAAGCGCCACCCGGCACTCAATTTACGAGGGGCGGCAGTCTAAGGCCGACTTGAGGGCGCAGCAACTGAAAAGACAGGCATTTTTTCCAAGATAACCCCCAAAGGCACCAGGACGGGCTTGGCGAATGGTCATCGGAGTGTGTTTATAGCAAGAAATTCAGTGTTGTGGAGCTATATAGAAGACAAACGGTTGGATCTGACGAATGCAGGTCTGAATGTGGGAGGAGGCAAGCCCCTCCCACATTTTGCACTGCGTCAGCGTTTTAGCTTGCGCTTGTTGCGATATTGGTCGATCACCACCGCCGCCACGATAATCAGGCCCTTGATGATGTCCTGGATATACGCGTCGACCCCGACAAAGGTAAACCCGCTGGCCATCACCCCAAGGATCAGCGCGCCGATCACGGTGCCGGTGATGCGCCCTACTCCGCCGGCCAGGCTGGTGCCGCCGATCACCGCGGCGGCAATCGCATCCAGTTCGTAGGACATGCCCATGCCGGCCTGGCCGGTGGCGGCACGCGCCGAGGCCACCACACCGGCCAGGCCAGCGAGGAGCCCGGCGATGCTGTAGACGATGATCAGGTGGCGCTTGACGTTGATCCCCGAGGTGCGCGCCGCCTGCATATTGCCGCCGATGGCGTAGGTGTACTTACCGTACTTGGTGTAGCGCAGGGCGATATGGAAGATCACCGCCACCACCAGAAAGATGATCACCGGCATCGCGCCATGCCCGATGGCCGTGTAGGAATCCGAGAGCATGCTCACCGGCTGGCCTTCGGTGTAGTAACGCGCCAGGCCACGGGCCGACACCATCATCCCCAGCGTTGCGATAAACGGCGGGATACCGGTCACCGCGATAATACTGCCGTTGATCGCGCCCGCCAGCAGCCCCACGCCGAGCCCCGCCACCACCGGAATCCACACCGGCAGGTCGGTCAGGGACGGAAACACCGCACGGGAAAAATCAGATGTTTGCGCAAGACTGGCAGCGATCATCGCCGATAACGCCAAGACCGAGCCGGAAGACAAGTCGATCCCGGTGGTGATGATCACCTGGGTCACACCGATGGCCAGCAGGCCGATGATCGACACTTGCAGGATCATCAGCACCAGACGCTGGGAGTTCATCAGGAAGCTCTGGTCTCGCACGATCCAGCCAAACAGCTCAAACACCAGGCCGATGCCGATCAGCACCAGGAAGATGCTCAGCTCGGTGGGCAAGCGCCGACGGTGCTTGACCGCTGCCGTGGCAGGCTTGTTGTCTGTTATTGCGTTCATAGCCAATCACCTTTTTATTCTATGGCGCAGGCCAACCGCAGGCCCGCGCGGCTGTTCGTCAGTGGACCGCGGTCATACCGGAGGCCAGCTGCATGACTTTTTCCTGGGTCGCGTCTGCACGGTCCAGGGTGCCCATCAGTTCGCCTTCATGCATCACCATCACCCGGTCGCTCATACCCAGCACTTCAGGCAGCTCCGAGGAAATCATGATCACCGCCATGCCCTCGCTGGCGAGGAACGCAATCAAACGGTAGATCTCGGCCTTGGCGCCGACATCGATGCCACGGGTCGGCTCGTCGAGGATCAGCAGGCGCGGGTTGGTCATCAGCCAGCGCGCCAGCAGGGCTTTCTGCTGATTGCCGCCGGACAAGGTGTCGATGCATTGCTCCAGGGACGGGGTTTTCACCCGCAGCTTCTTGCACATGTCTTCGCACAGCGCACGCAGGGCTTTCTGCTGGATAAACCCGTTGCCCGAGTAATGCGGCAACACGGCCATTTCCATGTTTTCCAGGACCGACAGGCACGGGAACAGCCCGCTGAGCTTGCGGTCTTCGGTCAACAGCGCAAAGCCTTTGTCGATGGCCATGTGCGGGTCGGTGATACGCAGCGCCTTGCCATCGAGGGTTATCTGCCCGCGAGTGCTTGGGCTGATGCCAAAAAGGGCTTCCGCCACGTTGGTGCGGCCCGAGCCCATCAGCCCGGCGATGCCAAGGATCTCGCCGGCATGCAGGTCGAACGAGACGTTGTTGAACACGCCGTCCAGGCCCAGGTCGCGCACCGACAGCAGCAACTCGCCGATGGGCGTTTCGCGCACCGGGAACAACTGGCTCAGTTCACGGCCGACCATCATCGAGATCAGGCTGTCGCTGTTCATGCTGTCGGCGCGCTGCAGGCCGATGTACTGGCCGTCGCGAAACACCGCCACTTCATCGGCGATGGCGAACACTTCATTCATCTTGTGCGTGATGTAGACGATGCCTTTGCCCTGGGCCTTGAGGTCGGCAATGATCGAAAACAGGTGGGCGACTTCCTTCTCGGTGATGGCGGACGTCGGCTCATCCATGATCAGGATGTCGGAATCGTAGGACACCGCCTTGGCAATCTCGACCATCTGCCGCTCGGCGATGCTCAGGTTGCCCACCTGCTCCTCGGGGTCGAGGTTGATGCGCAGGCGGGCGAGCAATTGGGCGGTGCAGCGGTGCATTTCGCGGTGGTTGACCATGCGCAGGCTGTTGAGCTGCTCGCGGCCGATCCAGATATTCTCGGCGATGCTCATGTGCGGCATCAGGTTGAGTTCCTGGTGGATCATCGCGATCCCGGCCTTTTGCGCGGCCAGCGGCGTCTCAAACACAATCGGCTTGCCGCGCAGGCGGATTTCCCCGGTGTCGGGCTGGTAGATGCCGGCGATGATTTTCATCAGGGTCGACTTGCCCGCGCCGTTCTCGCCCATCAGCGCCAGCACCGAGCCTGGGCGCACACGCAGTTGTACATCGGCCAGGGCCACCACACCGGGAAAGCCTTTGCTGATGTTGAGGATTTCCAGCAGGTACGGTTCTTCCAGCAGCGACGGCTGGATACCGGGCGGCTGCGAGACAGTGGCTTGAGCAAGCATAGGGCGGTACTCCATCGACAGGGCGGGCACGACCGCCCTGCCGGCTTATTGTTGTGATGTAAGGGCTACTTGAAGTCTTTGACGTTGTCCGGGGTGATCAGCTTGAACGGGATGACAATGTTCTGCTCGATCGCTTCCTTCTTCGCCATCTTGCGCGCCGCCTCCACCGAGCCGACTGCCTGGCCCTTGGCATCCTGGAACACCGACACGGTCATTTCGCCCTTGGTGATCGCATTCAAGCCGTCCGGCGTGCCATCGACCCCCGCAATCAAGACGCTGCCCGGCTTGGTGCCGGCCGACTTCAACGCCATAGCCGCGCCAATCGCCATTTCATCGTTGTTGGCCAGCACGGCATTGAATTCGCGGCCCTGGGTCAACCAGTCGTTGACCAGGGTCATCCCGCGGTCACGCAGCCAGATGCCGGTCTGTTCCTGCTCGATCTTGATCTGCGGGTACTTGGCCAGGACTTCTTTGATGCCCTTGGTCCGGTTGGTGGTGGAGTTGTTCGCCAAGTCACCGAGCAGGATCACCACCTTGCCCTTGCCCCCCAGTTTTTCGGCGATGTACTGCATTTGCAGCCTGCCGGCCTCTTCATCATCGGAGGTCACGGCCGCCACGCCTTTGGGCAGGTCTTTCTGGTCAGGTCGGCGGTTGACATAGACCAGCGGAATACCCGCTTCGAGCGCTGACTTGCTGATCCGCGCCGTGGACGCCGTGTCCACCGGGTTGACGATGATCGCGTCGACCTTCTGGCTGATGAAGTTCTCGACCTGGCTCAATTGCTTGACCACGTCGGCGCGCGCGTCTTCGAACTGCAGTTGCACACCATCGCCCTTGGGGTAGGCCTTGGCTTGCTTGTCCATGAATTCACGCACATTGGTCAGGTAGGTGTCATCGAACTGCGACATGCTCACGCCGATCTTCAGATCGGCAGCCATGGCAAAACCGCTGGCCAGCAGCAGGGACAACGCCAGCGCGGTAAAACGGATCGGGGTCTTCATGAACGGTCTGTCTCCACTTTCTTGTTGGTTTTTTGGACGTTGCGTTTTTCAGAGCGAGGATGACGGCAGGCGGACGAGCGGTGCTCCCGGAATGCAGCACACCAGGGCGCCTTGGTTTTCGACGCACAGCACGTTGAGGAAGGAGAAGTAAAACGGCCGGGTGCGGGGCAGACCGCGTGGCGCAAGGGCTGGGCGTAAAACTCGCAGTACAGCGTTGAAGATTTTCATCTGACGGTACCTGGTTGTTTTTGATCTTGTTTTTGTTGAGTCGTCGGGATCGAGTCCAGAACGTACTTTATGCAACCTGGAAAAGACTTTATTGGAAAATAATTTCTATATCAACCTGTTTTAGAATTTTATTCTATTTTTGTCGAAACCACTTGCTGGCGCTCGGCGCTCAGGCGTGCGGCGTCCAATATCCTTGTGGTTTCCAACACCTCGTAGGCGTCCACCGGCAGCGGCCCCTGCCCTTGCACGGCGGCCTGCCACTGGCGATAGAACTGGGTCCAGCAGCCTTTTTCCGACGGCACACGCTCGCGCTCGGGGCCTTGTTCGAACCAGCCCCAGCGGCGGTGCTCCTCAGAGCCCCAGTGCTCGCCCTCGGTTTTGGGCGACTTGCCGGCTATCAGTGCGTCTTCCTGGCCGTCCAATCCGTCGACGGTGTAGCAACCCAGGGTGCCGCTGACCCGCAAGCGCGGTGCGGGGCTGTTCTGCAAGGCGTTGCCCCACAGGTGGGAAATCACCCCGTTGGCGTGGGTCAGGGAGACAAAGAAGCCGTGGTCGATGCTGGGGTGTTCGGCGCTGTAGTGCAGTTGCGCGAAAACCCGATCCACCGGGCCGAACAGTTGCAGCGCCTGATCCACCAGATGGCTGCCCAGGTCGCGCAGCCAGCCGCCGCCGCTGGCATTGCCCACCGATTGCGGGCTGAAACGCTCGACGCGGGATTCAAACCGGGTGACAGCGCCGAGGGCGCCGGCGTCGATCAGTTTGCGCAAGGTCAGGAAATCCGAATCCCAGCGCCGGTTCTGGTAGACGCTGAGCAACACGCCCTGGCGTTCAGCCGCGGTGATCAGCACCCGGGCCTGCTCGGCGTTGGCGGCGAAAGGTTTATCGCTGACCACGGCGACGCCGTGCTCGATGGCCTCCAGCACCAGCGCCGGGCGACCTTTAAGCGTGGTGGAAATCACCAGGGCGTCAACGCCGGCCTCGACGATCTGGCCGATGCTGTCAAAGGCTTTAACCCCTGGAAGATCAGTGCTCAATTGCTGACGGCGCTCGGGTGAACGAGTCACCACACCAACAAAAGTAGCGCCGGGCAGGGTTGCAATCAGTGGCGCATGAAAGAAGCGCCCTCCGTGGCCATAGCCGACTAGTCCAATTCGCATACATTCACTCCTTCATTGAAGTGCAAACCCAATCCAACTGTGGGAGGGGGCAAGCCCCCTCCCACATTGACCGCGTGTCAGCCGTAGAAGCGCGGACGCTCAGGCAGGCTGACTTGGACAATTTGCCCACTGCCTTGGGCCTCGATACATGCATCCGCCGCGACCGCCGCTGCAAACCCATCCCACGCCGACGGCCCGCCCACTTGCCCGGCGCGCACGCTGTCGATGAACGCCTGCAACTCGACGTCATAGGCGCCGATAAAGCGGTCTTTCCAGTCCATCAGAATCGCATTGGACAGCTTGGCCTCGCTGCGCAATTGCACCTGCGACGGCTCCGGCAGCTTGGCGATACCGGTCTCCCCCACCACTTCGCACTGAATGTCGTAGCCGTACTGGCAGTTCACAAACACTTCCACATCGATGCGCGTGCCCTTGGCGGTTTCCAGCAGCACGATCTGCGGATCGCGCAGATGGGCCAGGGCCTTGCTGGTCTTGCGCGGGAACACCACTTGCACCGACACATAGTCGTCGTCGAGCAGCCAACGCAACACATCCAGCTCGTGGATCAGGGTGTCGGTGATCGCCATGTCGGTCTTGTAGTTCTCGCCCACCCGCGGGTTGCGGTGCGCGCAGTGCAGCATCAGCGGCTCGCCGATCCGGCCGCTGTCGATCACCGCTTTGAGGGCGCGATAACCTTCGTCATAGGGGCGCATGAAGCCCACTTGCACCAGGCGCTTGCCGTGCGCCACTTCAGCCTCGACGATCCTGCGACAGCCTTCGGCGGTGACCGCCAGGGGTTTTTCGCAGAACACCGGTTTGCCCGCCTCGATGGCGGCGAGCACGAATGCCTCATGGCTCGGGCCCCAGGAAGTGACGAGAATGGCTTCGACCTGAGGCGAACGGATCAGCGCATGGCCGTCCGGATACACCTCGGCGTCCAGTTTCAGATCCGCCACCACCTTGGCGGCCTGCTCCAGGTCGATGTCGGTCACCGCCACCACCTGGCTGTTGAGCAAGGTCTGGCTGCAACGACGAATATGGTCCCGGCCGATAGCGCCCGTACCGATAACACCCAGCTTCAACGACATACATTCACTCCTCTTGTTATTAGTACTGCCGGGCCTTGGCCAGCTGTTCATTGAGTTTTTTCGCCGCCGCGTTGGTGCGTTCGCTGGTGGAGACCTGCGCCACACCCACCCGCCACCACGACAGGTAGCCGTGGATCATGGTCTTGGGCAGCACCTTGATATCGATCAGCGTCGACACCGTTTGCGTGCGCGCATCGGCCAGCGCCGCTTCGAGCTGTTCGACGCTGCTGACCTTGTAAGTCTTGCAACCGTAGGCCGCCGCACTCATGGCGAAATCCACCGGCACCAGGCCGCCGTCGAGCTTGCCGCTCTCGGGGTTGCGGTAGCGGAACTCGGTGCCGAAGCTGTCCATGCCGTTGCCGATCTGCAGGTTGTTGATGCAACCGAAAGCCATGTTGTCCAGCAGCACCACGTTGATCTTGCGGCGCTCCTGGATCGAGGTGGCCAGCTCCGAGTGCAGCATCATGTAGGAGCCATCACCGACCAGCGCATAGACCTCGCGCGTCGGCTCGGCGAGTTTCACGCCGAGGGCGGCGTTGATCTCGTAGCCCATGCACGAATAACCGTACTCGACGTGGTAAGTGTTGACGCCCTTGCTGCGCCAGCTGCGCTGCAGGTCGCCGGGCAGGCTGCCGGCGGCGGCGACGATGATCGCGTCGTCGGCCAGCACCTGGTTGAGCACGCCGAGGACCCGGCTTTGGGTCAGGCACGAACCGGTCAGCTCGATAAATTCGCGTAGCACGCCGCGGTCGAGGTGGTCGTCGACCTCGGGGACGAAGTCGTCGCCGGCGTATTCCAACTGATGCACCCGGTCGACTTCAGCATCCAGTTGCGCCCTGGCATCGCGCACCTGCTCGCCCCAACCGGCGCGATAATCGCCCAGCGCTGCGGCCAATGCATCAAGGGCGACTCGTGCATCCGCCAGCACTTGCACGCCATCGAGTTTCAACGCATCGCCGGAGCTGATGTTGAGGTTGAGGAACCGCACCTCGGCGTGCTTGAACAACGACTTCGACGACGTGGTGAAATCGGTGTAGCGCGTGCCGATCCCGATGATCAGGTCGGCCTCGGCGGCCAACAGGTTCGCGGCCAGGCAGCCGGTTTCGCCGATCCCGCCGACGTTCAGCGGATGGCTGGACAGCACCGCACTCTTGCCCGCCTGGGTTTCGGCGAAGGGAATCGCGAAGCGTTCGGCAAATGCCTGCAGGGCCGCATTCGCCCCGGAGTACTTGACCCCGCCGCCGCAGATGATCAACGGCTTGCGCTTGCCCTCGAAGGCCGCCACGGCATCGCCGATCATCGCCTCGGTGGGCGGGCGCCGGTCGAGGCGATGGACACGTTTTTGCAGGAAGTAATCCGGGTAATCCCAGGCCTCGGCTTGCACGTCCTGCGGCAGCGCCAGGGTGACGGCACCGGTTTCGGCCGGGTCGGTGAGCACGCGCATGGCGTGGATCGCCGCGCTCATCAATTGCTCGGGGCGGTTGATGCGGTCCCAGTATTTGCTCACCGAACGGAAGGCGTCGTTGGTGCTGATGCTCAGGTCATGGAACTGCTCGATCTGTTGCAGCACCGGGTCGGGCTGGCGGCTGGCGTAGACATCGCCAGGCAATAGCAGCAACGGAATGCGGTTGGCCGTGGCGGTCGCGGCAGCGGTCAGCATATTCGCCGCCCCCGGGCCGACCGACGCGGTACACGCGTAGATCTTGCGGCGCAGGTGCTGTTTGGCAAAACCGATGGCAGCGTGGGCCATGCCTTGCTCGTTGCGGCCCTGATGCACCACCAGGTCGCCGCTGTCCTGCTCCAGCGCCTGGCCCAGGCCGAGCACGTTGCCGTGGCCGAAAATGGTGAACACCCCGGCCACGAACTTGCTCTGCACACCATCGACTTCGATGTATTGGTTATCCAGAAATTTCACCAGGGCCTGGGCCATGGTCAAACGAGTGGTGGTCATGTCGCGCCCCTTAAAGGTCCAGCAGCCAGCTGTGCTGCGGGTCGTTATGAAAATGCCAGGCGCGCTTGGGGCCGGCCATTACGTTGAGGTAGTAGGACTCGTAGCCATACGGCACGCTCACCGGGTGGTACCCCTTGGGCACCACCACCAGGTCGCTGTTTTCCACGGCCATGGCCTCATCGATGCTGCGATCGTCGGTGTACACCCGCTGGAACACGAAGCCCTGGGGCGGGTTGACCTGGTGGTAATAGGTTTCTTCGAGAAAGCTCTGGTGCGGCAGGTCGTCGGTGTCGTGCTTGTGCGGCGGGTAGCTCGACGAATGCCCGGACGGCGTGCGGACTTCCACCACCAGCAGGGAGTGGGCGGGCTCGCTGTCGGGCAGGATGTCGCACACGTAACGGGTGTTGGCGCCTTTGCCGCGCACGCTGCGCTTGCACTGTTCGGGGCGGATCAAGCGTGGCGCGAAACCCGTCGCGCCAGGCGCGGCGCAGACCGCGAGCTGCACGTCGCTCAATGCCGTCACCTGGGCGTCGGTGCCCGGCGGCAGGTAAGCGGCAAAGGGCGATTTGTCTTCAAACACCGACTGACGATCGCCGAGGTTCTGCCAGCTAAAACCGTCGCCTTCGATCGTCACCCGGCCGCTGAGCAGCACCAGGCACAGCTCCTGGTCGCCGGCGGTGACTGGCAGGGTTTCGCCCAGGCTCAGGCGGTAGGCGGCAAAGCCGACGTAGGCCAGGCGGCCCGCTTCGAGGGCGACCATGGTTTGCCCGCGCTTATTGCTCTTGACCAGCAAGCTCATTGCCCCGTCCTCTCGTTCAGCAGCGCACGCAAGGTGTCGTAACCTTTTTTCGCATAGATATAGCTCGGCGCGACAGCCGGGTCCTGCTCGGCTTCGACCACCAGCCAGCCTCGGTAATGCGCGGCCAGCAGCACATCGAGCAACGCGGCAAAGTCGATATCGCCGTCACCCGGCACGGTGAAGGTGCCGTTGACGATGCAGTCGGGGAAGCTCCACATCTGGTTGCGCGCCAGTTGCACCACTGCTTTGCGCACGTCCTTGAAATGCACATGGCACACGCGGTCGATGTGCTTGCGCAGTACGTCGAGGGGTTCACCGCCACCCATGTAGCAATGGCCCGAATCGAACAGCAGGCCGACTTCGGGGCCGGTGCGGCGCATCAGTTGATCAATGTCCTCCGGCGATTCGACATAGGCGCCCATATGGTGGTGGTAGGCCAGGCGCACGCCCTGGGACAGGGTAAAGCGCGCCAGTTCGGTGAGCTTGTCGGCGTAGTCCTGCCAGGCCTGCTCACTGTGGAAACGCGGGCGTTCGATCAGGCGGATGCGGGAGCCCTGGATCGAATCGGCCACTTCGCCGTAGACCAACACCGTGGCGCCATTGTGTTTGAGCAACTCGACGTGAGCGGCGATGGCTTCGATTTCCTGCGCGACCGACCGCTGGGCCAGGCGGCTGGAGTACCAACCGGAGACCAGCGCCAGGTCGTAGGGGCGCAACACATCGGCGACGCCCTTGGCGTCCTTGGGGAATTTGCCGTTGAGTTCAAAACCTTCGTAGCCGATCTGCTTGCCTTCGCTCAACGCCGTGCTCAGGGGCGTTTCGCCGCCCAGGGCCGGCAGGTCGTCGTTGCTCCAGGAGATCGGGTTGATGCCAATTCGGATTGCGGGCATGGCTGCACCTTTATTATTTTCAGGTATCACTGAGATCTGCATTATGTGGGAGGGAGCTTGCTCCCGATGGCAGTGTGTCAGGCAACACTTCTGTAACTGCACCACCGCCTTCGGGAGCAAGCTCCCTCCCACATTGGATTACATTTCAAATTAAGAACTACGTTCAGCCTCTGGCACTGCACCAGGCACTGATCAATTGCTCGAAAGTGGCCCGGACTTGGCGGATCAGGGTCTCGTCATCAATCTCCCCCACCATCCACGCGCGACTCGGCTCCTGGAAGATCGTGCGTCCCACGGCAAAACCACGGCAGGTACGACTCTGGCTGGCTTGGCGGAAGCCCTCGGCCAGGCACTCGGCCGAGGCATTCAGGCCCAGCAGCACCACGCCGCGGCAGTACGGGTCGCGTTCCTCGATCAGTTCGTCGAGTTTTGTCCAGTCCTCGGCCGACTGTGCCTCGATTTTCCACCACGCCGGGTAGATACCCAGGTTGTACAGGCGCTTGAGGCTGCGGTAGAGCACATCGGGGTAGGTCGAGGGGTGATCCTTGGGCGGGATGACTTCCAGCAACAGTTCATGCCCGCTGACCAGCGAAGCCTCGTACACCGCCTTGAGTTGCGCTTCCTGTTCCAGACGCAGCAGCGGTTCGTCATCGGGGTGGTATTGCACCAGGCATTTGATGATTTGCTCCTGGGGCCAGGCGATCAGGTTGCTGCCGATCGAGCGGCCGTGTTCGAAGGCCAGGGGCCGCGAGTTCTGCACCTCCACCGGGCGTGCGATCCACCAGCCGCGACCGCTGGCGGCGTTGAGCGCGTCCTGGCCGAAGCGCTGGTCGGCGAGCAAACCGACATCGGCCTCGATGCCCTGCCCGCGCAGCTTCTTCTCCACGCGTTCGACGGCCTGGATAAACAGCTGCTTGATCGTGCTGATGCGGCTCGGGTCCTGGCCGCCGCGTTGCGCCAGGTCGACCAATTGCCAGCGGTGGTCGAAGGCGAACACGAACAGTTGCTTCCAGGCCTTGCGTGGCACCGTGACCCGATGCAGGCGCTGCAGGGTCACGTCTTGATCGGGACGGGTGATCGGCACCGGGCTGTTGAACAGGTAATCCAGTTCGGCCGGCGTCGGCATGGCCGGTGCGCAGGCGTGGCGCGACACCACCAGGCCGCCGCAGGCATTGGCCAACTGGCTGCATCGCGCGTCGCTGGCATCGTTCAGCCAGCCGCTGAGAAAGCCCGCCATGAACGCATCGCCGGCGCCCAGCACGTTAAGCACTTCAACGCGCACGCCGGGGTAGATCGCCCCCTCGTCCAAACGGGCCGGGATCGCGCCGTGGATCACCGTGCAGCCCTGCGGGCCGAGCTTGACCACCAGGGTCGCCGGGGTCAGTTCACGGACGGTGCGCAGGGCGCTGAGCAAATCTTCACTGCCGCCGGCGATCAGGAACTCTTCTTCAGTACCGACGATCAGGTCGAAGCGCGGCAGGATGCTCTGCACGTGCTGGCTGACGCTCTGGTCGGCGACAAACCGGGTTTCGCCATCGGCCTTACCCGCCAGGCCCCACAGCACCGGGCGGTAGTCGATGTCGAGCACGCGCTGGACGTTGTGTTTGGCCGCGTAATCCAGGGCCTGGACGCTGGCCTTGTACACAGCGTCGGTGGAGAAATGCGTGCCGGTGATCAGCAGGGCCTTGCTCGAGGCGATAAAGGCTTCGCTGATGTCTTCGGCGCGCAGGGCCATGTCGGCGCAGTTTTCGCGGTAGAACACCAGGGGGAAGGTTTCGCGGTCCTTGAGGCCCAGCAGCACCAGCGCGGTAAGGCGTTGCGGGTCGACCTTGATGCCGCTGACATCGCAGCCTTCACGGGCCAGGGATTCCGTCAGGAACCGGCCCATATGGTCGTCCCCTACCCGGCTCAACATCGCCGACTTGAGGCCCAGGCGCGCGGTGCCGAAGGCAATGTTGGCGGAAGAACCGCCGAGGTACTTGGCAAAGCTGGACACATCCTCAAGCCGCGCACCGACTTGCTGCGCATAGAGGTCGACGCCCAGGCGCCCGAGGCAAATCAGATCCAATTGACGCCCACTGGCAAAACGAGTCTGGCCCATGCTGGCTCCTGTTATTTTTATCAGCCTGCGTTGTACCGCCGTGGCGACGGCACACGCTCTTGGTGGGAGCAGACTAGAACGTTCAGCGAGCCCAATCAATATTTATTCCATAATTATTTTTGGTAGAATATTTTTTCCAATACGTCAGCATAGGGGCACGCCAGCGACAGTGCATCGTTTCAGCCGCCCACTCGCTGGCGCATGCCGGGGTATTTTTTTGCGCCTACCCTGTAGACTTGCACCCACCATCAGCGCACCAGATGAACCCGCCAGAAGGATTGCCCATGTCCCGCACCGATCAGCCGGCCACGCCCGAGACCGCTTCCCAAGACACTCTCGCCAGCCCTGCGATCAATGCCGAACGCCTGTTGCAGCTGATCACCGACGAATACGAAAGCCTGCCACGCCAGCTCAAGCGCATCGCCAGCTACATGAGCCAGCAGAGCGACCGGATCATGGTCGACCGCATCAGCGACATCGCCCGCGAATGCGAAGTGCATCCGTCGGCCATCGTGCGGTTCTCCCAGCGTTTCGGCTTCAGCGGGTTCAGTGAGATGCAGGCGCTGTTTCGCGAGGCGTACACCCACAAGACCACGCCGGTGCAGAACTATCAGCAGCGCATCCGCAGCATGATCGCCAACAAGTCGCAGAAGGCCAGCGGCGGCGACCTGGCGCGCGAGTGTGTCAATGCCACGCTTTCGGGCATCGAGCGCCTGGGCCTGGAACTGGATGACGCGGCGTTCGAAAAAGCCGTCGACCTGGTGGTCAACGCCGACAACATCTACGTGGTTGGCGTGCGCCGTTCGTTTGCAGTGGCCGATTACCTGGTCTACAACCTGCAGCACACCAACAAGCGCATCCACCTGATCTCAGGCCTGGGCGGCAGCTACCGCGAGCAGATGCGCAGCGTGCGCGCCAATGACCTGGTGATCGCCATCAGCTTCACGCCCTACGGCAAAGAAACCCAGCACTGCCTGCGTATCGCCCAGCACCACCAGGCCAAGACCCTGATCATTACTGACAGCAACCTGTCGCCCCTGGCCAAGCGCGCGAACGCAGTGCTGTTGGTCAATGAAGGCTCGTCGTTTGCCTTCCGCTCCTTGAGCGCCACGTTGTGCCTGTGCCAGGCGCTGTTCATTGCGGTGGCGTATCGCCTGGAGTTGAAGGTGGATGAGATTCATGAGCAGGTGGGCTTCGACGACTGACGGAGGATCCGTCACCGTAGCCGCCGATTGACACGCCTTCATCGCAGGCAAGCCCGCACATCGGAGTAGGCGGGGTTTATGAAAACTGTGTCAGTTTTGCCAACATGAAGTTTTATTTAGGAAGCGTTCAGCCATTTCTTGGCAAAATGCCCACACTTCTAGTGTGAATCGCTCACCAGGTAATCCTATGACCCGCATTTTGACCATTGAGGATGACGCCGTAACGGCCCGCGAGATCGTCGCCGAGCTGAGTAGCCATGGACTGGACGTAGATTGGGTGGACAACGGCCGCGAAGGCCTGGTCCGCGCCGTGAGTGGTGATTACGATCTGATCACCCTCGACCGTATGTTGCCGGAACTCGATGGCCTGGCCATCGTCACCACCCTGCGCACCATCGGCGTGTCGACGCCGATCCTGATGATCAGCGCACTCTCCGATGTCGACGAGCGGGTGCGCGGCCTGCGCGCCGGTGGGGATGACTACCTGACCAAACCGTTCGCCTCCGATGAAATGGCCGCCCGCGTCGAAGTGCTGCTGCGGCGCAAAAGCACGGTCAAGGAATTCGAAACCGCCCTGCGCGTGGCCGACCTTGAGCTGAACCTGATCAGCCGTGAAGCCAGCCGCGCCGAGCAGCCGCTGAGCCTGCTGCCCACTGAATACAAACTGCTGGAATTCCTGATGCGCAACACCGGGCAGATCCTGTCGCGGATGATGATCTTCGAGGAAGTCTGGGGTTATCACTTCGACCCCGGGACCAACCTGATCGATGTCCACATCGGTCGCCTGCGCAAGAAGATCGATCCACCGGGCCTCACGCCGCTGATCCGCACGGTACGAGGTTCCGGGTATGTCATTGCTGAACCCCTCTAAGGGCTGGCGTTCCTCCAGCAGCCGCTTGCTGGCGCTGTACAGTTCACTGTTCGTGGCCTGGAGCTGCATCCTCATGGGGGTGCTGTATTACGAGGTGTCCGGTTACCTCAGCGACCTCTCGCGCCATTCGCTGATGCAGCGCCAGCACCTGTTCCAGCGGTTCGACGGCGAAGAACTGTTGGAAGCCCTGACCACCAGCATGACCTTCGACATGAAGGGCGTGGACGCCTATGGCCTGTTCGATGAGCAATTTCGCCCATTGAACGGACCGATCCAGGCGATACCGCACGACTTGCCCCTGGACGGCAAGATCCACGCCCTGGCCAATTGCGTCGACTCCGACGACCCGAAACTGCCCAAAGACAGCTGCGACGCCGTGGTCACCCACACCGCCGATGGCCGCTGGCTGGTGCTGGTGCGCGCCAACGGTTCGCTGTTCGGCGTAACCCGGATCATCTGGCACGCGCTGCTGTGGGCGGTGTCGCTGACCATCATCCCCGGCGCCGCCGGCTGGCATTTGCTGCGCCGCCGCCCATTGCGACGGATTCGCGGGATCCAGGCCAGCGCCGAGGCCATCGTCGCCGGCGACCTCACCCATCGCCTGCCGCTGTCGAATCGGCGTGACGAACTGGACATGCTCGCCGCCATCGTCAACGCCATGCTCGACCGCATCGAGAAGCTGATGAACGAGGTCAAAGGCGTGTGCGACAACATCGCCCACGACCTGCGCACCCCGCTCACCCGCTTGCGCGCGCAGCTCTATCGCATCAAGCAACAAGCCGAAGACGACTCGGCCCACGCGGTGCAGCTGGACGACGCCATCGCGGAAACCGACACGCTGATGGCGCGCTTTCGCGGGTTGTTGCGGATCTCGGAACTGGAAGACCACCAACGCCGCTCGGGCTTCCTGGTGATGGACCCACTGCCGCTGCTGCGCGAACTGCACGACTTCTACCTGCCCCTGGCCGAGGAAGGCGAACTGCAACTGGTGCTCGACACCCCGCCATCCCTGCCCTGGATCACCGGCGACCGGGCCTTGCTGTTCGAGGCCCTGGCCAACCTGCTGAGCAACTCGATCAAGTTCACCCCTGCGGGCGGCGAAGTGATTTTGCGCGCGGTCAACGATGCGGGCAGCACGCGTATCGAAGTCCACGACTCCGGCCCCGGCATCCCAACAGCGGAACGCAAGGCGGTGTTCCAGCGGTTCTATCGCGTGGATGAAAGCGACCAGCAAGGTGGGTTTGGGCTGGGCTTGTCGATTGTCGCGGCGATCATCAACCTGCACGGTTTCAATCTGGACGTTGGCACCAGCCAACGCGGCGGTGCGCGGTTGGTGCTGGAGTGTCGCCAGCAACTGATGCCCAAATAAACCAGACACGACACCGATCGAAACGGTGGGAGGGGGCTTGCTCCCTCCCTCATTGGGTGTCGGTTGCCCGATCGATCAGGTCAAGCCGGGAAGTTGGCGCGCAGCGCCTCAAGCCCACCGCGGTACACGCCGGCAAACAAAGCCTCCACCGCCTCGTCGGTGGTGTCCGGCACCGGGGTGAACACGCCCGACCACGTCACCTTCGCCGACGACTCCGTCAGGGCTTCGACCCGCAACGTCGCCAGGTAGGCACTCACCGGAAACGGCGACTCCTCGATGCTGTAGCTGTAAGTGCGGGCCACGTTATCAAAGGTCTGCAAGCGCTCCACCACCACGCCGCCATCGGCGGTCTTCAGGTGACGCAGGCGCCCGCCGTCGCCCGGCTTGCTCTCGACGATCAATGGCAGCCAGTCCGGCAGCGCGTCAAAACCGCCGACCAATTGCCACACCTGATCGGCCGAAACCGGAACTTCAATGACAGAAGAAGCTGTAGGCACAATCAATACTCCAGACAATAAACAATTCAGATCGCCAGATCTGTCGCACCGACAGTTGCTGGCGACCGGGGTTGAACAATGTACGCCAGCCGATTCGTCACTTCACCCCCTATTCGTGGCGCGATGGATGCTCGAGATTGAAGCCATGCCGTCCCGGACCACTGAAATCATCTGCGTGCCTGGACGGCCCGCAGGGCACAAAAACACCGATGCTAACGCACAGCCACTCGTTCTGTACCTGTTAGAAATGACAGTTGTAACGCCCCCATCTCCAGCGTTTACTGGTACGCAACCGGCGCCTGCCCATACGGCACCGACAGGTAAAACACTCCAGGGAGGGACTCATCATGCCGCGTTATTTCAAAACCTCGATCACTGCGCTGACACTGCTCGGCGCCTCGCTGCTGTACGGCTATGGTGTAACCGCCAGTGCCGCCACATACGTCGACTCGGGCAGTGCGGCCGGGGCGCAATGTTCAACCAGTAGCGTCAACGATAGCGCGCAGGCCGTGGGCAATTGTTCATCCGCTACGGTCAGCGCCAACAGCAATCCTTGGTACGCCGCATCGCTGAGCGGCCCTCAACAGGTCTTGCCGCCGCTGGTGAACGGGCAACCGTGCAGCGTCGAGGCAATCGCTAACAGTGGCTGGATGCTGGGAAGTTGCGCCAACGCCGCCAATCTCAGTTTTGCCGTGTTCTGGAATGCAGCGACGCCCAGTGGCCTGCCGACGGCGACGGCCCCCTTGCCTGGCACCTTGCTATTTCCCCTGCTGCGACCCGCCGATGTCCAGACCGTACCCACCGCCCTGAACCCGCTAGGCGCTGCCCTGGCTCAAAGCATCAGCGCCACGTTACAGGCAACCGTGGTGCTGTATACCCCGGGCAATGCCACGCCGCAGCGCGTTTCCAGTTATGGCGACAACTGTGCCGGGGTCGACGTGAACAACACCTTGATCAACGGCTATCCCAGTGTCGTCATGAACTGTCCGGGGGCCAATGCCACGCCCAAACCCACCGTCGCCACCTGGAACGGCAGCAGCTACGTGTTGACCGCGCTGGCCAGCCCCTCCGGCGCCAGCTATTGCTGGGCGGTGGGCATGAACGATCAGCTTCAGGTGGTCGGTACCTGCGTGTTCAGCGGCGCTACCGGCGATGTGCCGCAAACGGCATTCTGGGGAACACCCAGCAGCGCGCCCCTGCTGCTGACCATGCCCCTCAATGCGCAGAATTACGCGGTGTCGATCAACAACCCCGGGCATATACTCGCGTATGGCAGGGACCCGTCGGGTTTCGAGAAAGCACTCTTTTGGCCAGACCCCACCAACTCGTTCAGCGTGCAGTCGATCCAGCCGCTGCCTGGCAGCGCCCAGACCAACGCGGTGGGTTTGGCGGATAACGACACCGTCGCCTTGAACAGTTTCGATGCCAACCAATATCCCAGCGGCGCCTACTGGGACGGCGTCAACAGCACCGTAGCGATCGCCCCGCTTTTGGGCGGACGGATGAGCCGGCTAGAGGGCATTACGCGCTCCGGGGCGATCGTGTATGGCACAGCAACCGATTCCACGCTCAACTACAGGGCCGTAGGTGCAACCTTGCCATGACGAGGAAAAGCGGTTTTTCTTGCGGCCTTAGGTGCGGCTCAATCCAACCGCCCCCATGCGGCGGCAGCTCATCGCTGCAGGGTCTCCCGCAACCGATACCACAGCATGCCCAACGCCAACAACGGCGAGCGCAACAGTTTGCCGCCCGGAAAGGTCATGTGCGGCACCTGGCTGAACACCTCCAGGCCCTGGCTGTGCCCGGCATGGATGGCTTCAGCCAGCAGCCGCGCACACCAATGGCTCACGTTCAGCCCATGGCCGGAATAGCCCTGGGCATACAACACGTTCGGGTACTGTTTTAGCCGTCCGACCTGGGGAAAGCGGTTGGCGGTGATGCCGATCTTGCCGCCCCACTGGAACTCGATCGCGGTATTGGCCAGTTGCGGGAATACCGTGAGCATCTTCGGTTGCATATACGCGGCAATGTCCTGCGGATCACGCCCCGAATAATGGCAGGCGCCGCCGAACAACAGGCGTCGGTCGGCGGTCAGTCGGTAGTAGTCCAAGCCGACTTTCTGGTCGCACAGCGCCAGGTTCTGCGGGATCAATTGCTCGGCCAGCCCTTTCGTTAACGGTTCGGTGGCGATGATGTAGCTGCCGGCAGGCAGTACTTTGCCGCTCAAGCGCGGCTCCAACGCCTCCAAGTGTGCATTGCAGGCCAGCACCAGGTTGCTGGCACGCACCGTGCCGCCGGCGCAGCGTACCTGTACGGTGTCGCCGTGGAGCAGTTCCAACGCTGGGGTGTGCTCGAAAATCCGCACCCCCAGGGACTCGGCGACCCGCGCCTCGCCCAACACCAGATTCAATGGGTGCAGGTGCCCGGACCCCATGTCCACCAGGCCGCCGGCATAGACCTGCGAGCCGACGACCTGGTGCATATCCTGCGGACCCACCACACGGACCTCATGGTTGTAGCCCTGCGCCAATAGGCGCTCCTGCTCGCCCTTGAACGCGGCGAACTGCGCCGCGGTATTGGCCAGTTCGCAAAAGCCCCAGCGCAGGTCGCAGTCAATACCCTGCGTGCGAACGCGTTCACCCACCAACGTGACCGAATCAATCCCGGCCCGCTCCAGATAACGCACGCCCTCCTCGCCCACATACTTGGCAAAGCCCGACACATCGTGGCCGATGCCGCGAATCAATTGCCCGCCGTTGCGCCCGCTGGCGCCCCAACCGATGCGCCGCGCCTCCAGCAGGATCACCGACAGCCCGCGCTGGGCCAGTTCGATGGCGGTATTGACCCCGGTGAACCCACCGCCGATCACACACACATCCGCGCTCAAGTCGGCGGCCAAGGCCGGACGCTCGGGCATGGCATTGGCCGAGGCCCGGTAATAGGACCGGGCGTGGTCGTTCGATTGGATCATTTGTCGGTCTTCACTTTGCTCCAGGCGCGGGTCATCAGGCGCATGGTCGCCGGGGTCGGCGTGGTGGAAATATAGAGTTTGTCGAGCACGGCCTGGGACGGGTACACCTCAGGGTTGTTCACCAGTTCCGGGTCCATAAAGGCATTGGCTGCCGGGTTGGCGTTGGCATAGCCGACCGAGGCGCTGACTTTGGCGATGACTTCAGGGTCGAGCAGGTAGTTGATAAACGCGTGGGCTGCTTTTGGGTTGCTCGCATCGGCGGGGATCGCCAGCAGGTCGAACCACAGGTTGGAGCCTTCCTTGGGAATCGAATAGGCAATGTTCACCCCGTTCTTGGCTTCCTTGGCGCGGTTGGCGGCCTGGAACACGTCGCCGGAATAACCGAACGCCACGCAGATATCGCCGTTGGCCAAATCCGAGATGTACTTGGAGGAATGGAAGTAGGTGATGTAAGGCCGCAGCGTCAACAGCTTGGCTTGCGCCTGTTTGTAGTCTTCAGGGTTCTCGCTGCGCGGGTCCTTACCCATGTAGTTGAGGATCGCCGGGAACAACTCATCCGCCGAGTCGAGGAAGGCCACGCCGCACTGGTTGAGCTTCTTGAGGTTCTCCGGCTCGAACAGCACCGCCCACGAATCGACATGGTCGATGCCGAGCACCTGCTTGACCTTGTCGACGTTGTAGCCGATGCCGTTGGTGCCCCACAGGTACGGCACCGAGTGCGCGTTGCCCGGGTCGTTTTTCTCAAGCAGCTTGAGCAGCTTGGGGTCGAGGTTCTTGAAATTGGGCAACTGCGCGCGGTCGAGCTTGAGGAACGCGCCGGCCTTGACCTGGCGCGCCAGGAAGTGGTTGGACGGCACCACCACGTCATACCCGGTGCGCCCCGCCAGCAACTTGCCCTCCAGGGTTTCGTTGGAGTCGAACACGTCGTAGATCACCTTGATCCCCGTCTTGGCCTGGAAGTCGGCCAAGGTGGTTTCGCCAATGTAATCGGTCCAGTTGTAGACACTGACCGTCGGCTCCGCCTGCGCGGCGCTGCTGAATGCTGCCACCAGGGCCAGCGGGAGAAGTTTTTTCATCAGACGCATATCGACACCCCTTTATGATTGTTTAGACGCTCAACAGCAGGAACTCACGCTCCCAGGAACTGATCACCCGCTTGAAATTCTCATGCTCGGCACGTTTGACCGCGACGTAGCCGCGCACGAACTTGTCGCCCAGGTATTGCTTGACCGTCGCACACTCCTCCATACGCACCAGCGCATCCTCGAGCGTGATCGGCAGGCGCAGGTTGCGCCGTTCATAGGCGCGGCCTTCCACCGGCGCGCTCGGCTCAATCTTTTCGATCATGCCCAGGTAGCCACACAACAGGCTAGCGGCGATCGCCAGGTACGGGTTGGCATCCGCGCCGGGCAGGCGGTTTTCCACGCGCATGGCGTCGGGGTTCGATGTCGGCACGCGCAGGCCGACAGTGCGGTTTTCTTCGCCCCATTCCACGTTGACCGGCGCCGAGGTGTCCGGCAGGAAGCGGCGGAACGAATTCACGTTGGGCGCAAACATTGGCAGCAGCTTGGGGATGTACCTCTGCAGGCCGCCGATGTGGTGCAGGAACAGCGTGCTCATCTGGCCGTCGGCGTCGACGAACACCGGCTTGCCCGTGGCGATGTCGACCACGCTCTGGTGCAGGTGCATGGCGCTGCCCGGTTCGTCGGCCACCGGCTTGGCCATGAAGGTCGCGGCCACATTGTGCTTGAGCGCGGCTTCGCGCAGGGTGCGTTTGAACACGGTGATCTGGTCGGCAAGATCCAGGGCGTCACCGTGGCGGAAGTTGATTTCCATCTGCGCCGGGCCGTCTTCGTGGATCAGCGTGTCGAGGTCCAGGCCCTGGGCTTCGCACCAGTCGTAGACGTCTTCGAACAGCGGGTCGAACTCGTTGGCGGCGTCGATGGAGAACGACTGGCGACCGGTTTCGGCCCGCCCGGAGCGGCCGACCGGGGTTTTCAGCGGCAGGTCCGGGTCATCGCAGCGCTGGGTCAGGTAGAACTCCATTTCCGGCGCGACAATCGGCTGCCAGCCCTGCTCGGCGTAGAGCTGCAACACCTTTTTCAGCACGTTGCGCGGCGACAGTTCGATGGGGTTACCCTGCTTGTCGAAGGTGTCGTGGATCACGATGGCGGTCGGTTCAATCGCCCATGGCACCACGTAGGTGGCGTGGGCCACCGGGCGGCAGACCATGTCGATGTCGGCCGGGTCGAGCAGGTCGTAGTAGACATCGTCGTCGACAAAGTCCCCGGTTACCGTTTGCAGCAACACACTTTCCGGCAGGCGCATGCCTCGCTCATGCAGGAACTTGTTGGTGGGCGCAATCTTGCCGCGTGCGATGCCAGTCAAATCACTGATCACGCATTCGACCTCGGTAATCTTGTGTTCTTTCAGCCAGGCGGACAGCTGATCGAAGGGGGCGTTCATAAGGACCTCGTCATGGGTGGGAGACTGCACCGGCTTGTACTCCTGGCGCATTGAGGTCTATCTTGGGCTCGCCGCGCCACGGCATCTATCCACTTTGCTCCGAACACAACGCACCAATAGAGTGCGAGCAGGTTCCCCCCATGACACAGGCAACCGCTTTGCGCGTACAGGCCTTCACCACCGGTGATGTGGCCGCTCAATGCCGTGCAACACCCGGCTGGGTGCAGCACTACCAGCAGATGTCCCCCGGGCATTTTGCCGGGCAGATTCGCTACCTCGACCTGCACGGCGTGGAGGTCTACGAAGAGAGCATGAACACCCGGGTGGAGCAGCATTTCAACGCGCCGCCGGGGGCCCTGGCGTTCTGTTTCGACGGCAGCGACAACACGCTGTACCTGCTCAATGGCGAGAGCCGCAACACCTGGATCACCCCGGAGAACTACCGTGAAGTGGCGGTGGTATTCGGGCCGCAGTTCGTGCAGCGCCATCGGTTGGATGTGGCGAAACTCGAAGGGTTGTTCATGGCGCCGCTGACCTGCCAGCAGAATGCGTTATTCAGCCGCTGGCTCAGTGGCACGCTCACACGGTTGTCCGGCACCACCGACCCGATCAGCCGCGATGCCCTCACCCAGCAGTTGCTCGACGATTGCCTGTTCATTCTCGACAACGCCTGCGTATGCCTGGACCGCCAGTCATTGCAGCGCCGCAGCGAAGAGCGCCGGCTGATGACGCGCATCGGCGAATGGGCGGTCGATGCACCGGATGACACCGTCAACCTGCTGGAACTGGCGCAGATCGCCGGCGTGCCGTTGCGCCAGTTGCAACAAGGCTTCAAGACCTACACCGGAATGAGCCCGGCGCAGTGGTTGCGTTTGCGCCGCTTGAACGGGGCGCGGCGGGAGTTGTTGAGTTCAGCCGCGGCCACAGTGGCGCAAGTGGCGATGAACTGGTCGTTCTGGCATTTGGGGCGGTTTTCCAATAGCTACCGGGCGTTGTTCAAGGAGCTGCCGAGCGAAACCCTCAAGCGCGCCGTTTGAAATGCACTCTAAATGGTGGGAGGGAGCTTGCCGCCGATGGCAATGGCCATCAACGGGTTGACCCGCTCCGCCGCCTCCAACTTTTGAAATGCACTCTAAATGGTGGGAGGGGGCTTGCCCCCGATGACAATGGGTCAGTCACTAGGAATATTGACTGAGACACCGCTATCGGGGGCAAGTCGAATCGTCGCACCGCCCCTCCCACATTGGATTGCATCAAGGCTGGGCGTTGAGGAAGGTTGCCATCAACGTGTTGACCCGCTCCGCCGCCTCCAACTTTTGAAAGGCACTCTAAATGGTGGGAGGGGGCAAGCCCCC
>NZ_JBWKXO010000012.1:0-165077 GCF_059423025.1 Pseudomonas sp. GW704-F2 | reverse complement strand
GGCCTCGTCGACGCCAATGCGCTTGGCCGCCCAACGTTCATAAAGGCCAATGGCGACGTCTGCACCGGCCATGGCTGTCAGGCAGCCGAGGGCGCCGGCGGTCCAGATCGACATGCCGGCGGCGTACAACAGCATCAACGCCGAGACCCCGCAGACCATGCACGCCCCAGACCGCAGTGCCAGGCGCCGGATCAGCGACCAACCACGGGCGCCCTCCTTGTCGGCTCGCCACATTTCGCCAGAAACTCCGCCGATCAGCGCCAGTACGATCACCAGCCAGATAGGCATTTCCGCTAACGCTTGCTGCTCGTTTGTCATGTCACGCCTCCTGGCTGAGCAATGCCGGAAAAATGCCGGCGTTTGGGTAAATCCATTTATAGGTAGGCATTCCAAAAAGCCCGGTTGCCCGGGCTTTTCAGTAATGCGGTCCTGTGCCCAGCCTCACCCATACGATCCTCTTGTGAGGAGTGGCTGTTGTTGAGCGGCAACGCCGCATGGCGACAAAAGACGCCTTCAAAAGGGTCAGTATGGGTGAGGCTGGGTACTCGATCTTTCGGCGCTACTGGCGCGGTACGGATCTTTCCTCAATGTTTTTCCGACCACGATCCCTGTCTGCCGGATAACTGCTTCTGGTGCTTTACGCTGCACACCCGGGTCAGTTGCCAACCCTCTGAACCGTCAAGGCCGGTTCATCGCTGCCTGTTCTTGTAAAACGGTGAAACTAAAGAGCGTCGGCATCCTTGCCGGTGTTACCTGGCATCCCTGCCATCGCTTCGATGGCGTCCGTGCCGATGTTGCGTGCCTTCCTTGTCGTTCCTGGCAGCATCCTTGCCACCTCCACCGAGCCTTGTTGGCCGGCTTGAGACAAAGAATATGCATGTATGCATATACAGTCAATGCACAAATGCATTTATTTTTGCCGAACAAATGCACTAATGCATTGGAAGCCTTGCTGACAAAGGGTTTGATGCCTTTCTACAGACGAAAAAAAGCCCGCTGATTGGCGGGCTTCGTCTTACGCAAAAAGGTTAACGGGCGTACATGCCCCACCAGAAGACATGACCGAGGATGCTGATCTGTTCATCCTGGATGTCCTGGAAGCTGTAGTCTTCGTCCGGGTGCTCATCACGGTTGAAACTGCGCAGGCGAATCCCGGAAGGCAGGCGATAGAGCTGTTTGACCCGCAACTGACCATTGTGATTGATGGCGTACAAGTCGCCATCGACGATGTCGCCAATCGCACTCTTGCCCGCATTCACCCCCACCGTCGCGCCATCACGCAGCACCGGTAACATGCTGTTGCCGCGCACCGTCACACACTTGGCCTGGTCGAACTGCACACCGTTATGCCGCAGGCTGCGCTTGCCGAACCGCAGGCTGGCCTTCTCGCTTTCCTCGATGACGAATCTTCCTGATCCAGCAGCCAATTCAACCTCACGCAGAAAGGGGATCGACACCTCGTCGTCATTCACGGGGGTGTCGTCATCCCACAGGCTTATGTCCTTGAGTTCCGAATGCATCGGGTCGCGCCCTTCATCCCGAGAAAGGCCCACCGCCGCGCGCCCGCGCAGTTGGTCGGTGCTGACGCGGAAGTACTCGGCAATGCGCGAAATGTGCTTGTCCGAAGGGTCAACGATCTTGCCGCTGAGGATCCGGGACAGCGTGGATTGAGGCACGCCGGTACGCCGGTGAAGCTCCGTGGGGGAGATCCGGTCGCGGTCCAGCAGTTCTCTTAAGACGATAGAAACGTTGCGTTTTTGCATAAAGCGGATAGTGACGACAGATTTGAAGCTTGGCAAATGCTAATTTGCATTGACCATGCATTTTTTATGCACTTACCGTGTCTTTTGAGCAGGCCTGCGAAGGGTCGACCTCGCGTGTTAACCTTGCCGCCATCGCAAAATCAGCCGGGCCAAGTGCCCCCTTTGCCACTCCTTTTAACGAATTCGCTAATTATCTGATGAGTAAAACCACTTCCGATCTGTCCTCCCACACCCCAATGATGCAGCAGTACTGGCGCCTGAAAAACCAGCACCCTGATCAGTTGATGTTCTATCGCATGGGCGATTTCTACGAGATCTTCTACGAAGACGCGAAGAAAGCCGCCAAGTTGCTGGACATCACCCTGACCGCGCGTGGGCAGTCGGCGGGGCAGTCGATTCCGATGTGTGGGATTCCTTACCATTCGTTGGAAGGCTACCTCGTCAAGCTGGTGAAGCTGGGCGAGTCGGTGGTGATCTGCGAGCAGATCGGCGACCCGGCCACCAGCAAAGGGCCGGTTGAGCGTCAGGTGGTGCGTATTATTACGCCGGGGACGGTGAGTGATGAGGCGCTGCTCGATGAGCGTCGCGATAACCTGATCGCTGCGGTGCTCGGCGACGAGCGCTTGTTCGGCCTGGCGGTGCTGGATATCACCAGTGGCAACTTCAGCGTGATGGAGACCAAAGGCTGGGAGAACCTGCTGGCGGAGCTGGAGCGTATCAATCCGGTGGAGCTGATGATCCCGGATGATTGGCCAAAGGACCTGCCGGCGGAACGTCGTCGTGGGACCAAGCGTCGCGCGCCGTGGGATTTCGAGCGTGATTCGGCGCTGAAAAGTCTGTGCCAGCAGTTCGCCGTGCAGGACCTCAAGGGCTTCGGTTGCGAAACCCTGACCCTGGCCATCGGCGCCGCCGGTTGCTTGCTCAGCTACGCCAAGGAAACCCAGCGCACCGCCCTGCCGCACTTGCGCAGCCTGCGCCATGAGCGCCTGGACGATACCGTGGTACTCGACGGCGCCAGCCGTCGCAACCTGGAGCTGGACACCAACCTGGCGGGCGGGCGCGACAACACGCTGCAATCGGTGGTCGACCGTTGCCAGACCGCCATGGGCAGCCGCTTGCTGACGCGCTGGCTGAACCGTCCGCTGCGCGACCTGACGGTGCTGCAAGCGCGGCAGACGTCGATTACCTGCCTGCTCGACGGCTATCGCTTCGAGAAGCTGCAGCCGCAGTTGAAAGAAATCGGCGATATCGAGCGCATCCTCGCGCGGATCGGCCTGCGCAACGCACGCCCGCGCGACCTGGCGCGCCTGCGCGATGCCCTCGGCGCCCTGCCGCAGTTGCAAGCGGCGATGACCGAACTGGACACGCCGCACCTGCAACAGCTGGCCGTCACCACCGGCACCTACCCGGACCTCGCGGCCCTGCTGGAAAAAGCCATTATCGACAACCCGCCGGCGATCATCCGCGACGGCGGCGTGCTCAAGACCGGTTACGACAGCGAACTGGATGAACTGCAGTCCCTGAGCGAAAACGCCGGGCAGTTCCTGATCGACCTGGAAGCCCGCGAAAAAGCCCGCACCGGCCTGGCCAACCTGAAGGTCGGCTACAACCGTGTGCATGGCTACTTCATCGAGTTGCCGAGCAAGCAGGCCGAGCAGGCGCCCATCGACTATCAACGTCGTCAAACCCTTAAAGGTGCCGAACGCTTCATCACCCCCGAGCTGAAAGCGTTCGAAGATAAAGCGCTGTCGGCCAAGAGCCGTGCCTTGGCGCGAGAAAAGATGCTGTATGAAGCACTGCTCGAAGACTTGATCAGCCGCCTCGCACCGCTGCAAGACACCGCCGCCGCCCTGGCCGAGCTGGATGTGCTGAGCAACCTGGCCGAGCGTGCGCTGAACCTTGACTTGAACTGCCCGCGGTTTGTCAGCGAACCCTGCATGCGTATCGTGCAGGGGCGCCACCCGGTGGTGGAGCAGGTATTGACCACGCCGTTTGTCGCTAACGATCTGTCGCTGGATGACGAAACCCGCATGCTGGTGATCACCGGTCCGAATATGGGCGGTAAATCCACCTATATGCGCCAGACCGCATTGATCGTGTTGCTCGCGCATATCGGCAGCTTTGTGCCAGCGGCCAGTTGCGAGCTGTCCCTGGTGGACCGCATCTTCACGCGGATCGGTTCCAGCGATGACCTCGCCGGCGGCCGCTCGACCTTTATGGTGGAGATGAGCGAAACCGCGAACATCCTGCACAACGCCACCGAGCGCAGCCTGGTGCTGATGGACGAAGTCGGTCGCGGCACCAGCACGTTCGACGGCCTGTCCCTGGCCTGGGCGGCGGCCGAGCGCCTGGCGCACCTGCGCGCCTATACGCTGTTCGCCACCCACTACTTCGAACTGACCGTGCTGCCGGAAAGCGAGCCGCTGGTGGCCAACGTGCATCTCAATGCCACCGAGCACAACGAACGTATCGTGTTCCTGCACCATGTGCTGCCAGGGCCGGCCAGCCAGAGTTACGGCCTGGCCGTGGCGCAGTTGGCCGGTGTGCCGAACGACGTGATCACCCGCGCCCGCGAGCACCTCAGCCGCCTGGAAGCCACCGCCCTGCCCCACGACACCGTGGTCGCCAGCCCGAAGAAGAGCAACAGCAAATCCAACGCGCCACACCAGAGCGATATGTTCGCCAGCCTGCCCCATCCGGTGCTGGATGAATTGGCAAAACTTGACCTGGACGACTTGACACCGCGAAAAGCGCTGGAAATGCTCTATACACTGAAGACACAGATCTAACGCAGACGCTTGCAAGCTGATATTATCTCGCGCGGTTTGGGATGCTGCGGGCTTTTAGCCTGGCTCGCAGATTATCGCTCTCAAACCTCGCGGGCCCCACCATAAGGGGTTTCGCTGCCGCCGCCTGAGGAGAAAATTAGAAATGACCTTCGTCGTCACCGACAACTGCATCAAGTGCAAATACACCGACTGCGTAGAAGTCTGTCCGGTGGACTGCTTCTACGAAGGCCCGAATTTCCTGGTGATCCACCCGGATGAGTGCATTGACTGCGCCCTGTGTGAACCTGAATGCCCGGCCGTCGCTATTTTCTCCGAGGACGAGGTCCCGGAAGATATGCAGGAATTTATCCAGTTGAACGTCGAACTGGCGGAAATCTGGCCGAACATCACGGAGAAGAAAGAGTCGCTGCCGGATGCGGAAGAGTGGGATGGCGTAAAAGGCAAGATCAAGGATCTCGAGCGCTGACAGCGCCGCAGCCCAACAAAAAAGGCCCCTTGCGGGCCTTTTTTGCGTTCAGGGGCAGGCATTTCACTTTTCTGCAGGCGAAAAAAGGGGCGGTATGACCCGCCCACATTTTTTCCCTAGTCCCTGTATTCCTTTTTCATCATCCTGATGAATCGCATCCTGCGACGTTCCTTCAAACCATCGTTCCTTGATGGCTGTGTCAATCCGTGGACACAGGACTGATAGTAACCAGTTCCCAGGGAAGTACAACGCAACCCAACCCGTCGCCTGCCGAGCTTTCGCTCTCGCGAGCCAATAAATAATTGTTATATTTCAATTGATTAGAAATATGGCCAGACAATTTGAGATTTCCGGAAGCGCAAAAAAAACCAAACACTTACGCGAGAGTAAGCAAATGCTTACACGAGCAACTGCGTAAGAGCCTGGCAAGCGATACCTGGCCGTTCGGCGGACAAGAAAAAGCCCCGACAATAGCGGGGCTTGTTTCCTACGAATGACTCAGTCGTCGCTGACTGTAATCGTCGGCATGGCCGGTGAAGCCGCTTCTTGCAGGACAATCCGCGCGCCCACGTGACGCGCCAGTTCCTGATAAACCATGGCGATCTGGCCATCAGGCTCGGCTGCCACTGTCGGTTTGCCACCATCGGCCTGTTCGCGAATCACCATCGCCAGCGGCAGCGAGGCCAGCAGTTCGACGCCGTACTGGGTCGCCAACTTCTCGCCGCCCCCCTCACCAAACAAATGCTCGGCATGGCCACAGTTGGAGCAGATGTGAACCGCCATGTTTTCCACGACGCCCAGCACCGGGATGTTGACCTTGCGGAACATTTCCACGCCTTTCTTCGCGTCCAGCAACGCCAGGTCCTGCGGCGTGGTCACGATCACCGCACCGGCCACCGGGACTTTTTGCGCCAGGGTCAGCTGGATGTCGCCGGTGCCTGGCGGCATGTCGATCACCAGGTAGTCCAAATCGCCCCAGGCGGTCTGGGTCACCAGTTGCAGCAAGGCGCCGGAAACCATCGGCCCGCGCCACACCATCGGCGTGTTGTCGTCGGTCAGGAACGCCATGGACATCACTTCCACGCCCAGCGACTCGATGGGCACGAACCACTTCTGGTCCTTGATTTTCGGGCGGGTGCCCTCGGCAATGCCGAACATCACGCCCTGGCTCGGGCCGTAGATATCCGCGTCGAGAATCCCCACGCGGGCGCCTTCGCGCGCCAGCGCCAGCGCCAGGTTGGCCGCCGTGGTGGATTTACCCACGCCGCCCTTGCCGGAGGCCACGGCCACCACATTCTTCACGTTGGCCAGGCCGGGGATCTGCGCCTGGGCCTTGTGCGGCGCGATCACGCACTGAATGTCGACCTTGGCGGAACGCACGCCCTCGAGGCCTTCGATGGCCATTTGCAGCATCTGCGCCCAGCCGCTCTTGAACAGACCGGCGGCATAGCCCAGTTCCATCCGGACCGACACCTGGTCACCCTGGATCTCGATGGCGCGGACACAACCGGCACTGACCGGATCCTGGTTCAAATAGGGGTCGGTGTACTGGCGAAGAACGGCTTCCACCGCTGCGCGATTAACGGCGCTCATGGGCTACTCCCGAAAAAGACTGACTGAAACAGGCGGCTATCCTAACCGTTCCAGCAGCTTAACGGCATGCTTTCGCAGGTTGGGAAGATGCTGAAACAGCGCCACGGGGTGAAATATATTTGCCGGCGCTTTATAGTGGCCGACCTCCGTTTCATCGAGTAGCCGAGCCCCATGTCCGAGCCACGCAAGATCCTCGTCACCAGCGCCCTGCCCTATGCCAATGGTTCCATCCATCTTGGCCATATGCTTGAGTACATCCAGACCGACATGTGGGTGCGCTTCCAGAAGCATCGCGGCAATCAATGCATCTATGTCTGCGCGGACGACGCCCACGGTTCGGCCATCATGTTGCGCGCCGAAAAGGAAGGCATTACCCCGGAACAACTGATCGCCAATGTGCAGGCTGAACACAGCGCCGACTTTGCCGAGTTCCTGGTCGACTTCGACAACTTCCATTCGACCCACGCCGACGAAAACCGCGAGCTGTCGAGCCAGATCTACCTGCGGTTGAAGGACGCCGGGCACATTGCCACGCGTTCGATCACGCAGTATTTCGACCCGGAAAAGAAAATGTTCCTGGCCGACCGCTTCATCAAGGGCACCTGCCCGAAATGCGGCACCGAGGACCAGTACGGCGACAACTGCGAAAAATGCGGTGCCACCTACGCCCCCACCGACCTGAAGAACCCCAAGTCGGCGATCTCCGGCGCCACCCCGGTGCTCAAGGATTCCCAGCACTTCTTCTTCAAGCTCCCGGATTTCCAGCAGATGCTGCAAACCTGGACGCGCAGCGGCACCCTGCAGGACGCCGTCGCCAACAAGATCGCCGAATGGCTGGATGCCGGGCTGCAACAGTGGGACATTTCCCGCGATGCGCCGTACTTCGGCTTTGAGATCCCGGGCGAGCCGGGCAAGTATTTCTACGTGTGGCTGGACGCCCCGATCGGCTACATGGCCAGCTTCAAGAACCTGTGCAAGCGCACGCCGGAGCTGGACTTCGATGCGTTCTGGGGCAAGGACTCCACCGCCGAGCTGTACCATTTCATCGGCAAGGACATCGTCAACTTCCACGCCCTGTTCTGGCCGGCGATGCTCGAAGGTGCGGGCTACCGCAAGCCGACCGGCATCAACGTACACGGCTACCTGACCGTCAACGGCCAGAAGATGTCCAAGTCCCGTGGCACCTTTATCAAGGCGCGCACCTACCTGGATCACCTGTCGCCGGAATACCTGCGCTACTACTACGCGTCCAAGCTGGGCCGTGGCGTCGACGACCTCGACCTGAACCTGGAAGACTTCGTACAGAAGGTCAACTCGGACCTCGTCGGCAAAGTCGTCAACATCGCCAGCCGTTGCGCCGGTTTCATCCACAAGGGCAATGCCGGTGTGCTGGTGGCCGAGAATGCCGCGCCGGAACTGACCGACGCGTTCCTGGCCGCCGCGCCAAGCATCGCCGATGCCTATGAAGCCCGCGACTTTGCCCGCGCCATGCGCGAGATCATGGGCCTGGCCGACCGCGCCAACGCGTGGATCGCCGACAAGGCACCGTGGTCGCTGAACAAGCAGGAAGGCAAGCAGGCGGAAGTCCAGGCCATCTGCGCCACCGGCGTCAACCTGTTCCGCCAGTTGGTGATCTTCCTCAAGCCGGTGCTGCCGTTGCTGGCCGCGGATGCCGAGGCGTTCCTCAACGTCGCGCCGCTGACCTGGAACGACCACGCCAGCTTGCTCAGCAACCATCAATTGAACGAGTTCAAACCATTGATGACCCGTATCGACCCGGTAAAAGTCCAGGCCATGAGCGACGCGTCGAAAGAAGACCTGGTCGCCAGCCCGACCGACACCGGCGAATCGAACCCGGCTGGCAACGGTGAACTGGTCAAGGACCCGCTGTCCCCGGAGATCGAGTTCGACGCCTTTGCCGCCGTTGACCTGCGGGTTGCGCTGATTCTCAAGGCCGAAGCCGTGGAAGGTGCCGACAAGCTGCTACGCCTGACCCTCGATATCGGCGACGAGCAACGCAACGTGTTCTCCGGGATCAAGAGCGCTTATCCGGACCCGTCCAAGCTCAATGGTCGCCTGACCATGATGATCGCCAACCTCAAGCCGCGGAAAATGAAGTTCGGTATTTCCGAAGGCATGGTGATGGCGGCCGGCCCCGGCGGCGAAGAAATCTACCTGCTGAGCCCTGACAGCGGCGCCAAGCCGGGTCAACGCATCAAGTAAGCCCTGCAAAACAGCCCTGTCGTCGCGGCGACAGGGCTTTTCAGCTAGTACCCCCTTCTCGCTTGCCGGATAATCAGGCCCTGTTCGCTTAACCGGCATGCCCATGACCGATATGCTCCTCACCCTTGTCAGCGCCGCCCTGATCAACAACCTCGTGTTGCAGATGCCGTTGGCCGTCGAGCCGATATTGGCCGCGCATTCACGCTCGCGGGTGCATGCATTGGGGATTGCCACCACCGTGTTGATGGCAGTGAGCGGCGTGCTCGCCTATTTGCTGGATCACTACGTGCTGCAACCGTTGGGGTTGACTGCCCTGCGGCTGTGGGTGTTTTTACCGCTGACCGCGCTGCTGATCCGCCCCGTGCTCGGCGCGCTCACGCGCCTGCGCCCGACGCTGCCGACGGAAGGGTTATGGCCGCTGCTGCTGGGCAACGCCGGGGTACTGGGCGTGGTGTTGCTGGGCATTGAAGACGATGAGGGGCTGGCGCACATGGCGGCACTGAGCGTGGGCGCCGGGCTCGGCTTCTGGCTGGTGCTGAGCCTGTTCAGCGACTTGCGCCAGCGCATCGCCGACAACGACATCCCGCTGCCCTTCCGCGGCCTGCCGGTCGAACTGATCAGCGCCGGGCTGATGGCGGTGGCTTTTCTGGGTTTCAACGCAATGATCAAAGCATGAGCCTGATTCAACGTATCGACGCGCTGCTCCCGCAAACCCAATGCGGCAAGTGCGGGCACCCGGGCTGCAAGCCCTACGCCGAAGGGATCGCCCAAGGCGAAGCCATCAATAAATGCCCGCCCGGCGGGCAGGAAACGATCGGCGCGCTCGCGCAGTTGCTGAACGTGCCGGTACTGGCACTGGACACCAGCCGCGGCGAAGCGCCACCACAGATTGCCTACATCCGTGAGGCCGAATGCATCGGCTGTACCAAATGTATCCAGGCCTGCCCGGTGGATGCGATTGTCGGCGCGGCCAAATGGATGCACACCGTGATCATCGACGAATGCACCGGTTGCGACCTATGCGTCGCGCCCTGCCCGGTCGATTGCATCGAGATGCGCCCGCTAGTGGCGGTACTGCCGATTGTCGGCGGCCTGGCGACCAACGACCACGAGCGCCGCGCGCGCGGCTTGAAGCGAGACCGCGCACGACGACGCTTTGAGCAACGCAACGCGCGCCTGCAACGGGAAGAAGAACACAAGCAGGCCGAACGCCTGGCCCGCGCCAAGCGGGCCGCGCCGTTGGCCGCCGTGCCGATCGACGCGGCGCAGGCAGCCCAGGACGCCGCGATCAAGAAAGCCAAGATCAACGTGGCGATGAGCCGTGCGCAGTTGCATAAATCCTTGAAGGCATTCGGGCATCCGCCCACCTTTGAACAGCAGTCGCAACTGATCGTGCTGCAACAACAGTTCGAAGCCGCGGAGCAGGCATTGGCCGCTCTGGAGGTGAACCCCGCGCCTGCAACGCCAGCCCCCGCCAACACCGCCGATCTCAAGCGCGCCAAGATCCAACTGGCAATGCGGCGCGCCGAATTGAAGAAAGCCCAGGATCGGAACGCCGACCCACAGCAACTGGCCGAGGCACACGCCAATCTCGACGCAGCACAGCGCCAGGTGGATGCCCATGGCCACGCTTGAGCCTCAACAGGCCCTGCAACGGGTGTTGCTGGCGACACTGCCGGGTGGGCTGGCAATGTTCTGGCTGTTCGGTTGGGGCGTGTTGATCAATCTGTTGCTGGCGACGGGCTGCGCACTGCTGGTCGATGCGGGCGTGCAGCGCCTGCGGGGGCCGCGTGGCGGCGATCTGAGCAGCCTGGTCAGCGCGACCCTGCTCGCCCTGGCACTGCCGCCCTATTGCCCCTGGTGGCTGTGCGTGGCGGCCGTGGCCAGTGGGCTGCTGCTGGGCAAGCACCTGTACGGCGGCCAGCGCAACCCCTTCAACCCGGCGATGGTCGGGTATGCGTCGATGCTGGTGGCCTTTCCGCAACTCATGACGCACTGGCCGACCACCCACGGCATGGACCTGCTGGCCGGCGCACAACAGGTATTCGGCCTGCACCGCGACGCGCCCGATGCCTGGGCCCAGGCCACGGCACTGGACGCCCTGCGACTGAACAAAAGCCTGACCATTGATGAACTGTTCGCGCGCAACCCGGCATTCGGGCATGTCGGCGGCAAGGGCAGCGAGTGGGTGAACCTGGCGTTTCTGGCCGGCGGGCTGTGGCTGTTGCGCCAGCGGGTATTCAGTTGGCACGCGCCCTTGGGCATGTTGGGTAGCCTGTTTGTGATCAGCCTGCTGTGCTGGAATGGCTCGGGCTCTGACTCCCACGGCTCGCCGCTGTTTCATCTGCTGACGGGCGCCACGCTTCTCGGCGCATTTTTTATCGTCACCGAGCCGGTCTCCGGCCCGAAAAGCCCCAGGGCCCGGCTGCTGTTCGGGGCGGGCGTTGGCCTGCTGACGTATCTGATTCGCACGTGGGGCGGTTACCCGGACGGTGTAGCCTTTGCGGTGCTGCTGATGAACCTGGCCGTGCCGGCGCTGGAACGCCTGGTGGCCGCGAAACAGCCGGCGGTCAGCCTATGAAGTCGCGCAGAGGCGTACTGCTGGCGTTGCTGATCGCTATCGGCGGCGGCACGCTGATCCTGACCCTTCAGCACCTGACTGCCGATCACGCCGCGCGCCAGGCCCTGGCCCTGCAGCGCCGGGCGCTGCTCGACCTGCTACCCGCCGACCGTTATGACAATCAGCCGCTGGAGCAACCGCTGCCGATCGCTGTGCAGCCGCTGGAGGAGAGCCAACTGCTGGGTGGCTATCGGGTGAGCCTGTCGGGCCAACCCAGCGCGGTGCTGCTGCGGTTGAGCACCAGCGGCTATGCCGGCCCGATCGAACTGCTGATCGCCATTGACCGCGACGGCAAGCTGCTGGGCATCAAGACCCTGGCGCAATCGGAAACCCCAAGCCTGGGCGGGCTTATCAGCCAGCCCGGCAACCCTTGGCTGGCTTCATTCAAGGGGCGTTCGCGCACGGACATGCAAGACTCGACCGTCGATCAAATAGCCGGTGCCACCCTCACCTCTCGAGCGGTGATCAGCGCCACCCATGACGCTTTGCTCTATTTCGACGAGCACCGCTCATCCCTGCTGGAGCCACGCCCATGACTAGAGCCGTTGGCCTGGCCAATGCAGCGATGCTCGCACCGTTGCTCGTGGTGACTGACACCCTGCCCAAAGCCCTGAGTTTCCTGGCGTTGTCGGCACTGACCGTGACGCTCTACGGCCTGGTCATGCGCGCGGTGCGCTCGCGCCTGAGCGCGTCCCTGCGGCTGGGTGCCAGCTTGATGGTCGCCGCGACACTGGTCAGTTGTGTGCAGCTACTGTTGCAGGCATTTGCGCTGCCGCTGTATCAGCAGTTGGGCATCTACCTCGCGCTGATCAGCGTGCAATGCGTTGTCCTGGAACACCATGGTTTCTTTGAGGCGGGCCAGTGCAAGGCGCAGCTACGGTTGGTCGGCCTGTTCGCCGCGCTCATGCTCGTCATGGGGTTGTTACGCGCCAGTGCCGCCACCACATTGATGCCGGCCGGGTTTATCCTGCTCGGGTTATTGCTCGCTGGGTTGCAAGCCTGGGCCCATTTTTCACAATCACGCTGACCGCCAGCAAGGAATCGCCTGCCCCATGAACGCCGCAAAACGCCTGGAAATTTTCCGCAGGCTCCACGAAGACAATCCGGAACCCAAAACCGAACTGGCCTACTCCACGCCGTTTGAGTTGCTGATTGCGGTGATTCTCTCGGCCCAATCCACAGACGTCGGCGTCAACAAGGCCACGGCCAAACTGTATCCCGTGGCGAACACGCCGGCAGCGATCCATGCCTTGGGCGTGGAAGGTTTGTCCGAATACATCAAGACCATCGGCTTGTACAACAGCAAGGCGAAAAATGTCATCGAGACCTGCCGCCTACTGGTGGAGCGGCATGGCGGTGAAGTGCCGCAAACCCGCGAAGCGCTGGAGGCTTTGCCGGGCGTGGGCCGCAAAACGGCAAACGTTGTGCTCAATACGGCGTTCCGGCAACTGACCATGGCCGTGGACACCCACATTTTCCGGGTGAGCAACCGCACCGGCATTGCCCGCGGCAAGAATGTGGTGGAAGTGGAAAAACAACTGATGAAGTTTGTCCCCAAGCCGTATCTGCTCGATTCGCACCACTGGCTGATCCTTCACGGGCGCTACGTTTGCCAGGCCCGCAAGCCGCGCTGCGGCAGCTGTCGCATCGAAGACCTGTGCGAATACAAGGACAAGACCTCGGACGATTGAGGGATCATAGGTTTTTTCGGTCTATCGATTGAAAAAATCTTTTTTACCCGCTCATGGAATATCGTTATAAGGAGCGCCAACGGCAGTCTTAGCCCGGAGTTAACGTTATGAGCACTGGCAAAGAACAACTGGAAGTGGACGATGACCTTGTCGAGTCGGATGACGATGGGCAGGAAGCACCTGTAGAGGTGGCCAAGACCAATCTAAGCAAACGCCGCACCATCGACAACCTTCTGGAAGAGCGACGCTTGCAAAAACAGCTGGCCGATTACGATTTCGACCTCTGATCAGCCGAGAACGGCCGGAAGCCTCCCTCACGGAGGCTTTTTTCTGCCGATTCGCCTGGCTATCCAGCCATGGGGTGGCGCCCTCCTCTAGACCAGGCCATTGCGTTGAGCCAACTCGATCAGATCGACCAGTGAGCGGGCATTGAGCTTGAGCAGCAAGCGTGTCTTATAGGTGCTGACGGTTTTGTTGCTGAGGAACATACCGTCAGCGATCTCCTTGTTGGTTTTGCCGCGCGCCAGTTGCTGCAACACCATCATCTCGCGTCCCGAAAGGCGCTCGACCATGTCGGCCTCGCTGGCGTTGCCCATGGTGGAACGCACCGAATTCAGCGCCTGGTTGGGAAAGTAGCTGTAGCCGGACAGCACCGCCTTGATGGCACTCAGCAATTCCGTCAGGTCCTGCTGCTTGCACACGTACCCGGCCGCCCCCGCCTGCATGCAGCGCATGGAGAAATGGCCCGGCGCCTGGGAAGTCAGGACCAGCACCTTGAACGGTGTGGCCTGTTTGGTGGACGACAGCCGGCAGATAACTTCCAGGCCATCGAGTTTGGGAATTCCAATATCCAGTATGACAATGTCCGGCATATGTTCCCGTGCAAGTTGCAACGCATCGACACCGTTATCGGTCTCGGCAACGACCTCATAACCATGACGCTCCATTAGCATGCGCACAGCAAGACGAATGACGGGATGATCATCCACGATCAGCACTTTATTCATGAGAAAGTCCAATTTCGCTGTTCGAATTATTCAGAGCAAGCACAATAGCCTAGTCGTTTCCTAGTTGGCATAGCGTTCCACCCCAAGCAACAGCAAGCAGAGACCCAACCCACAACGAGATAGGAATTAACCTACAAAAAAACACCAACTCAGATGTTTCGAGTTTTATGGAGCCTTTCAGACCTTTCCGGGCTCGCACATATTTTGAGAGAAATATCCGGTGAATAGGGGGGCAACCGTAAACGCAGCGCACACCCGTTTCAGGAAATGCCCCTTGCATGTCGCGACCGCATGGGCCGACAGGTAAAAAAAGCCTGATGATTTCAGTTCCATTCAACATATTTATTTACACCATAAATTTCCTACAGAACTTTCCGCGACTTACATCTACGCCGCACTTTTGTGAGTGAATTTTCTGTAAGACATAGTTCCTACTCAGGTGTAAATAATTCATTCCTCGGCGGGCCAGGCATCAAACTTTCTGAAACGACGAACCTCGATAGACTTTAAACAAACCTAAACAACTTTAAACATCAGGATCGCCGCGCCTTTTTTACAGGCAAAAAAAAATGGCCCCTGAACAAGGGGCCACTTTTCATTTCGACGGGAACACTCAGAACAACTTGCGACCCTTGTTGGCCGCAATACGCATGCGCAGTGCATTCAACTTGATGAAGCCTGCTGCGTCCGCCTGGTTGTAGGCGCCGCCATCTTCTTCGAAGGTGGCGATGTTGGCGTCGAACAGCGACTCATCGGACTTGCGACCGGTGACGATCACGTTGCCCTTGTACAGCTTCAGGCGCACAACGCCGTTCACGTGAGCCTGGGAAGCGTCGATCATCTGTTGCAGCATCAGACGCTCAGGGCTCCACCAGTAGCCGGTGTAGATCAGGCTAGCGTACTTGGGCATCAACTCGTCTTTGAGGTGAGCCACTTCGCGGTCCAGGGTGATCGACTCGATCGCGCGGTGGGCGCGCAGCATGATGGTGCCGCCTGGGGTTTCGTAGCAGCCACGGGACTTCATGCCCACGTAACGGTTCTCGACGATGTCGAGACGGCCGATACCGTGTTCGCCGCCGATACGGTTCAGGGTCGCCAGTACGGTGGCCGGGGTCATCTCGACGCCGTCCAGCGCGACGATGTCGCCGTTGCGGTAGGTCAGTTCCAGGTACTGCGGCTTGTCAGGAGCGTTCTCCGGAGAGACGGTCCAACGCCACATGTCTTCTTCGTGCTCAGTCCAGGTGTCTTCCAGCACGCCGCCTTCATAGGAGATGTGCAGCAGGTTGGCGTCCATTGAGTACGGGGACTTCTTCTTGCCGTGACGCTCGATCGGGATGCCATGCTTTTCAGCGTAATCCATCAGCTTTTCACGGGACAGCAAGTCCCATTCACGCCAAGGGGCAATCACTTTCACGCCCGGCTTGAGGGCATAGGCGCCCAGTTCGAAACGCACCTGGTCGTTGCCTTTGCCGGTGGCGCCATGGGAAATGGCGTCAGCGCCGGTTTCGTTGGCGATTTCGATCAGGCGCTTGGCGATCAGCGGACGTGCGATGGAGGTACCCAGCAGGTACTCGCCTTCGTAGACGGTGTTGGCGCGAAACATCGGGAAAACGAAATCGCGGACGAACTCTTCGCGCAGGTCGTCAATGTAGATCTCTTTGACGCCCATGGCTTGCGCCTTGGCGCGTGCAGGTTCGACCTCTTCGCCCTGACCCAGGTCAGCGGTGAAGGTCACCACTTCACAGTTATAAGTATCCTGCAGCCACTTGAGGATCACCGAAGTGTCCAGGCCGCCGGAATACGCGAGAACGACCTTGTTTACGTCGGCCATGCCATCACTCCACGGGGTTTTACGGAAAGGCAACGATTCTACCGATCAAAACCGCGAAATTACAGGGGCGCGACAGCAAATGAAGATAAAGCGACAGATTATGTCGAGCGGGCGACCAATGGTCGCACCTTATGACGTAGCGGCGGGGTTGCTCGGGCCCTTGGCTTGCGCCGCCGGTTTCTCGGGGGCGGCCACGCGTTCGAGCTGGATATTGACGCGCCGATTGCGCGCGCGGTTGGCGGCATTGGTATTGGGCGCCAAGGGGTAGCTTTCGCCGTGGAAACGCATGGTGATCTGCGATTCCGGCACCCCGTTGGCCTTGAAGTAGTCCATCACCGCCAATGCGCGACGGCGCGAGACATCGCGATTGGTCAGGCGATTGCCGCTGTTGTCGGAGTGACCGTTCAATTCGATATGGTTGACCGTCGGATCGGCCTTCATGAATTCGACGATCACCGCCAGCTTGCGCTTGGCCGCTGCGTCCAGCTCGATACCGCCACCGGGGAAGCCGACTTCGGTCTGCTTGACCTGATCGTAATTCATCGGCAGCAGCTTGGCGGTACACAGTTGATAGTCGTTGTAGGCTTTGTTGAATTTCACCGGCAACAGACGAATTTCCGAATAGCCGCCTTCACGCCCGTAATGCCGCACGGTCGGGCTGCGCCCCTCGAGCAGGCCATTGAACAGGCGCCCGGCCTGGGCCTGGGAACTGTTGAACAAGACCTCGCCACTGCCGGCACGCACGGCGCCGAGGTTGATATCGCCGCGGCCCGGTTGCCATGGCGCAGCCGCCGCCAGCAGGGTCGCCGATCCTGCGCCGAGCAAGCCGTTAAAGGCTTTCAGACGGAATGTCGCCTGCTCGCCGGCCCGGCGCACGAACTCACCCGAGCCGAAATCGGTGATCGGCTGGGTCAAGCGGCACTCGAATTTGTCGCCCTCCACCTTCCACTCAATATTCTCCAGACGTGTCTGGAACGTGAGGGCCATCGCAGGCAGGCTGGCGAACACACTGAGCAGGGCTAGATAATGCTGGCGCACGGGAGGCTCCACTGGTTTCTACAACACTTCAAAGCGTCATACATCGTTAAGGCATACCAAAGGCTATCGGATGCATCCTGCAAAACTTGATAGCGAGTGCCTGCAAGAGTCTTTTCCGGTAGCATTCCCACCAGATTGACCCGCCTGGAATCCCCAATGTCCGACCGCCTGACCCTGCTGCGTCCCGACGACTGGCATATTCATCTTCGCGATGGTGCTGCGTTGCCCCACACCGTGGCCGATGTTGCGCGCACGTTTGGCCGCGCCATCATCATGCCTAACCTGGTACCTCCGGTGCGTAATGCCGCGCAGGCCGACGCCTATCGCCAGCGCATCCTCGCTGTACGGCCGGCCGGCAGCCGCTTCGAACCGCTGATGGTGCTCTACCTGACCGACCGCACCCAGCCCGACGAAATCCGCGAGGCCAAGGCCAGCGGTTTCGTACACGCCGCCAAGCTGTATCCGGCGGGCGCAACCACCAACTCCGACTCCGGCGTGACCAGCATCGACAAGATCCTGCCAGCGATCGAAGCGATGGCCGAAGTCGGCATGCCGCTGTTGATCCACGGTGAAGTCACCCGCGGCGATGTCGACGTGTTCGATCGCGAGAAGATCTTCATCGACGAGCATATGCGCCGGGTGGTCGAGCTGTTTCCGACCCTCAAGGTGGTGTTCGAACACATCACCACGGCCGATGCGGTGCAGTTCGTCACCGAGGCCTCGGCCAACGTTGGCGCGACCATCACCGCCCATCACCTGCTCTACAACCGCAACCACATGCTGGTGGGCGGGATTCGGCCGCACTTCTATTGCCTGCCGATTCTCAAGCGCAACACCCATCAGGTGGCCCTGCTGGACGCTGCGACCAGCGGCAACCCGAAGTTCTTCCTCGGCACCGACTCGGCGCCCCACGCCCAGCATGCCAAGGAAGCGGCCTGCGGTTGTGCCGGTTGCTACACCGCCTATGCGGCGATCGAGCTGTACGCCGAAGCGTTCGACCAACGCAACGCCCTGGACAAACTCGAAGGCTTCGCCAGCCTCAACGGCCCGCGTTTCTACGGGCTGCCGGCGAATACCGACCGCATCACCCTGGTCCGTGAAGACTGGACTGCCCCCGTCAGCCTGCCGTTTGGCGAGCTGACTGTTATCCCGCTGCGCGCCGGTGAAACACTGCGCTGGCGCCTGCTGGAGGAAAGCAAGTGAGTGAAGACCATTACGATGACGAACACGAGCACAGCGGTGGCGGTTCCCGTCACCCGATGGCCGAGCGGTTTCGCGGCTATCTGCCGGTCGTCATCGACGTAGAAACCGGTGGCTTCAACTGCGCCACCGACGCGCTGCTGGAAATCGCCGCGACCACCATCGGCATGGACGAACAGGGTTTTGTGTTCGCGGAACACACCCACTTCTTCCGCGTCGAGCCGTTCGAAGGCGCCAATATCGAAGCCGCGGCCCTGGAATTCACCGGGATCAAGCTCGATCACCCACTGCGCATGGCGGTGAGTGAAGAAGCTGCGCTGACCGATATCTTCCGTGGCGTGCGCAAGGCGTTGAAGGCCAATGGCTGCAAACGCGCGATCCTGGTGGGGCACAACAGCAGCTTCGACCTGGGCTTCCTGAATGCCGCCGTGGCGCGGCTGGACATGAAGCGCAACCCGTTCCACCCGTTCTCCAGCTTCGACACCGCTACGCTCGCCGGCCTGGCTTATGGCCAGACCGTATTGGCCAAAGCCTGCCAGGCCGCCGGTATCGACTTTGACGGTCGCGAAGCCCACTCGGCGCGCTATGACACCGAAAAGACCGCCGAGCTGTTCTGCGGCATCGTCAACCGTTGGAAACAGATGGGCGGCTGGGAAGACTTCAACGACTGAAGTGGAATCCCGCGCATAAAAAACCGGCCTTCTCAGGCCGGTTTTTTTACCGCAAACGTGGCTTACAGCTTGCCGGCGTTCTCGGTCAGGTAGGCTGCAACGCCTTCTGGCGAAGCGTTCATGCCTTTGTCGCCTTTTTTCCAGTTGGCAGGGCAGACTTCGCCGTGCTCTTCGTGGAATTGCAGCGCGTCGACCAGACGGATCAGCTCTTCCATGTTACGGCCCAGCGGCAGGTCGTTGATGATCTGCGAGCGCACAACGCCCTTGTCATCGATCAGGAACGCGCCACGGAACGCCACGCCGCCTTCGGACTCAACGTCGTAGGCCTTGGCGATGTCGTGCTTCATGTCGGCAGCCATGGTGTATTTGACTTTGCCGATGCCGCCATCGTTGATGGCAGTGTTGCGCCAGGCGTTGTGGGTGAAATGGGAGTCGATGGAAACCGCGACCACTTCAACGTTACGCGCCTTGAAATCGTCCATGCGGTGGTCCAGAGCGATCAGCTCCGAAGGGCAGACGAAAGTGAAGTCCAGCGGGTAGAAGAACACCAGGCCGTATTTGCCTTTGATGGCTTCAGACAGCTTGAAGCTGTCAACGATTTCGCCAGTGCCGAGAACGGCAGGTACGTCGAAATCCGGGGCTTGTTTGCCGACGAGTACGCTCATTGGATATCTCCTGATGCAGGGGTGACGATTGAAGTAAAAGGACCGGCCTTGAGTCTGCCGCGCATAAGCGACAAGCCTGTGACGCAGTCACGCTTCGTGAAGACCGACCATCATACACTGAAAAAACCGTTCGTCAGCGCACAGGCAAAGTCGCGGCCCAGCACGGCAAAACTACTTTGACAATCATTCTCGTTAACATTAAGATCCATCGCACTTAAGCCTTAAACCCGCGATGGTTCTCCCTTATGTATGTCTGCCTCTGCACTGGCGTCACCGACGGACAAATCCGCGAAGCAATCTACGAAGGTTGCTGCAGCTACAAGGAAGTGCGTGAAACGACCGGCGTTGCCAGCCAATGTGGCAAATGTGCTTGCCTCGCCAAGCAAGTGGTACGGGAAACCCTGACGCAGCTGCAAACAGCCCAGGTCGCGCTGCCCTATTCAGCAGAATTTACACACGCCTGAATCAACGTATTTTAAAGAGCCGGACTTAGTGTCCGGCTTTTTTATGCCCGCAATTCAATTAGTTAGGGCCAAGACGCGGAACATAAACATTCTTATTCAGATTAATTTTCATTTATTATTCAATAACTTAGGTTTGACACTCAGGGGCTCGCCACGCAGACTCCTGCTTATATACCGCGAATAAAGGGCAGGACCCCAATCATGAAAGGCGACATCTCAGTCATCCAGCAACTCAACAAAATCCTTGGCAATGAACTGGTCGCGATCAATCAGTACTTTCTGCATGCGCGCATGTATGACGATTGGGGCCTGGAAAAGCTGGGCAAGCGTGAGTACAAGGAATCGATCAAAGCCATGAAGGACGCCGATGCCCTGATCAAGCGCATCCTGTTCCTGGAAGGCCTGCCGAACGTACAGGACCTGGGCAAGCTGAACATCGGCGAGCACACCCACGAAATGATCAGCAGCGACCTGGGCTTCGAACGCAAGAGCCACAGCGAGCTCAAGGCCGCCATCGCTCACTGCGAAGTGACCAAGGACTTCGGCAGCCGCGAACTGCTGGAAGATATCCTGGAAGACCAGGAAGAACATATCGACTGGCTGGAAACCCAACTGGGCCTGATCGACAAGGTCAGCCTGGAGAACTACCTGCAATCGCAGATGGGTGAATAACCCTTATTCACGGTAGGCGCGAGTTTGCTCGCGAAAAACTCAAGGGCCCCGCATTCCATCAGGGGGCCCGCGTTATCGTTGACGTTCTTCGCGAGCAAGCTCGCTCCTACAGATGAAGCACAAAAAAGCCCCGCTCTCGTATGAGAAGCGGGGCTTTTTGTTGCAGGCCAATCAAGCTTCAGTCTGGGCTGCCGCTTTTGCCGCTGCGTCTTTGACCAACGTCTGCAACTCACCGTTCTCGAACATTTCACTGATGATGTCGCTGCCGCCGACCAGCTCACCGGCTACCCACAGTTGCGGGAAAGTCGGCCAGTTAGCGTACTTCGGCAGGTTCGCGCGAATTTCCGGGTTTTGAAGGATATCCACATAAGCGAATTTCTCGCCACATTTCATGATGGCTTGGGACGCTTTCGCGGAGAAGCCGCACTGCGGGGCATTGGGAGAGCCCTTCATGTAAAGCAGAATGGTGTTGTTGGCAATCTGCTCTTTGATCGTTTCGATGATATCCATGGAACACCTCGGCTGGAACTTTGCGACTCACAGGTCGGCACGGTGGCGCATTGTAACGCAAAATCCCAGCGTGGTGCTCGGAGACCTTATGCCGCAGCTACGTGGACCGGCACGCCGTTCAGCGCGGCATTGCCCGATAATTCATCCAACTGCCGCTCGTCGGTCAGGTCGTTCGCGCTGGCACCCGGTTGACGGCTGGCGATCGTCATCTGCACGCCCGGACGCCCGTGGCCCCAACCATGCGGCAGGCTGACCACGCCAGGCATCATGTCCAGGCTGGCCGCGACCTCGACCTCGATCATGCCGATGCGCGAACTGACCTTCACCCGCTGCCCGTCACTCAATTGGCGGCGGGCCAGATCCTCCGGATGCATGAGCAGTTGGTGCCGGGGCTTGCCCTTCACCAGGCGGTGATAGTTATGCATCCAGGAATTGTTGCTGCGCACATGGCGGCGGCCGATCAACAGCAATTCATCCGCCGGTGGCAGCGGTTGCGCCGCGAAGCGCGCGAGGTCCGCCAGAATCACGGCCGGCGCGGCCTGTACCCGGCCATTCGCGGTTTTCAGGCGCGCGGCGAGATTGGGCGTCAGGGGCCCCAGGTCCACGCCGTGGGGGTGTTCGGCGAGCATTGCCACCGACAATTGGTGGCTGGAAGCATCGCCATACACGCCGGCGCGCAGGCCGAAGTCGATCATCTGCGCCGGTGGCAGGGTCGGCTTGAGCGCAACCCCGGTGTGCGCGGCAAACGCCTTGGCCAGGCCGACGAAGATCTCCCAGTCGTGCAGCGCGCCGTCAGGCTTGGGCAGGATCGCACGATTGAAACGGCTGACATTGCGCACCGCGAACATATTGAAGGTGGTGTCGTAGTGATCGTTTTCCAGCGCCGAGGTGGACGGCAGGATCAGGTCGGCATAACGCGTCGTCTCGTTGATGTAGAGATCGACGCTGACCATGAATTCCAGCCCATCCAGGGCCTGCTCCAACTGGCGACCATTCGGCGTCGATAGCACCGGATTGCCGGCCACGGTGACCAGGGCGCGGATCTGTCCTTCACCTTCGGTGAGCATTTCTTCCGCCAACGCCGACACCGGCAACTCACCACCGTACTCCGGACGCCCCGACACACGGCTCTGCCACCGATTGAAATGCCCGCCGGAGGTGGAGGCCACCAGGTCCACCGCTGGCGTGGTACACAAGGCGCCGCCTGGACGATCCAGGTTACCGGTGACCAGATTGATCAATTGCACCAGCCAATGGCACAGCGTGCCGAATGCCTGGGTCGAAACGCCCATGCGCCCGTAACACACGGCCCTGTCCGCCGCGGCAAAATCCCGCGCCAGCTGGCGGATCTGCTCGGCAGGCAGCGCGCACTGGCGGCTCATGGCCTCGGCGGTAAACCCGGCGATTGCGCGGCGCACGTCGTCCAGGCCGTCGACTGGCAAGTGACTGGCACGGGTCAGGTTTTCGGCAAACAACGTGTTGAGCAGTCCGAACAGCAACGCGGCGTCGCCACCGGGCCGTACAAACAGGTGCTGATCGGCAATCGCCGCCGTCTCGCTGCGCCGCGGGTCGACCACCACCACTTTGCCGCCCCGGGCCTGGATGGCCTTGAGGCGCTTCTCCACGTCGGGCACGGTCATGATGCTGCCGTTGGACGCCAGCGGGTTGCCGCCGAGGATCAGCATGAAGTCGGTGTGGTCAATATCCGGAATCGGCAACAACAGGCCATGGCCGTACATCAGGTGGCTGCTGAGGTGATGAGGCAACTGGTCGACCGACGTCGCGGAAAACCGGTTGCGTGTTTTGAGCAGGCCAAGGAAGTAATTGCTGTGGGTCATCAGCCCGTAGTTATGCACGCTGGGATTGCCCTGGTACACCGCCACTGAATTCTGTCCGTAGCGAGCCTGGATGCCCGCCAGTTTTTCGGCCACCAGCGCGAAGGCGTCTTCCCACGCAATCGGTTGCCATTCGCTACCCACCCGCAACATGGGTTGGTGCAGGCGGTCCGGGTCATTCTGGATATCCTGCAGCGCCACTGCCTTGGGGCAGATATGCCCGCGACTGAAGGTGTCCAGTGGGTCGCCCTTGATCGACGTGATCGCCAGGCTGCCGTCTTCGGCTTGGGTGGTTTCCAGGGTCAGGCCACAGATGGCTTCGCACAGATGGCAGGCACGGTGGTGGAGAGTCTTGGTCATGGCCAGTCTCTTTATTAGGGCTTTGGCCTGACTATGGGCCGCGACTGCGGCGGGCACCAGCAACGTTCGTCGCGTGAATCGAAGGGCATCAGGCCAGGCCATAGGCAAGCGTGAGAAAATGTTTCAAAACCTGCCGAAGTGCCCCTGAAACCGACGCAGCCTGGCCTGGCCCCGCCCTCGCGGATTGCAAAAGGTCGCAGGGCCAGTGTACAAATGACCTGCTGCTGTCAGGAAATCGTCTTCAAAAGCGCTCTCGCGCCTGTCTGAACCCCCCTAAACACCGTAGCCCTATTGGTAAGACGCGACATTTAATTATAAGATCGCGCCTTCCCCTATTTCGTCGCCCCGTGCGGCTTTCGCCGCAGGTCTCGCCCGTTTTCACAATAAACAAGGCTTTGAGTATCTGCGGTCTGTTGCAAAAAGGTAGTTAATGATGAGCGCAAGGCACTTTCTCTCCCTGATGGATTGCACGCCCGAAGAGCTGGTCAGCGTGATCCGTCGAGGCATTGAGCTTAAAGACCTGCGTAACCGCGGCGTACTGTTCGAGCCTTTGAAAAACCGCGTACTCGGGATGATTTTCGAGAAATCGTCGACCCGCACCCGCTTGTCCTTCGAGGCCGGCATGATCCAGTTGGGTGGCCAGGCCATCTTCCTGTCGCCGCGTGACACCCAGTTGGGCCGTGGCGAGCCAATCAGCGATTGCGCGATTGTCATGTCGCGCATGCTCGATGCGGTGATGATCCGGACCTTTGCCCACAGCACCCTGACCGAATTTTCCGCGAACTCCCGGGTACCGGTGATCAACGGCCTGTCCGATGACCTGCACCCGTGCCAGTTGCTGGCCGACATGCAAACCTTCCTCGAGCACCGTGGCTCGATCCAGGGCAAGACCGTGGCCTGGATCGGCGACGGCAACAACATGTGCAACAGTTATATAGAAGCGGCGATCCAGTTCGACTTCCACCTGCGCATCGCCTGCCCGGAAGGCTTCGAGCCGTCCGCCGAATTCCTGGCCAAAGCCGATGGTCGCGTGCAGATCCTGCGTGATCCAAAAGACGCGGTAGTCGGCGCGCACCTGGTAAGCACCGATGTCTGGACCTCCATGGGCCAGGAAGACGAAACCGCCAAGCGCCTGAAGCTGTTTGCACCGTTCCAGGTCACCCGCGCCCTGCTCGACCTGGCCGCGCCGGACGTGCTGTTCATGCACTGCCTGCCTGCCCACCGTGGCGAAGAAATCAGCCTCGATCTGCTCGACGACCCGCGTTCGGTCGCCTGGGACCAGGCAGAAAACCGTCTGCATGCACAAAAGGCCCTGCTCGAATTTCTGGTCGAACCGGCGTACCACCACGCATGAGCAAGCCATTACTGCTGAACCTGCGCAATCTGGCATGCGGCTATCAAGATCAGCGGGTGGTACAGAACCTGAACCTGCACCTCAACGCCGGCGACATCGGTTGCCTGCTCGGCTCCTCGGGGTGCGGCAAGACCACCACCCTGCGTGCGATCGCAGGGTTCGAACCGGTACACGAAGGCGAAATCAGCCTGGCCGGCGAAGTCATCTCCAGTGCAGGGTTCACCCTGGCGCCGGAGAAACGTCGCATCGGCATGGTGTTCCAGGACTACGCGCTGTTTCCCCACCTGAGCGTGGCCGACAACATCGCCTTTGGCATTCGCAAGCACCCGCAGAAAGACCGCGTGGTCGCCGAATTGCTGGAGCTGGTCAACCTGAAGAACCTGGGCAAGCGTTTTCCCCACGAGCTGTCCGGTGGTCAGCAACAACGCGTGGCCCTCGCCCGCGCCTTGGCGCCGGAGCCGCAATTGTTGCTGCTCGACGAACCCTTCTCCAACCTCGATGGCGAGCTGCGACGCAAGCTCAGCCATGAGGTGCGCGAGATTCTCAAGGCACGTGGCACCAGTGCGATCCTGGTGACCCATGACCAGGAAGAAGCATTTGCCGTGAGTGACCACGTCGGCGTGTTCAAGGAAGGTCGCCTGGAGCAGTGGGATACGCCCTACAACCTCTATCACGAACCGCTCACACCCTACGTCGCAAGCTTTGTCGGCCAGGGCTATTTCATCCGTGGCCAATTGTGTACGCCGGAATCGGTCAGCACCGAGCTCGGCGACCTGCGCGGCAACCGCGCGTATAGCTGGCCGTCAGGTGGCGCCGTGGATGTATTGCTGCGCCCGGACGACATCGTCTACGCACCGGACAGCGCGTTGAAAGCGCGGATCGTCGGCAAGACGTTCCTCGGCGCCTCGACCTTGTACCGCCTGCAACTGCCGACGGGTGCCCAGTTGGAGTCGATCTTCCCCAGCCACGCCGACCATCAGGTCGGTGCAGACGTGGGGATCCGCGTCGCCGTCGAACACCTGGTGCTGTTCCGGGCTTCCGGCAGCACGGCGGCGCAGATTCCGCACACCGATTCGGGTGTGCGGCGCTACAGCCCGGCCAACTGAAGAACCCCGCTCCAGCCTTCGAGCTCAGGCCCGGCCGATCGGCGCGAACGTGGCCTGGGTATGCTCGGCCAGAACCGCTGCGGACAACTCCACTTCCAGCCCCCGTCTCCCGGCGCTGACAAAAATCGTCGGGAACGGCTGCGCGGTAATATCAATAAAGGTGCGCAAACGCTTTTTCTGTCCCAGCGGGCTGATCCCACCCAGCAGATAGCCAGTGGAACGCTGCGCCGCCGCCGGGTCGGCCATCTCGACTTTTTTCACCCCGGCGGCGTGCGCCAGGGCTTTCAAGTCCAGACTTCCGACGACCGGCACCACCGCCACCAATAATTCACCCTTCTCGCTGCTCGCCAGCAAGGTCTTGAACACCTGCGCCGGGTCCAGACCCAACTTTTCCGCGGCCTCCAGGCCATACGATGCAGCTTTGGGATCGTGTTCATAACTGTGAATGCGATGTTCGGCGCGAACTTTTTTCAACAAATCCAATGCAGGGGTCATGGACGCTCCAGGCGTGGCAAACGGATGGCCAATTCTAGGCCAAGCCCACACAAAACGCTCTAGTACGCCCCTCACTCATGGCAATACTTACTGTGGCGAGCGTGATTATTCATCAAACCTATAGTTCGAAAATGACTGATAGTTCACTTTCGACCTTTGACAGCAGTCATTCTTGTCTATATTTTTTCGTTTCCGAATACTGTAGGAATACATCCGCAGCATTCCAGCAGTAAACCGTGCCCGGGATGGGGATCCTCGACACGGTGAAAATCGCGCAAGGCCCGTTGAGGCCAGACGCCAGACAAGAACAACAAATTGAGGTTTTCCATGACAACTGCACTTCAACAGCCTTCACTTTCGAGCCAATGCATGGCCGAATTCCTGGGGACTGCGCTTCTGATCTTCTTCGGTACCGGTTGTGTCGCTGCGCTCAAGGTCGCGGGTGCCAGCTTTGGCTTATGGGAAATCAGTATCATCTGGGGGATCGGCGTGAGCATGGCGATCTACCTGAGCGCGGGCATCTCCGGGGCACATCTGAACCCGGCGGTCAGCATCGCCCTGTGTCTCTTTGCCGATTTCGACAAGCGCAAACTGCCCTTCTATATCCTCGCCCAAGTCGCCGGCGCCTTCTGCTCCGCGGCCCTGGTGTACACGCTCTACAGCAACCTGTTTTTCGATTACGAACAAACCCACCATCTGGTGCGCGGCACCCAGGCCAGCCTGGAATTGGCCTCGGTATTCTCGACTTATCCCCATGCACTGCTGAGCACGGCCCAGGCCTTCCTGGTGGAAATGGTCATCACCGCGATCCTGATGGGCGTGATCATGGCCCTGACCGACGATAACAACGGCCTGCCACGCGGCCCGTTGGCCCCGCTGCTGATCGGCTTGCTGATCGCGGTGATTGGCAGCGCGATGGGCCCGCTGACCGGCTTTGCGATGAACCCGGCACGGGATTTCGGGCCCAAGCTGATGACCTTTTTCGCCGGTTGGGGTGAAATAGCCTTTACTGGCGGGCGTGATATTCCCTACTTCCTGGTGCCGATTTTCGCACCGATTGTCGGTGCATGCCTGGGGGCTGCAGCGTATCGCGGGCTGATTGCCCGTCACCTGCCAAGCGCCGCGCCCGCTGTCGCCGAAACCGAAGACAGCGCCGTCAACGGCAACACCCGTATTTCCTGATAGCCAGCCTGGTCCACCCTGCCCCTTCGTGGCCCAGGCGGTTTACCCACTTCCTTATTTCTCGTCCAAGGCAATCGACATGACCGACATTCAGAATAAGAACTACATCATTGCCCTCGATCAGGGCACCACCAGTTCCCGGGCGATCATCTTCGATCGTGACGCCAACGTGGTCTGCACCGCCCAGCGTGAATTCGCCCAGCATTACCCGCAAGCGGGCTGGGTCGAACATGACCCGATGGAAATCTTCGCGACCCAGAGCGCGGTAATGGTCGAAGCCCTGGCCCAGGCCGGCCTGCACCATGACCAGGTCGCCGCCATCGGCATCACCAACCAGCGCGAAACCACCGTGGTCTGGGACAAAGTCACCGGCCGCCCGATCTACAACGCTATCGTTTGGCAGTGCCGCCGCAGCACCGAGATCTGCCAGCAGCTCAAGCGTGATGGCCACGAGCAATACATCAGCGATACCACCGGCCTGGTCACCGACCCGTACTTCTCCGGCACCAAGCTCAAGTGGATTCTCGATAACGTCGAAGGCAGCCGCGAACGTGCGCGCAACGGCGAGCTGCTGTTCGGCACCATCGACAGCTGGCTGATCTGGAAATTCACCGGCGGCAAGACCCACGTCACCGACTACACCAACGCCTCGCGCACCATGCTCTTCAACATCCACACCCTGGAGTGGGACGCGAAGATGTTGGACATCCTCGATGTGCCGCGGGAAATGCTGCCGGAAGTGAAATCATCGTCGGAAATCTACGGCCGCACCAAGAGTGGCATTGCCATCGGCGGCATCGCCGGTGACCAGCAGGCCGCGCTGTTCGGCCAGATGTGCGTGGAACCGGGCCAAGCCAAGAACACCTATGGCACCGGTTGCTTCCTGCTGATGAACACCGGCGACAAAGCGGTGAAATCCAAGCACGGCATGCTCACCACCATCGCCTGCGGCCCGCGTGGCGAAGTGGCCTACGCCCTGGAAGGCGCCGTGTTCAACGGTGGCTCCACCGTACAGTGGCTGCGCGACGAGCTGAAAATCATCAACGACGCCCACGACACCGAATACTTCGCCGGCAAGGTCAAGGACAGCAACGGCGTGTACCTGGTGCCCGCGTTCACCGGCCTGGGCGCGCCGTATTGGGACCCGTATGCCCGTGGCGCGTTGTTCGGCCTGACCCGTGGCGTGCGCGTGGATCACATTATTCGTGCAGCTCTGGAGTCGATTGCCTACCAGACGCGCGACGTATTGGACGCGATGCAGCAGGACTCCGGCGAACGCCTTAAATCCCTGCGCGTGGACGGCGGCGCGGTGGCCAACAACTTCCTGATGCAGTTCCAGGCCGATATCCTCGGCACCCAGGTCGAACGCCCGCAAATGCGCGAAACCACGGCACTCGGCGCCGCCTACCTGGCGGGCCTGGCCTGCGGCTTCTGGGGCAGTCTGGAGGAATTGCGCGGCAAAGCGGTGATCGAGCGCGAATTCGAACCCCAGCTCGAAGAAGCGGCCAAGGAGAAACTCTACGCCGGCTGGCAAAAAGCGGTGAGCCGCACCCGTGATTGGGAACCTCACGAAGGCGCTGAATAAGCCCTTCACCGGAACCACTTAGGGTTGTAACTGGCAGGGAGCAGATTCCTGCGTCATCATGGGCCACTTTTGTATGGCAGCCCAAAGGACGCCCAATGAATCTGCCTCCCCGCCAGCAACAAATCCTCGAACTGGTCCGCGAACGCGGCTACGTCAGTATCGAGGAAATGGCGCAGTTGTTCGTTGTCACCCCGCAAACCATCCGCCGCGATATCAACCAGCTGGCGGACGCCAACCTGTTGCGCCGCTACCACGGCGGCGCAGCCTATGATTCCAGCGTCGAAAACACCGCATACGCCATGCGGGCCGACCAGATGCGCGACGAGAAACAGCGCATCGGCGAAGCGATCGCCGCACAAATCCCCGACCATGCCTCGCTCTTCATCAACATCGGCACCACCACCGAATCCATCGCCCGTGCGTTGCTCAACCACAATCACCTGAAAATCATCACCAACAACCTCAACGTCGCCACCATGCTCAGCGCCAAGGACGACTTCGACGTACTGCTGACTGGCGGGAGTGTGCGACGTGACGGCGGCGTGGTGGGCCAGGCCAGCGTCGACTTTATCAACCAGTTCAAGGTCGATTTCGCCCTGGTCGGCATCAGCGGTATCGATGAAGACGGCAGCCTGCTCGACTTCGACTACCAGGAAGTGCGGGTTTCCCAGGCGATCATCGCCAATGCGCGCAAGGTGATCCTGGCGGCTGACTCGAGCAAATTCGGGCGCAATGCCATGATTCGCCTGGGCCCGATCAGCCTGGTGGACTGCCTGGTGACTGACCAGCAGCCGGTGCCGGCGCTGGTGCAGTTGTTGAACCAGCATAAGGTTCGGCTGGAAGTCGTCTAGCGTCTGCACTGACGCTATCGGGGGCAAGCCCCCTCCCACACTTTGATGTGTGAACCCATTCAAATGTGGGAGGGGGCTTGCCCCCGATAGCGATTGATCCAGCCCCCATTTCCTTGAGCCTTCCCCAGGCACATGTTCACAAATTTTCCTTTTCTCGCCCTTCGATGAGTTTTTTCAATCGAAGTCGGGTGGCTGTGGGCGCGTTTATCAGCTACCATTTTCGGAAATGAACATTAATGTTCGATTTCCAATACGAAAAGATCGCGAGGCCAGCCGATGAACCCTTCCACCTTGCCTGCTCCACCGCTTGCCGAAGTCTATGACGTTGCCGTAATCGGTGGCGGGATCAATGGCGTCGGCATTGCAGCAGACGCAGCCGGGCGCGGGTTGTCGGTATTCCTTTGCGAAAAGGACGACCTGGCCAGCCACACGTCCTCTGCCAGCAGCAAGCTGATCCACGGCGGCCTGCGTTACCTCGAACACTACGAATTCCGCCTGGTGCGCGAAGCCCTGGCCGAACGCGAAGTCCTGCTGGCCAAGGCCCCGCACATCGTCAAGCAGATGCGCTTTGTGTTGCCGCACCGCCCGCACCTGCGTCCGGCGTGGATGATCCGCGCCGGCCTGTTCCTGTATGACCACCTGGGCAAGCGCGAAAAGCTCGCCGGTTCGAAAAGCCTCAAGTTCGGTCCCGACAGCCCGCTGAAAAGCGAAATCACCAAAGGCTTCGAATATTCCGACTGCTGGGTCGATGACGCCCGCCTGGTGGTGCTCAACGCCATGGCCGCGCGTGAAAAAGGCGCACACATCCACACCCAAACCCGCTGCGTCAGCGCGTACCGCAGCAAGGGCCTGTGGGAAATGAACATGGAACGCACCGACGGCAGCCTGTTCTCGATCCGCGCCAAGGCGCTGGTGAATGCCGCCGGGCCGTGGGTCGCCAAATTCATCAAGGAAGACTTGAAGCTGGATTCGCCCTACGGCATCCGTCTGATCCAGGGCAGCCACCTGATCGTGCCGAAACTGTACGAAGGCGCCCACGCGCACATCCTGCAGAACGAAGACCAGCGCATCGTGTTCACGATTCCATACCTGGACCACCTGACTATCATCGGCACCACCGACCGCGAATACACCGGCGATCCGGCGAAAGTGGCGATCACCGAAGGTGAAACCGACTACATGCTCAAGGTGGTCAACGCTCACTTCAAGAAGCAACTGAGCCGCGACGACATCGTCCACACCTACTCCGGCGTGCGCCCGCTGTGCAACGATGAGTCGGACAACCCGTCGGCCATCACCCGCGACTACACCCTGTCGCTCTCCGGCGGCGCTGGCGAGGCGCCGATCCTGTCGGTGTTCGGCGGCAAACTGACCACCTACCGCAAACTCGCCGAGTCGGCGATGGCTCACCTGGCGCCCTATTTCACACAGATGCGCCCAAGCTGGACCGCCACCGCCAGCCTGCCGGGCGGCGAAGACATGAGCACGCCGGAAGCCCTCGCTGCGGCCATCCGTACCCAGTTCGACTGGGTGCCAAGCGAGATCGCGCGGCGCTGGTCCACCACCTACGGCAGCCGCACCTGGCGCCTGCTCGAAGGCGTGCAATCGCTGGCCGACCTCGGCGACCACCTCGGTGGCGGCCTGTATACCCGCGAAGTCGACTACCTGTGCGCCGAAGAATGGGCGACCCAACCCGAGGACGTGCTGTGGCGCCGTACCAAGCTTGGCCTGTTCACCACCCCGGAAGAACAGGCCAATGTGCGGCGTTATCTGTCCAAGGTTGAGCATAACCGCAGCAAGATCCAGGCGGCCTGACAGACTGCTCGTACAAAAGCCCCTGCGCCGCAAGGCCCAGGGGCTTTTTCATATCGGTTCAGCCATTCGGTTTTCCGAACACCATTCCCCTGCGCGATTCGGTTTGCCGGACCTGGCCGTTATAAATCCTCGCTCATAAAAAGTTAATTCCTATATAAATCATATAGTTAACCTTTTACTCGTGGACTGGCACGACTCATGCTCTACACTTCAGGACGATTGCCTGAGATGCCTCAGGAGCCGTCACGGGCATTCGCTGTATAAGAGAGCCGCTTAACCGGCTTCATAAAAAAAACAAATGTCGAGGAAGTATTGATGCGCATCGTTCCCCATATTTTGGGCGCAGCTATCGCTGCCGCTCTGATCAGCACTCCAGTTTTCGCCGCCGAACTCACCGGCACGCTGAAAAAAATCAACGACTCGGGCACCATCACCCTTGGGCACCGCGACAGCTCCATTCCGTTTTCCTACATCGCGGATGGTTCGGGTAAACCGGTGGGCTACTCCCACGACATTCAGCTGGCTATCGTCGAAGCCCTGAAAAAAGACCTGAACAAGCCCCAACTGCAGGCCAAGTACAACCTGGTCACTTCCCAGACCCGTATCCCGCTGGTGCAGAACGGCACCGTGGACATCGAGTGCGGTTCCACCACCAACAACGCCGAGCGCGCCCAGCAAGTGGCGTTCACCACCAATATCTTCGAAATCGGCACCCGCCTGCTGGTCAAGAAAGACAAGGATGGCAAGCCGTCCTATAGCGACTTCGCCGACCTCAAAGGCAAAAACGTCGTGACCACCGCCGGCACCACGTCCGAGCGCATCATCAAGGCGATGAACGCCGACAAGCAGATGGGCATGAACGTCATCTCCGCCAAAGACCACGGCGAGTCCTTCCAGATGCTGGAAAGCGGCCGCGCCGTTGCCTTCATGATGGACGACGCCCTGCTGGCCGGTGAAGAAGCCAAGGCCAAGAAGCCGAATGACTGGGTTATCACTGGTACTCCGCAGTCCTTCGAAGCCTATGCCTGCATGGTTCGCAAAGAAGATCCTGCGTTCAAGAAAGCCGTGGATGACGCCATCGTCGCGCTCTACAAATCCGGTGAAATCAACAAGATTTATAGCAAGTGGTTCGAAAGCCCGATCCCACCAAAAGGCCTGAACCTGAACTTCCCGATGAGCGACAAGGTCAAGGAACTGATCGCCAATCCGAGCGATAAGCCTGCGCCTGACGTAAAAATCTGATTTCTGGCTAACCTTATCTCCTGAGGGAGCCACTCCTCCCTCAGGCGTCTGTTACTACCTGCTGGCTATATTTTGGAACACTCGACCGGGCGGTTTTCGAGCCGATCGTGTGTGCCTGGCGTTCACCGTCAGGCGGGAACGGATTTTCCCCAAGCGGGTGCTTGTACATCGATCGATCTCGAGGGGAGACCCTAATGAATTACAACTGGGACTGGGGCGTGTTCTTCAAGTCCACTGGCGTTGGCAGCGAGACTTATCTCGACTGGTACATCGCCGGCCTGGGCTGGACCATTGCCATCGCCGTCGTGGCATGGATCATCGCCTTGCTGCTGGGCTCCATGCTGGGGGTCATGCGTACCGTGCCAAACCGTATCGTATCGGGCATCGCCACCTGCTACGTGGAACTGTTTCGCAACGTGCCGCTGCTGGTGCAGCTGTTCATCTGGTACTTCCTGATACCCGACCTGCTGCCGCAAAACCTGCAGGACTGGTACAAGCAAGACCTGAACCCGACCACCTCGGCCTACCTGAGCGTTGTGGTGTGCCTGGGCCTGTTCACCGCCGCCCGTGTCTGCGAGCAGGTACGCACCGGCATCCAGGCGCTGCCGCGTGGCCAGGAAGCCGCCGCCCGCGCCATGGGTTTCAAGCTGCCGCAGATCTACTGGAACGTGCTGCTGCCGCAGGCTTACCGGATCATCATTCCGCCGCTCACCTCGGAATTCCTCAACGTGTTCAAGAACTCCTCCGTGGCGTCCTTGATCGGCCTGATGGAATTGCTGGCACAAACCAAGCAGACCGCCGAATTCTCAGCCAACCTGTTTGAAGCCTTCACCCTGGCCACGCTGATCTACTTCACCCTGAACATGAGCCTGATGTTGCTGATGCGCCTGGTCGAGAAGAAAGTCGCAGTGCCCGGCCTGATCTCCGTGGGGGGTAAATAATGGAATTCGATTTCAGCGGCATCATCCCCGCCATCCCCGGCCTGTGGAACGGCATGGTCATGACCTTGCAGTTGATGGTCATGGGCGTGGTCGGCGGTATTGTCCTCGGCACGATCCTGGCGTTGATGCGCCTGTCGTCCAGCAAGTTGCTGTCACGCCTGGCCGGCGCCTACGTGAACTATTTCCGCTCGATCCCGTTGCTGCTGGTCATCACCTGGTTCTACCTGGCGGTGCCCTTCGTGCTGCGCTGGATCACCGGCGAAGACACGCCGATCGGTGCATTCGCCTCCTGCGTCGTGGCCTTCATGATGTTCGAGGCCGCGTACTTCTGTGAAATCGTGCGGGCCGGCGTGCAATCGATCCCCAAGGGCCAGATGGCGGCCGCGCAGGCCATGGGCATGACTTACGGTCAGACCATGCGCCTGATCATCCTGCCCCAGGCGTTCCGCAAGATGACCCCGTTGCTGCTGCAACAGAGCATCATCCTGTTCCAGGACACCTCGCTGGTCTACACCGTGGGCCTGGTGGATTTCCTCAACTCCGCCCGTTCCAACGGCGACATCATCGGCCGCTCCAATGAGTTCCTGATCTTCGCCGGTGTCGTCTACTTCATCATCAGCTTTTCCGCCTCGCTGCTGGTCAAGCGTCTGCAAAAAAGGTTTGCCGTATGATCTCTATCAAAAACGTCAACAAGTGGTATGGCGACTTCCAGGTGCTGACCGATTGCAGCACCGAGGTTAAAAAAGGCGAAGTGATCGTGGTGTGCGGGCCGTCCGGCTCGGGTAAATCCACCCTGATCAAGTGCGTCAACGCGCTGGAACCGTTCCAGAAAGGCGACGTGATCGTCGACGGCACGTCCATCGCCGACCCGAAGACCAACCTGCCGAAACTGCGCTCGCGCGTCGGCATGGTGTTCCAGCACTTCGAGCTGTTCCCGCACCTGACCATCACCGAAAACCTGACCATCGCGCAGATCAAGGTGCTTGGCCGCAGCAAGGAAGAAGCCACCAAGAAGGGCCTGCAACTGCTTGATCGCGTCGGCCTGTCGGCGCACGCCCACAAGCACCCTGGCCAGCTTTCCGGTGGCCAGCAGCAACGTGTGGCGATTGCCCGCGCCCTCGCCATGGACCCGATCGTCATGCTGTTCGACGAACCGACCTCGGCCCTCGACCCGGAAATGGTCAACGAAGTGCTGGACGTGATGGTGCAACTGGCCCAGGAAGGCATGACCATGATGTGTGTGACCCACGAAATGGGCTTCGCCCGCAAAGTGGCCGACCGCGTGATCTTCATGGACGCCGGCAAGATCATCGAAGACTGCCCGAAAGAAGAGTTCTTCGGCGACATCAGCGCCCGCTCCGAACGCGCGCAGCACTTCCTCGAGAAAATCCTGCAGCACTAAAAAAGCCACAGCTTGCTCCTCCTGTAGGAGCGAGCTTGCTCGCGAAAAACGGCAACGATGACGCGCACATCCTGGATGAACGCGGTGCCCTTGGTTTTTTCGCGAGCAAGCTCGCTCCTACAGGAAGGGGTGAGCGGTAGCTGACCCAAGGCATCTGTGATGAAATGCGACCCCAACCTCTATCGCGCCGCGCCGCCATCACTTGCCGTGAAGCCTCGTCTGATCCGCCAACTGTTCCTGCCGCCGTTGATCATCGCCCTGATGATCGGCCTGGGTTATATCGGCTTCTGGATCAGTGAGTACTATGGCATCCGCACCCTCAGCGATACCGGCGAACGCCAGCTGGAGCTGCATGCCCGCACCGTCGAAAGCGAACTGAGCAAATACACGTACCTGCCCAGCCTCCTGGAACTCGAATCCAGCGTGTCCACGCTGCTGGCCGAGCCGAACCAGGACACCCGCAAGACCGTCAACGACTACCTCGAAGGTCTGAACCGGCGCAGCCGCAGTCGGGCCATCTATGTGATGGACACCACCGGCCGCGTACTGGCCACCAGCAACTGGCGCGATGCCGACAGCTACCAGGGTGAAGACCTGTCCTTCCGCGCCTATTTCCAGAACGCCGTGCGCGGCCAGCCCGGGCGTTTCTATGGCATCGGTAGCACCAATGGCGAACCCGGCTACTACCTGGCCCACGGCCTGGAAGAGCACGGCAAGATCATCGGCGTCGCCGTGGTCAAGGTCCGCCTCGAAGCGCTGGAGGAACGCTGGAAACGCGCGCGTCTCGAAGCGTTTGTCAGCGACGAGAATGGCATCATCATCCTCTCCAGCGACCCGGCCCGCCGCCTCAAGGCCGTGCGCCCCCTGAGCGATGAGACCAAGGACCGCCTGGCGCACAGCCTGCAATATTACTGGGCGACGCTGAACGAGCTGGAGCCCCTGGCCCGCGAGCGCCTCAACGAAGGCACAGAAAAACTGACCTTTCCGGCCAACAGCGAAGTGGTGGCCGACGAACACGAAGTCAGCTACCTGGCCCAGACCCGGCCGCTGAGCGACACGCCGTGGAATTTCACCCTGCTCACCCCGCTCAACGACCTGCGCCGTGCGGCGATCAACCAGGGCATCCTGGTGGCCGTCGCCTTTGGCCTGGTGGCGCTCCTGCTGATTGCCTGGAACGAACGACGCAAAGTCATCGCCACCCGCCTCGCCGCCCGGGAAGCCTTGCAGGAAGCCAACAGCCAGCTGGAACGCCGGATTGCCGAACGCACCGCCGACCTGCGCGCGAGCAACGAGCGCCTCAAGGGGCAGATTCGCGAACGCCGCCAGGCCGAGGAAACCCTGCGCCGCGCCCAGGATGAGCTGGTGCAGGCGGGCAAGCTGGCGGCCATCGGCCAGATGTCCACCAGCATCGCCCACGAATTGAACCAGCCCCTCGCCGCGTTGCGCACGTTGTCCGGCAATACCGTGCGCTTCCTCGAACGCGGCGCGCTGGATACCGCCAGCGCCAACCTCAAGACCATCAACGAATTGATCGACCGCATGGGCCGCATCACCGCCAGCCTGCGCTCCTTCGCGCGGCGCGGCGACGACCAGGGCGAAGCCAACCTGGGCAAGGCCGTGGATGCCGCGTTCCAAGTGCTCGGCGCGCGTCTCGACAGCCTGCCGCTGACGCTGCACCGCGACTTTGCCCCGGCCCAATTGCAGATCGACCAGACGCGCCTGGAGCAGATCCTGGTCAACCTGATCGGCAACGCCCTCGATGCCATGCAAGCACAACCGGCGCCGGAGCTGTGGCTGGAAGGCCATGAAGCCGACGGCAAATACCGCCTGCAGGTGCGCGACAACGGCCATGGCATCGACCCCGAGGCGCGCAAGCATCTGTTCGAACCGTTCTTCACCACCAAACCCGGCGAGCAAGGCCTGGGCCTTGGCCTTACGTTGTCCGCCAGCCTGGCCGCGGCCACCGGCGGCAACCTCGCCGTGGAGCATCCCGTCGGTGGTGGTACTGCCTTTGTCCTGAGCCTGCCGCTGGTGGGCGCTCAAACAGCCGAGTCGTCATGAACGTAGAAAAAAACCCTGACCTCACCGTCCTGATCGTCGAAGACGACCCCCACGTGCTGCTCGGCTGCCAGCAAGCCCTGGCACTGGAAGACATCCCCAGCGTCGGCGTGGGCAGTGCCGAAGAGGCGCTCAAGCGCATCGGCGAGAACTTTGCCGGCATCGTCATCAGCGATATCCGCCTGCCGGGTATCGACGGCCTGGAACTGCTCACCCGCCTCAAGGCCCTGGATAAAAGCCTGCCGGTGGTATTGATTACCGGGCACGGCGATATTTCCATGGCGGTCGGCGCCATGCGCAACGGCGCCTATGACTTCATGGAAAAACCCTTCTCTCCCGAACGCCTGGTCGACGTCGCGCGCCGCGCCCTGGAACAGCGCGGGCTGGCGCGGGAAGTCTGGGCGTTGCGCCGCCAGTTGGCCGAGCGCGACTCCCTGGAAGGACGCATCATCGGCCGCTCGCCGGCAATGCAGAACCTGCGCGAATTGATCGCCAACGTCGCGGATACCTCGGCCAACGTGCTGATTGAAGGCGAGACCGGCACCGGCAAGGAACTGGTCGCGCGGTGCCTGCATGATTTCAGCCGACGCCACGCCCACCCATTCGTCGCGCTGAACTGCGGCGGCCTGCCGGAGAACCTGTTCGAAAGCGAGATTTTCGGCCACGAAGCCAACGCCTTTACCGGCGCCGGCAAACGTCGGATCGGCAAGATCGAGCACGCCCACGAAGGCACGCTGTTTCTCGATGAAGTGGAAAGCATGCCGATCAACCTGCAGATCAAGCTGCTGCGCGTGTTGCAGGAACGCACCCTCGAACGCCTGGGTTCGAACCAGAGCGTGGCGGTGGATTGCCGGGTGATCGCTGCCACCAAGTCCGACCTCGACGAATTGAGCCGCGCCAGCCAGTTCCGTAGCGACCTGTACTACCGCCTCAACGTCGTGACCCTGGAACTGCCGCCTTTGCGCGAACGCCGCGAAGACATCCTGCAACTGTTCGAACACTTCCTGCAGCAATCATCCCTGCGCTTCGACCGCAGCGTGCCGGACCTCGACAACCAGACCCTGTCCAACCTGATGAGCCACGACTGGCCGGGCAACGTGCGTGAGCTGCGCAACGTCGCCGAGCGCTTCGCCCTGGGCCTGCCCGCCTTCAAGAAAAGCGGCGCCAGCAGCGGCAGCCAGGGCCTGGCCTTCACCGAAGCGGTGGAAGCCTTCGAACGCAACCTGCTCAACGACGCGCTGCAACGCAGCGGCGGCAACCTGACCCAGGCCAGCCAGGAACTGGGAATGGCCAAGACCACCCTGTTCGACAAGGTCAAGAAATACGGTTTGAGCCACTGAGGAACCGCGCGTGGATCTGATATTGAAGGCCGCCCTGGGCGCGGCGGTGGTGCTGATACTGGCCGCGTTGGCCAAGACCCGGAATTACTACATCGCCGGGTTGGTGCCGCTGTTCCCGACCTTTGCGCTGATCGCCCATTACATCGTCGGCAAAGGCCGTTCGGTGGACGATTTGAAGACCACCATCCTGTTCGGGATGTGGTCGATCATTCCGTACTTTGTGTATTTGGCGACGCTCTACGTGCTGGTCGATCGCCTGCGCCTGGAAGCCTCTTTAGCCGTAGCAGCGCTAGCGTGGTTGATGGCAGCGACTGTTCTGGTCAGCGTCTGGGTACGCCTGCAGACCTGACACACCACAATCCAAACGTGGGAGGGGGCTTGCCCCCGATGGCGGTGGATCAGAGACACATAGGCTGTCTGACCCACTGCTATCGGGGGCAAGCCCCCTCCCACATTTAGAACAGTGCTGTGCCAGGCAACTCAGCGGACTATTTTGTCGACCTGAATCCCCAGCTTCTTCAGGCGATACCAGAAGCTGCGCTCGGAAATCCCGATCTTCGCCGCTGCGGCCGCCTGTACGCCATTGCTCTCGTGCAATGCCGCCTGGATGTAGGCTTTCTCCACCTCCGCCAGCGCCGCATCCAGGTCCTGGGGAATGCCCGGTCCGTCGCTGAGGGTCGCCGTCACGCCGCCCTCGCTGGGCTTGGACGCGAACAGATAACCCGGCAAGTCGATATCTTCAATCACCGGCGATGACGCCACGATCGTCGCGCGTTCCACGCAGTTCTGCAGCTCGCGGATATTGCCCGGCCAGTGATACGCCGTCATGGCCTGCAAGGCCTCGGGGCTGAAACCGGTGATGCGTTTACCAGCGGTGACGCTCAAGGTCTGGGCGAAGTGCCGGGCCAGGGGCGCGATGTCTTCCACGCGCTCGCGCAAGGGCGGCAGCGGGATCGGGAACACGTTGAGGCGGTAATACAAGTCCTCGCGAAACTCCTTGTTGGCCACCGCCTCCAACAGGTTCTTGTTGGTGGCGGCGATCACGCGCACGTCCACCTTGCGCTCGCGGGGGTCGCCCACCGGCTCGATCACCCGCTCCTGCAAGGCGCGCAGAATCTTGGCCTGCAGCGCCAGCGGCATGTCGCCCACTTCGTCGAGAAACAGCGTGCCCTTGTCGGCCTGCATAAAACGCCCGACCCGGTCGGCCACGGCACCGGTGAAGGCGCCCTTGCGATGGCCGAACATTTCGCTTTCCAGCAGCCCTTCGGGAATCGCCGCGCAATTGACCGCGACGAACGGTTTGTCGGCCCGGCTGCCGTGCTTGTGGATGGCGCGGGCGACCATTTCCTTGCCGGTGCCGCTTTCGCCGGTCAGCAGGATCGTTGCGCTGCTGTCGCGCACCGAATCCACTGCCTGCAACACCTTGCGAAACGCCGGGCTGTCGCCCACCAGGCTGTCGAACTGCGCCTGCTCGTCCAGCTCGGCGCGCATGCGGGCGTTGTCGCGCATGATGTCGCGAAACTGCAGGGCCTTGGCCACGGTGATGTCCAGCTCGTCGATATCGAACGGCTTGGCAATGTAGTCATACGCACCGTTGCGCATCGACTGTACGGCGTTTTTCACCGTGCTGTAGGCGGTCATCACGATCACCGGCACCTGGGAATAGCGCGCCTTGATCTCGGCCAGCAGCGCCGGACCGTCCATGCCCGGCATGCGCCAGTCGCTGATCACCAGGTCGATGTCTTCCTGCTCCAGCACTTTGAGCGCGTGCAGGCCGTTACCCGCCGTGAACACCTGGATGCCATTCTGGCTGAGGGCCGACGACAACAGGTCACAGAGCTTGGGCTCGTCGTCGACCACCAATATGTTATGCGTCATGAGTGTCCTCGTCGTCTTCGCCGGTTGCCGGAATGTACAGGCTGAACGTAGCGCCGGCATCATTCTCGCTGATGCATTCGATGCTGCCGTCGTGACTTTCCATGATCGAATAGACTTTGGCCAGGCCCAGGCCGGTGCCGGAAGCCTTGGTGGTGACGAACGGGGTGAAGATGCGCTCGATCATATCCGCCGGGATACCCTGGCCGGTGTCGGCGACGCTGATGACCGTGTTGTCGCCCATCGAACGAATGCCCAGGGTCAGGCGGCCACCTTCGGGCATTGCATCGATAGCGTTGAGAATCAGGTTGAGGCAGGCCTGTTTGAGCTGCTTGGCGTCGGCATAGATGGTCGCGCCGGGCGCCTGGTCGTCGATGTGGGCGTCGATTTTGTGGCTGGCCAGTTCCGGGCTGCAGAAGCCGAGGATCTCCTCCACCAGCGCGCGCGCCGGTTGCAATACGCGCAGCGGCGCGTTGGGTTTGGCGAAATCGAGAAACTCGGTGATCAGGTCGTTGATCCGGCTGACTTCGCTGATCACATATTCCAGGTGGCGCTTGTCGGCTTCCGGCAAGTCGGTGCGACGGTGCAGCAGTTGCGTGGCGGTCTTGATGATCCCCAGCGGGTTACGGATTTCGTGGGCCAGGCCCATGGCGACTTCGCCCAGGGCATGCAGACGGTCGCGCCGACGCAGTTGGGCTTCGAGGTGATGCAACTCCCCCAGCCGTTCGGTCATATGGTTGAAGGTGCTGCTCAATTGCGCCAGCTCATCGCCGCCGCTGACCACCACACGGTGGGCATAATTGCCCGAGATCACGGCGCTCACGCCCTGGGACAGATCGCGCAACGGTTGGGTCAAGCGCCGCGACACCAGCAGCCCCGCCGCCAGGGACAGTGCCGAGCTGAGCAGGAAAATCAGCACGAACAGGTTGCTCTGGTTCACCAGCCCGACCAGGCTGGTATGGCGCAGCAGGCCGCTGAAGATCACGCCTTGCAGCTCGCCGGCATCGTTGAAGATCGGCCAGTACAAACCGCTGTATTTGTTGGTGAACTGTTCGCTGGGTTGCTTGCTGCTGCGCATCTCGGCTTCGACGCCTTTCGGGATGTGCGAGGGGTGATCCATGAAGCGCTGGGTCGAGAAAATTTCCGAGAAACCGCCGGGGTTGGCCAGGTACAGGCGCAGGTCGAGGGAATGTACGTCGGCTACGCTGGTGAGGAAACTGCTGTCCAGGTAGGTGGCCACCAGCAGCACGTAGTCAACGCCGTCCTGGCTGGTCTCGAAAGTCGAGACCACGATGCCGGTATTCACCCCCGCCACTTGCACGGTCTGCAATGCGGCGTTGCTGGTCAGGTTGATCTGCTTGACGATGTCATTGGCCGCGGTGCTGAACACCACCCGGTGGTCACTGCTGCGAATCAGGGCCACCACGTCGATGTCCGTGGCTTCGGCGATATCGGCGGCGAGCCTGTCGTGCTTGGCCGCCTCCCGGCTGGAGGGCGGGCTGGTGTAGCGCAGGAACAATTTCGCCATGCGCGCGTTGTCATGCAGGATGTCGCCGATCTCGTCCTTGACGATCTTGGTCGATTCCTGCAGCCAGATCCGCACGTTGCTGTCGAAAATCTGCGACAGCGTGGTGGCGGCCAGCTCGGCCGCGATCATGGTCGGAATCACACTGACCAGCCAGAACGCCAGCACCAACTTGCGCTGGACGCTCCAGCGCGAAATAGCAAAGGGGCGGGCTTTCTGGCGGGTCTTGGTGATCATCAGGTTTCGCTTATCGCAGCAGCCATGGCAGGGTCGGAACGATCCGGTCGAAGAAACATTTTCACGAGTCTGAGCAGGCCGTTGACCAGCCGGTTACGGTGGCGGAAGAACAGGCTGTTGCCCTGGAACTCGCACCCCAGCCGCAGCTTACTGGCATATCCGGCCTGGCCACACTCATACAACGCAATATTGTGTTGGATACAGTAGTCGACATTGGTCAACCAACTACGGAAGTAGAGGTTGTAGTCACGGGTAAACTCCACGTCGTGCCCGAAGAACTTGTCGACCAGCCGATGCTCGTCCACCAGCATCAGGTTGAACGCCACCAAGTGCTCGTCGACCCAGTAAAGAACACAGACCGCGCGTTGTTCAAGGCGTTCGAGCACGCCGGTGAAATAACTCGCGGGCAAGCGTTCGAACTGCAGCTCGGCACGGGTCAGCGTGGCTTCGTACAGGCGCATGACCTCGGGCAGCACATCGTCGATGTTGCGCCGCCACTCCACCCTTGGGCCTGGCGCGCGCAGTTTGCGCCGCAAGTCCTTGCGCGTGGATTTGCCCAGCGAGCCCAGGTAAGCGTCCACCGAGCCGTAAGGCAGCGGCAATAAGCCGGTGGGCAAGCTCGGCATGCTTTGAAAGCCAGCCGCGCGGCAACTGTCGGCCCAGTGCGGGTCCTGCGTCGGGGCATCCTTGACCGCCACCAGGCCGATGCCAAACTCATCGGCGTCCTGGCGCGCCGCCAGCAGCAGGTGCTTGAGTAACAGCGCGCGCCGAACCTCAGGCACGCCACTGGCAAACCCAGCGTCACAACGCTCGGCCACCGGCGAACCGATGGCGTACAGCCCCACTTGCAAAACACCCGGCCACAGCCGCTCCAGCCGCGAGGTCAAGCGCTTGCCGACGCCCGACACCGTGGTATCGAGGCGGTAATGGGTGATGAACGCGGCCGCCACGGCCACCAGCGCGCCGTCTTCAAATACCGCCAGGTAGCGCCATTGAAAATCGTCGATCGCGGCGTTTTCCACGGCAACGTAGTAGTCCCAGTCCTCCAGCGCGCCGGGAAAACAGTCGTTCCAGGCACTGCGCCGGATGGCCCGGATGGTCGGGAAGGCTTGGGTGGTTATCACATCGAATCCTTTGTAGCGAGGGAGCGTACTCCCGCTGGACTGCGCAGCAGCCCCCTCAATGACACGCGGTCCTTACAACTAGAACGAGGTGGCAGGTTCCAGGCTCGCTTCGCTGCCTGACGCGGGCAAGCGCCCTCGCCACAACGCACCGGCGTCCACGGAAGCGGTGTGCAGCTCGACAAACTCCGCACTCAACTCGATCACCCGGCGGTATTGCAGGTCGACGGTGATCATGTGGTAGCAGTTGTCCAGCAGGATCTTGGTCACCGGCCCGCCGAGGTGACGTTCCACGTAATCGGCGTTCCAGCGGCTGGTGATGTCATCCTCGATCGAATGCAGCACCAGGGCCGGCACCTTGACCTGAGGCATGCGCTTTTTGACCACGGCGTTCATCCGGTGCAACTCGCGCACCGTAATGCCCTCCATGGTCAGCAGGCCCGCCTCGCTGCTCTCCCCTTCCTTCATCTGCCGCTCGACGATCGCCCGTAGGCGTTCGTTCTTGATGCCGTAGGGCGGCTTCTCTTCGAAGCGACAGATATGCACGCCGAACGGAATTTTCATCAGCAACGGCGTAAGGAACGCCAGCTTGTTGATGCCCCAGCCGTCGTACTTCAAGGTGGTCGAATACATCAGCAGCCCGGCGACCTGGCCCGGATGCTCCGAGGCCAGGTACATCGACATCACCGCGCCCATCGACAGACCGCCGACAAACACCTGTTCATGGCGCTGGCGGACCTGGGCGAAGGTTCGGCGCAACCCTTCGTACCAGTCCAACCAGCCGGTGGCCTGCAGGTCTCTGTTGTCGCCGCAGTGCCCGGCCAGGGTGGGCACGTACACCGTGCAATTACCCACCTTGGCCAGGCCCTTGGCGACCTGGCGCAGTTCCGTCGGCGTGCCTGTCAGGCCGTGGATCAACAGGATGCCGACCGGCCCTTCACCGAGAACGAAGCCGGCATCACCCTCACCGAGGTCGATCCCGACGTTGCTCACCGTTTAGTCGCTCGCACCAGCAGTTGCTCGAGCAGCTTCAGGCCCAGTTCGATTTCCGGGTAGCTGATTTCCAGGGACGGTGCCAGGGTGATCACGTTCTTGTAGTAGCCGCCCACGTCGAGGATCAGGCCGAGTTTGCGTCCGTCCACCACCATGTCGCCTTTCATGCCTTCTTCGACCATGTAGTCCAGGGTCGCCTTGTCCGGCGTGAAACCATCCGGGCCGCAGATTTCGCAGCGCAGGGCCAGGCCCAGGCCGTCGACGTCGCCGATGATCGGGAAGCGTTTCTGCAAGTCCTGCAAGCCTTCCAGGAAGAACTTGCCCTTGGCCATGACCATCGCGCCGTAATCGACTTCGTTGGTCATCTTGAACATTTCCAGGCCTACCGCCGTGCCCAACGGGTTGGAAGCGAAGGTGGAGTGGGTCGAACCTGGCGGGAAGATCTTCGGGTTGATCAGTTCTTCACGGGCCCAGATGCCGCCCAGCGGGTTGAGGCCGTTGGTCAGCGCCTTGCCGAACACGATCACGTCGGGTTGTACGTCGAAGTGTTCGATCGACCACAACTTGCCGGTGCGGTAGAAGCCCATCTGGATTTCGTCGGACACCATCAGGATGCCGTGCTGGTCCAGCACCTGCTTGAGCTCGCGGTAGAAGTTCATCGGCGGGATCACGTAGCCGCCGGTGCCCTGGATCGGCTCGACGTAGAACGCGGCGTATTCACTCTGGCCGACTTTCGGGTCCCACACGCCGTTGTATTCGGTCTCGAACAGGCGGGCGAATTGCTGCACGCAGTGGCTGCCGTATTCTTCCTTGGTCATGCCTTTAGGGCCGCGGAAGTGGTACGGGAACGGGATGAACTGCGCACGCTCGCCGAAGTGGCCATAGCGACGACGGTAGCGGTAGCTGGAGGTGATCGACGACGCGCCGAGGGTGCGGCCGTGGTAGCCGCCTTCGAAGGCGAACATCAGGCTCTTGCCGTTGGTAGCGTTACGCACCACTTTCAGGGAGTCTTCGATGGACTGCGAACCGCCGACGTTGAAGTGGACGCGACCGTCGAGGCCGAACTTCTTCTTGGCGTCGACCGCGATCATTTCCGACAGCTCGATCTTGCCTTTGTGCAGGTACTGGCTGGCGATTTGCGGCAGGGTGTCGATCTGCTGTTTCAGCGCATTGTTCAAGCGCGGGTTGGCATAGCCGAAGTTGACCGCCGAGTACCACATTTGCAGGTCGAGGTAGGCCTGATCTTCGGTGTCCCACACGTAGGAGCCTTCGCAACGGCTGAAAATGCGCGGTGGCTCGATGTAGTGAACGGTGTCGCCGTAAGAGCAGTATTTGGCTTCTTTATCCAGAAGAATCTGGTCTTCGGCGCTCGCGATGCGGATATCAGACATGGTGGAAGAGTTCCTGATTTTCAATAGAGAGGTCAGTAGGGGCAAAGGTCGTGGCGTTGGCGGCGATACCCTGTGGCAGCTTGGCCAGCAATGCGCTCACTTCGGCGAAGGTGTCGAAGCGCGCATGGGGAATGTTGTTGGCCTCGCAGTACCGGGCAAGGCTGCCCTTGGCGAAAACGAAGTCGGCAGTGGAGGCCACGCACATGTCGGACTTGCCGTCACCGATCACCAGCACGCGCTTGTTGCGCGGGGTGGATTTGCACTTGCAGTTGCCGGAAGCGGCACGGCAGGCATCGCTGGCATACGGGAAGTCGATGCGCCAGCTGTTCTGGTCGACCTGGCGCAGGCGGTTGGCGAGGATCGGCAGCAAGCTCACGTAGTTGCGCGACAGAATCCGCGCGATGCCTTGCTCGATGCCGTCGCTGACCACTTCAATGGAGGCCCCCAGGCCGATGACGTGATCGACGAAATCGGGGAAGTCCGGGTCGATCTCGACGCTGTCGAAATACGCCAGCAGCTCACTTGGGGTGGCCTTGATCAGCGCGAGTTGGCGGCTCAGGCATTCGCGGGAACCGATATGCCCATCCAACCATTCCTGCTCGATGGTTTCCCACTCGGGGCCGGCGAAGCGTTGGAGGACGTTGTCGATGACATCGGTGGGGGTAATGGTCCCGTCGAAGTCACACACGATATGCCAGTGGATCATCTGCGTTTACCTTGAGGAGGAGCGCGCTCTGTGCGCTTGCAGAAGGTATAGAGCAGGGACTGTGCCAACTGGCCAGCACCCAATGGCGCTGGGGGTTTGCGCGGATGTCAGACGGTTTTGTGTCGAAGGAGCTACAATTTTTGTAGCTTGCTACAAACAAGATGAGTGCTTGCGTCAAGGCTGCGCTTTGCGCGTTCATGCGCGCATATTCAATCAAGGAACAGTGACCATGTTCAGGATCACCTCCGCTGTATTCGCCGGGTTACTGGGGCTGTGGAGCGTTTCACAAGCCGCGCAGGCCGAAGGCATCACCGGTGAAGCAGGCGCGGGTATCAGCTACCAGCCCAAGGAACCCACCGGCACCCGCTATGAAACCGCGGCCGTTCCATACCTCGACCTGGACTGGGGCGACGTCAGCCTGAGCACCGATGACGGCCTGTCCTGGAGCGCCCTGAACACCAACGGTTTCAGCGCCGGCCCGTACATCAACTACCTGTCGCGCCGCACGTCCAACGGCGCGTTGTCGGGGTTGCGCGAAGTGTCGAGCATGGCCGAAGTCGGTGGGTTCGTGGAATACGCGCCGGCCGACTTCTGGCGCGTCTACGCCCAACTGGGTCGCGCCGTGGGCGGCGCCCAGGGTCAGGGCGGCGTGCTCGGCAAGGTCGGCGGCGAGCTGGGCTATCCGCTGGTCGGCGGGATCATCGGCAGCAGCGACCTGATGGCGCATTTTGCCGACCGACGCCAGACCAACACGTTTTTCGGCGTGAGCGATAGCGAAGCCGCCGCCTCGGGTTTCCGCCCCTACAACGCCAGCGGCGGCTTCCAGAACGTGACGTTCACCCAGAGCTTCGAGTTTCCCCTGGCGACGAAATGGTCGCTGTTGACCAGTGCCAGCTGGGTCCGCCTGGTGGGTTCGGCGGCGAACAGCAGCATCGTCAAGCAGGCCGGCGAAGTGAACCAGAGCCAGGTGCAGACGGCGATCAGCTACAAGTTCGACTGATGCACATCGATAAAAATGTGGGAGGGGGCTTGCCCCCGATAGCGCAGGGTCAGCCAATACATACGGGACTGATCTACCGCTATCGGGGGCAAGCCCCCTCCCACATGGAGCCAGTATTTCATCGCGATACTTTCAGTTTTCCTCGCCTTCGGCCAACAACGCGATCCCGACGATAATCACCCCAACGCCCACCCAGTGCAGCAGGCTGATATGTTCCCCCAGCCCCAGCCACGAACCGAGCAACACCACCACAAACACCAGCGAACTCAGCGGAAACGCCAGCGACAGGCTGCTGCGTCGCAGGATCAGCATCCACACGAAAAACGCGCCGATGTAACTGGCGATCGCCGCCAGAATCCCTGGGTTGCGCGCCACTTCGGACAACCACTGCCAGTTGAAATCCATCTGCCCCAGTTGGTCCCCGGCGACCTTGGTAAACAGCTGCCCGGCGCTCTCGGTGCAAATCAGCAACGCCCACAGCACCACGGTGCCGAGGCGTTCGTGCAACCAGCCCTGATCGATATTTTGCGTACTCATGCCTGACCCCCTGCAATCGCGACTAACATCACGCCGAAAGTAATCACCAGCGTGCCCATCCAGCGCCGGCGGCTGACGGTTTCCCCCAGCACCAGCTTGCCCGCCAGCACCACCCCGCAATAAGCCAGCGCCGCCGCCGGAAACAACAGGCTCAACGGCGCGCGGGACAAGGCTTCAAGCCAGACGAAAAACTCGATGGCGTAGGCCCCAAGCCCCGCCCACAACAACGGCGCATTGAACACCTGGCCCCAGAACGCGTTCAGGCGAAAGCCGCCCTCCAACTCCGGCAAACGGTCCAGGCCCATCTTGAAAAACAACTGGCCGACCACATCGAGCACGATGGAAAAGGCCACCAGCAACACCACGGTCAAAGTCACGGAAACAGCTCCTCAAACAGGTTGATCAGGGCTTCGTTGGTCGCGGCATTGCGCTGCAGGTCCTCGGCACTCCAGCGCTCGGCCGGCGGCTGGTCGGACTTGGCCTCCCAACGCTTGAAGGCGTTACTGAACACGGGCTTGGCGAACTCGCCGCACACGTCGATGCCGATGATCCGTTTGCGCGCCGCCAGGGCCCGCAGGGCCTGGAGCAGATGGCTCAGGCGCATGCCGCCCTGGTCCCAGTTGGTGGCCGCGTCTTCGCTGGCCAGCACGTCTTTGTCGATGGTGATCCAGATGGCTTCGGTGGGCAGGCTGCTGATCATTTGCTCAAGGAATGCGGCCCAGTCCAGCTCCGCCAGGTTGCGCCAGTACAGGTAGTTTTCCTGCTGCTGGTGGCCGGCGCCATCGCCGACCCGCCCCCAGACTTTCGACGGCGGGTGCTGCCATGGGAACAGCTGCAATTGCCCGCGCGTGAGGGCGCCGAGGTTGCCGCCGCGCAGCTGCGGGTTATGCAGGTCATCGCTGCACGGGCCGAGGGTGACGATGCGCTTGATCGCCGGCATCTTCAGCGCGCGGTTGACCCACGACCCGCAGTGGCGCTTGGGTGCAAAGCGGACCCAGTCGGGGTGGTTGTCGAAGTGGATCAGGCTGATGGGTTCTTTCAGGTCGGCCAGAAATGCCGGCGTCAGGTGGTGATAATCGCCGGAGCCGACAAACAGGATTTCCGGCCGCGCGTCCGTGGGCCGGGGCCGTGCCGCCAGGCGTTCGGTGAAGCGCTTCCAGGTTTTTTCGGTGGACCACAGGCGCAGTTTCGGGCCCAGGTCCAGCAAGTCGAGACGGGTGGCATGACCACTGGCCAAACGCCGGGCAATCGGCGCCTGGCCCGTAAGGCTGTGGTCGAGGTCAAGAATATTCAAGGTAATGTTTCACCCCCAATGGCAGCGCCCAACCGGATTGCGGATGGGCTTTAGGGGGTCAATGCAAGGGACGGGCCAGGGACTCTCTTGAGGACAATGAGCCCCTCCCACATGGGACCAGCGTCAGGATCGGGATTCGCGGATGATCTGGCGAATCGCCCCGACAAACGTTTCGACCGACTGGCCACCGCTGACCGCGTACTGCCCGTTGAACACGATGGTCGGCACCGACGTCACGCCACGGGACACCCACAGTTGTTCCTGCTCGCGCACCTCGGCGACGTATTCATCGCTGGCGAGAATCGCCGCGGCGCGTTGTGGGTCCAGGCCGACGCTCTCGGCGATACGCACCAGCGTCGCGTGATCGGACGGGTCCTGGCCATCGCTGAAATAGGCTTTGAACAGCGCTTCCTTGAGGTTGTACTGCAAGCCTTCCAACCCGGCCCAATGCAGCAGGCGATGGGCATCGAAGGTGTTGTAGATGCGGCTCTGGCCGTCGGTGCGGAACGCAAAGCCCAACTCGGCGCCCATGTCGCGGATGCGCGCACGGGTGGCCTGGGACTCTTCGGCGCTGGAGCCGTATTTCTCGGTGATGTGCTCGACGATGTTCTGGCCCTCGGCGGGCATGCCAGGGTTCAGTTCGAACGGCTGGAAGTGGATCTCGGCCTGCACCTCGCTGCCGAGTTGGTCGAGGGCTTCGGTCAGGCCGCGCAGGCCGATGACGCACCAGGGGCAGGACACATCGCTGACGAAATCGATTTTCAGGGCAGTACTCATGGTAGGCAACCTCGCTGGCATTAATGCGCCGCAAAAGCTGCACGATACACCAATGTCACAACACCTTCGCCGAGACCGGCGGCTCGATCTGCGCCCAATGGACGGCGTCTTCACGATGGGCTTGCAGGTACGGCAGCACCGCCGCCAGCAACGGCGCCTTGAACGCTTCCTGGAAACGATGGGCCAGGCCCGGAATCAGCTTCAACTGGCTCCCCTGGATATGCGCGGCCAGGTGTACGCCGTGCATCACCGGCAACAACGGGTCGGCGGTGCCATGCACCACCAGGGTCGGCACGCGCAATTGGTTGAGCAACGGCACGCGGCTCGGTTCGGCGAGGATCGCCATGATCTGGCGTTTCACGCCCTCGGGGTTGAACGCACGGTCGTAGGACAGCGCGGCCTGATGCAGCAACACCTGGCGGTCATCCTTGACATACGGGCTGCCCAGCGCGGCCAGCAAATCGGCCTGTTGCTCCAGGGCCACTGCGCGATTGGGTGCGCTGCGCCGCGACAACAATTGCACCAGCGCCGCATTCGGCGCCGGCAGGCCTTCGGCGCCGGAGCTGGTCATGATCAGCGTCAGGCTTTCCACCCGCTGCGGCGCCATCGCGGCCAGGTGCTGGGCAATCATGCCGCCCATGCTCGCCCCGAGCACGTGGAATTGCTGGACCTGCAACGCATCCATCAAACCCAGGGCGTCATCGGCCATGTCGGTCAGCGTGTATGGCGCCGCCACGGGCAGGCCGAGTTTGTAGCGCAACACTTCAAACGTCAGGTTGGCGCTGGCCGGAGCCTGGCGCCAGGTGGACAGGCCGACATCGCGATTGTCGTAGCGGATCACCCGAAAACCTTGCTGGCACAGGGCGACGACAACCTCGTCAGGCCAGTGGATCAGTTGCCCACCCAGGCCCATCACCAGCAACAAGGCCGGATCGGACGCACGGCCGATGCTCTGGTAGGCGATGCTCACCTGAGCCAGATCGACCGTTTGGGTCGGGACATTGACATCACATCGAGACGCCGCAAAAGACGGCAGGCCGAACAGTAGAGCGGCCAGTAACAGCAACACGCGCATGAAAAACACCGAAACACAGAACCCCAGTAGAGCGCGAGTCTGATGAAGTTTGTTCAAGCGCGCTGCCACAGTTGCGTGACAGTTTAATGAATGTCGCTCAACGGTCGGCTCACTAACTATCTATCCCTGCGCGCCTCGTTCTCCACCTTTAAATAGGGCTCCGACCGGTAAAGCACCGTTCTGCCCCTATTTTTCGAGTGCCGTCACATGACCGATACATCCAACCCGCTCTCCCCCCTTGCCGTGCGCGATTTCCCGCAGTTTTCCCACGCGCAGGTTCGCCCCGTGAACGAAAGCCTGCTGCTGGAAGCCACGGCCCGCTGGCACGCCAGCCGCGAACAGATGCTCCGGCTCAGCACCGATGCGCCCAGTGTCCACGCCTCGCTCAACGCGTTCATCAACGAGCAACTGGACCTGGACGGCGACAGCGTGCAGTTGCACTTTGCCGCCTCCGATGAAAGACCGGCGCGCTCCATCACACTGACCCAGGCCAGTGCCTTCGTTCATCAATTTCCCGCCTACGCCGCGCTTTACCAACATTGCCGGGTGATCGGCCTGCCGGAAAGCAAAACCCAGTACGCAGCGCAACCGTTCGAGCTGGTTAAACCCTTTACCCAGCTCAACGTGGAACAGGCCCTGCGAACCGCGTGGGTCCGCTACTGGTGGTTCACGCGCGCGCCTGGCACTGCGGTCTCGCGTCGCGATCACGCGGTTGCGCAGTACAGCAGCCATCTCCAAGCCGCCGCGCAGTTGGCCTGCGCCTCGGGGGCGATCACGGCCGATCAATTGAAACCGTTGCTCACGGTCCTCGACCCGCCAAGCGGCGCGTTGCAGCTCGACGGTCAGAAGATCTACGCCGAGCAACTGCTGCTCAAACGCACCGGGTTGGCCGATGCCGAGATACCCGGTGCGCTGGTCATTACCCTGGATGCCGAGGTCGTCCTCCAGCTGTTGTACCTGCCCTCTGAAGAACCGGCGCTGAACCTGTTCAACAGCCGCGTCGGCATGGAGCAGTGGTTGCTCGATCACCCCACGCTGTTCCCCGGCGTGACGGCCATCACGCGAGACAACCTGATCGACTACCGCGAGGTCGACGAGCCCTTGCAAGCCGGCGTGACGCACCTGTTGGAACATCGCCTCAAAGAAAAGCAGGCCAGCCTGAAATACCCCCACGGCCGGGACCTCGCCGAACATGGACACAGAGCGCTGGAAGCAGCCGATCAGGTGGACCGGCAACAGCGCAGCCAGGGGGTTTTCGCCTTGCCGCCGGCATCCGCGCTCGCTCCCGACGAGAACGACGCGCCCGTCGACAGCGCGCCCATAGTCTTCGCCGGACTGACCGCCGACCTGCCCCTGGCCCAGCGCCGTCACGCGCTGTCGCGGCAACAACAGCCGCTCTTCGGTACGGTGCAGGCGCCTGCCATATTGCCGCCGCCGAGCGATGAGCAACAGGCCACGTTGCGCAGCCAACTCAACCGCTTGCACGAGGCGCAACAGCAAGCCCACGAAGCGGCCAGCGCGCTGTGGAATCAACCCCAGAACCGGCTATTGGAGCTGTCCCAACAGGCCAACCCCGACTATCACCGCTTGCTCCAGGCACGGCTGAACGGGCTGCTTGCCGAAGCCAGCCTGCAGCGCCAACTCAACCAGATCAGCCCGGCCGGGTACGCCATGCTCCTGGCCGCGCTTGACCCGCTCAACGCGCCAGACCCCGAACTCAAAGTGTCGGTGGCGACCTTGACGCTGTCGATCCGCGAGCGCAGCAACGACGCAATCAACACCCAGCGCAAAGAACTGGACGGCGTGCTGCTGATCGCCCTGGAAGCGGCGCTGCTCGATGCGTCAACGCCTCAGGACCTGTTGTTGTACTGGCCGGGCAGCCAGGGCGGGCTGCAGCACTTCGCTTCGCGCCAGGCGCTTGAACAGTGGCTCGGCGTAACGCCCTCGGACGCGTCGTCGCTGGAACTGGCCCTGCTCAATCAGACCCCGTTCGAGTACAGCCTCACCGTGCAACTCGACGACTGGGTCGCCCAGATCGAAGCGATGCTTCGCCGCGCCCCGGACGACACCGAGCGCCAAGCCCGGGAGCTGCAACCCATGCGCGTGCAAGCGATCCAGGAACTGGGCGTATCGACCAACACCGCGCGCGAACTGGCCTATGCGCAGCTTCTGGAGCAGCAGCAGAGCGGCGCACTGGCGGCGCAACTGCCGGTCTGGCTCGGCCAGGTTTCAGCGGCCGACAGGGCCGAACTCAAGGCCCTGCTGGAGCGCTACATCGTGGCGTTGCAACGCGCCGATGAGGTATTGAACCTGAAGCTGCCGCTGATCAGCAGTTTTTGCACAAAACGCCTGCACGCAAGGCTGTCCCGGGACTTCTCGCTCAAACAAGCGTTCAGCGTTCAGCTCGACGTTCCCGAATCGGTCACGCATCAACAGCATTTCGTCGGGGCCCCCGGCGCGCCCGGCACTCCGACCAAGACGGTGCAGGTCCCCAGCGCCACCCGGGTCAAAATGAGCCTGGATGAGCTGGCGCTGAGCAACATCGATACGCCGATCGCCGAGCGCTTGACGTTCATGAAGGTCGAGGTCAGCAGCCAGGACGCCACGGAAGGCCAGGCACTCACCGCCGGGCTCAGCGCCAACTACCTGCGCAAGCTGGTGCCGGAACTGGACCTGGCCCAAGCGTATGAAGACCTGATCGTCGAGGCTTACCAAGGCTCGGATCGCGAAACGGACTTCAGCCGTGACTATCGCCTCGAATGCCTGCTCGAACCTCAGCGCCTGATGCTTACGCTCCAGGGGCGCCTGGCGTTCCTGCAAAAGCACATCACGGCCACCGAACTGAACACCTTCAACATCGCCGTGAATGCCAGCACGGCCGAAGCCTGGCGCGCCGATGGCAATGACATTGAGTTGCTCCCCGCCCACCTCAGTGTCGGCGGGCCAGACACCCAGGACGGTTCAAGCACGTTGTCCGGCGTCACCTTCATCCGTCAGAAAAACTCCGGGCTCACCCTGCTCTATCTGCCCGAGAGCCCGGACGGCCACTACCTACGCAGCTACGCCAACCTTGAAGCCGCGCGGCTGGCGCTGTACCGCCTGTGCCTGAGCAGCACAATGGTCAATTACCTGGCCGGCCGCGCCTTGCTGGGCAACGTGGCCAACCACGTCAGCCGGATCAATCAAGCGGTGCTCCGGCATTTCGACGCGCTGATCGGCGTCGGCCGCCCCTGGCCCGTCACCCCGTCGCTGGCCGGCCATTTGCTCAACGCGCAAATGGGCCGCGTCAAGGAGGCCCACCGCGCCAGTTCCCGTTCCAACAGCGACCTGTACCTGGAACGCTATGCCATCAAAGGCGTGCAGGCCTTCAGCTATATCAAGATGGCGCTCGGCGTGGTCCCCGTGGTGGGTACGGTGATCGGCCTTTACGACGGCTGGGTCAGCGCCAATGACGCGGTAGATGCATTTCGACGCGGCGATCATGCCCAAGGCATGCACGACATCACCCAGGTCCTGCAATCAATGATCGACGCCGGCGTGGATGTGGCCGGTGGGGTGCTGATTACGCCCAATGCAGCGCGCACGCGCACGCTTGGGCGCCAGTTGCGCAATGCCTTCAAGGGCGGCCGCTACCTGCAACCGCCCATGAGCCGCAAGGCGCGCCGCATCGCCGAGCGCTTCAGCGGGTATGAGTACGACAAGGAGATCGCCCTGGCCCATCTGACCCCGGCGAGCCACGGTATTTATCGCAACATCTACCGCCATGCCGACGGCCACTTCATCGTGCGGCAGGGCAACGTCTATCAGGTCGAACTGCAGAACGGCCATTGGCGCTTGAGCGGCAACGCGCTGAAAACCTACAAACAACCGATTGCCCTGGATGACGCCGGCCAATGGGACACCCACTTCGGCGTCTACGGCACCGCGCAACCGGCGGGCCTGGCGGGCGGCGGCGGTGTACTCGGGCACCTGGCGGACACCCTCGAGCCGCTCTGGCCGATGGCGATTCGACAACGGCTGCCGATCTGGTGGACCGATCATGTCCTGCGCCGCCAACTGGCGCTCAGCAATGCGCTCAATACGCTGAGCAGTCGGCTCGACGCTCAACTGGCCGCGACCAGCAACCTGCAACACCTGTCCAACCAAAGCGACTTCGCCACCCGCAAGACATTGCAGCCAACCCTTGATCAGGCCTACACCCAGGACATCGAGCTGGCGATTCAGCAGACCAACGCCATTCAGGACGTGATCGCCTCCACCCCCAACAGAGAGCACCTGGCCCTCCAAGGCTTGCAAAGCCGCGCTGCCTTGATTGTCACCAGCAGAGCCGTGGAACGCCTGAAAGTCGCCGCGGCCGCGCTGCAGGAATTGACCGGGCAATTCGCTGATATCCAGGTGCCGCCCGCACGCCCCGCCGCCATTCTGCAGTTTCTGCAAACCCGCAAAGGTCTCAGCCAGAAAATCGTGCAGGAACTCGACCGGATCGACCGCATCTTCCTGGTCATGAACGAATGGAGCAGCCAGATCAACCTGGCAGCGCTGGAGGCCGATCTGCGCCTCCAAGGCAGAAGCACGCGCAGGACCGCGCAACAGATCGACGCGGACCTGCAAAATACGCGCACGCTGGTGGGCGAGGCTCGCGATGACGCGGCGCGCTGGAACGAGCTCTACGATGAAGGGTTTCGCACGCACCTGCGCACCGTCCACAGCATCGATACGTTCAACCGCTACGATCACGTCAGCGATCCTTCCTGGTTGTATTTGCAAAGTGAGGTCAATCGCGTCTATCTCGACGCTCACCTGGCCCTCAACACGCATTTCGCACTGACCAAGACGCCCACCACCGTCAGCCAGCGCACGCGGATCCTCAATGAATGTATCGATGCCTACGCGCGGTTCAGCCTCAGCGTTAAAACCTTGAGCGCAGGCTACCCGCAACATTTTGACCTGGATAACCTGGACGCCTTGCTGAACAACCTCGAGCGCATGATTCAACTGGCCCGCCACCGTATCGGCACAACACCTCGCCTGCGGCGCCCGCAGCTCGATGAACCCCAAGGGACGGTGTTTGAAAGCGAAGACAACCGGCTGCTGATCGGCATAAAAAGCACCGACCCTCGCACCAACACCACGCGCTACACCATCGACAACCTCAGCGGCCACACCGAGACCTGGGAGCAACGCCCGGACGGTCGGGCCCAGCGCCAACCGGCGCCGCCCGTGGAGTTCCCGGCGGAGGCGAACGTGAAGTCGGTGATGGTGAGCGAAGCCCAGAACCGCCTGCGCGCCGTACCGGCGTACCAGGCCAAAGTTGACGCCTATGCCCGCCAGGGCATGTTGCCGGTGGACCTTGAACACATGCTGGTCAGCGAAGCCGCCGAACTCACCTTGCGCGCAAACCGCATCGCGCGCCTTGACCCCGAGGAGCCGAGCCTCCAGCCATTGCGCACGACCGCCAGCGAACTGACCGCCGCCGGCCGCGCCTTGCGCACCCGACAATCGTTGGCCAGCCGCAAACCCACCGACGGCATGCTCGATGACCTGGTCAGGCATCACGTGGTCGAGGTGCGTCGCACCGCGTCGATGAGCGAACTGGCGAGGCGTGCCAACGGACATCGCGACTTCATGCAGGAATATGAAGTCTGGGACCTGACCGCCACCCCGCCGCGCCCGTTGTGGTACGCGCACTTTCATTACAACCGCCGCACGGCGATCTTCGACGAGTTCGAAAAGGCCCACCTGAAACTGCCGGAGCATCGTTACTTGACCCATGCCGACGACCCGTCGCTGCCGTTCTCGGACATCGGCAGGCAGTCCGCTGCATTGCCGCATATCCGGCCGCTATGGGTTGCCCAATAACCGCGCCGGCCTGCGGCTGTCAGCGGAGCGCTTCGGTCACAGCGTCAAAAACAGTTTTTCATCCAGCGGCGGGCCGATCCGCGCCCTGACGATCTGTTCCACCACGCGGTTATTGCCCGCCTCGGCCACCAGGTCTTTCTGGGTCTTGGTGCGCTGCGACGGGATCTTCAGGTGCGCCGCCGTGTAGAGATTGCGCGGCGAACCTTTGGCCGGGTAGTGGAAATGGGCATACCACAAGACGTCGACCTTGCCTTTTTCACGCACGGCGTACTCGGTGAAGACATCGCCGCTTTTGGTCGCGACGTCTCGCTGGACCAGGTTGATGTCGACGAACCCGTGCTTCCACAGGTAGTCGATGTTTTCCGGTTTGGGGGGTAGGACCTTGTAGCCATCGGCGCAATGTTGGCGGGCCTTGGCAAGCAGTTCGTCCGCCGCCGTGCGCCACTGTTTGACCCATTGTTCGGTTTCGGGATTGCTGCCGTGACGGGTTTCGGCCAGCAAGGCGGTCGCCTGAAGCCGCTCGGCCTGGGCTTGCAGCATGTCGTTCCAGTCCAGCGGGTTGATGCCCTCCCGGCGTTGCGGGTCGTTGAGTTTGCGTTTCTGGAACGCGATCGTGCGTTCAATGCCGGCGCTTTCTTCGAGCAGTTTCCTGGCGTCGGACTTGAGCGTTGACAGCGACTTGGGCGATGACGCGGGCCGTGCGGGTTGCGCGGGAACGATCTTCACCCACTCGCCCTCGCTCGCGTGTTCGCTGTAACTGGCGACCGACCGGCCGGATTGCGGGTCCAGCACATCGATGATCGCGCCGGAGCCTGCCGCCTGGGGACGCGCGGTGCCGATCAGGGTTTCCTTGTCGCGGGTCTTGAACGTGCGCTGGCCCGCCGGTTTTTGCCGTTGATCGATACGCACGACGGCGGCAGGCACCAGCGCTTGTTCCTCGCGCATCACTTCGGCCAGGTCGGTTTGGGCATCGTTGATCACATCGCGCAGGCGTTCGGCAAACAGCTGCTGATACTCGGCTCGTTGAAGGCCGGGATTCGTGTCCTGTATCGCCAGGCTATCGCTGAGCACGCGCTGGTAGGTGCCGATGACGGTTTCTAGCGTCGCCTTGCGTTCGCTCAAGCTGTAACCGGTGTACTGCCGCAGGTCCAGGTGAGCGTTGTAGACGGGGATCAGGTTGGTTGAACTCAAGCGCTGCAGGTAAAACGACTCCACTGGGTCGGTCGTTCGCGCATAGCGATCGAGGCTCAGTTCTTTGAGGTTGGTCAGGCTGGTCAGCTTCATGCGCAGGGCCGTAATCGCAGGTGGCTGTCGCTCTTGCTGCTTGAGGAAGTGCGCGGCCTTGGTTTTGCCGAACGACGAATCGTCCGTCCATTTTTCCAGCACGGCGGCGGAGGCCAGGGCGGCTTCCCGCACGCTTTCCAAGTCGCGGTAAACCCTGGCGAAGTTGTCCATCAGTTCGATATACGTGCTTTTGGAGCCGGTCCTTGCCTCGCTCACCACCTCCGCCATCGAGCGTCCGCTGGGGACGTGTTGATTGCTGTCTTCGGCCAGCGTGGTGTAGAACTGTTCGATTTCACGGTAGTTGTCGAGCACCGTCTCATAGAGATTGGAGCGCGCCTGTTTTTCTTCGGAAAGATCATCCACTGCGCCGAGTTTTTTCGGCACCAGATGGTCAATGGCGGTCTGAGCCGCCGCACTGTGTACCTCAGTGCGTTGCTTGAGTTGCACGAGTTGCTGGTCGATGGTCTGCCTGAGGTTCTTCGTGAGTTCCAACTGCGCCAGGTAAGGCGCGATAAAGCGCTGTTGATGCTCCCCGGTGGTAGACAGCCCCCACAGCGTGCGCAGTTTTTTACGGCCGTTGTAGTAGTCGGTAATGCTCGCAATCACTTGATTACGCGAGTCTGCCCTCGGTCCATCCAATACAAGTGCGGCCTCGACGGCCTGACTGAACGCTTCCCCTCGCGCCTGTTGTGCCTGCCTGTTTTGTTTGACCCGCTCGGCGACGCCGCTCTTGCGCGGCATGCCACCGCGCAGCCGGGGGCGACTGTCGAAACTCCAGCGCCCCTGTGCGTCACGCCTGATCGGCGGGCCGGTACGCGCGCGGTTGTTCGCGTCGATGATGAACACGCCGTCGAGGTCGTTGGCCACCCGGAACCACTGCTTGTCGATGTTGGCGTACAGCCCGCCCTGGCTCAGGTACAAGCCCTGTTTTGGCCCCTCGGCAATCGCCGCACCGACATCGACCGGCGCGGCTACCCGGAATGACTCGATCTGCGCGAGCTGGCCGGAGCTCAGGCGGCGCGGGCTGGAGAACGCAAAATCCAGCATGCTCGCATGACCGCCGATGACGCCGGCAGAAGGCGCCACACTGCCTTGGCGGATGCTCGCGCGATGGGCGCCCGGCGCCTGGCCCGGGGCGCGGCGCAGCGGGCCATCGTTTGGCGCGATGGCTTTGAGAGCGTCGAGCGTCAGCGGCGGCTGCGCAGTGTCGGCGGGCGCGGAATGGGTCAAGACCATGCCCATATTGAGCAACAGGTCCACCACGCTGGCCGTGCTGTCGCCCTGGGCGGCGGGGTTGGACAGTCTGCGGATATCGTCCTCGCTACCGGCCAACTGCAACAACCACCCCGCCATCGCCCCAGGCCCACGCAACACGGGTAACAGGGTGTTGAACAACAACCCGCCCAGTTCCTTGAAGGAAGCCCAGCGGCTCTGCGCGTCCGATACCGATTGCCCCTGGGCCAGGTTCACCAGGCTGTGGGTGTTGCTCTGGTACAGGTGCTGCATCAGGCGCCCTTGCTCCAGGTCCTGGCGTAATGTGCTTGCTGCGTCATAGCCGTCCACGGCGAGTGTCGTCGGTGCCGGTTGGGCGGGCGCATCGAACTCGTTGAAGACGCTGTAGCGGGCAATGTTGGGAATCTTGAAGCCGCCGTTGCCGTACACCGCGCGCGTTCTGTCGTCGGGCAACCAGGCCAGCACGCTTTGCTGCAAGGGGCCGGGCTGTTGCACCGCCTCCAGCAGCGCTTGACGCGTGGCAAATTCCTGCAATACCGGGGACAACATCGGCCGGTAGAGAAGGTGCGGGCCGACAGCCGCATTCGCTGGCTCGATGACGAACATGTTCTGGACTACATCGGGTGTCGCGCCGGGCTTGCGGATAAACGCCAGGGGCCGCATGACGATGTCTTGCCCGTCGACCTGTTTCGCTCCAGCGCCGGGCGTCAGCAGCGCCTCCACATACCGGTAACCGTGCGCGGTGATGCCCGCTTCGCCCTTGAGCTTGAGCTCCAGCGCCTGCATCGCCAGTTGGCGCGGGACTTGTTGGGCGAACAAGGCGCTGCGCCGACGTGACTCATCGCTGTCACCCAGCAGGTGGGTTTGCAGCAACGCAGGATAGTGTTTGCCGATGTCCACCTGGCTGACGATGTCTTTCAAGCGCTGCGGCATTGTCGGGTCGCTGATCGGTTGACCGAAGTGGCGCACTTCGATTTCGCCCTTGGGCAGCCCGGCCAGATTGCGCAAGGCCATGTCGGTCAGGCTCATCGTGACGCGCTCGATGTAGCCGCTGCCCAACGTGCCGACCGGTACTTTGAAGGTGACGTCGAGGTGGTCCGCGAGCAGCCCGGTGTTCTGCAACTGCGCTTGCAGCTGTTGCTGGGTATAGGTGCGAATATCGGGAATGTCCGAAAAAAAGTTACGCCCCTGGTTGCGTTGGACATCGCTGGCCAGTTCGAGGGCGTGGCGATGGTAGGCAAGGCGATCGGCCGGGTCGGCGTTGCGCATCCACTGCGGCAGTTTTTCCTGCAGCCGTGCCAGCTCCGTGGAATCTGCGGCATAGGCGCCGACAAACCACGGGCTCGGATCGCTGAGCACGCTGAAGCGCTGCTCCAGAGCCTGAAGGCTGCCGGCTGGCGGGAGTTCGATGCTGTCTATCGCTTGCAACTGGTTGTTCAGAATGATGCCCGCTTGTGCATCGAAGATATTCGCGTCCGGCTCCTGGCGTTTCCAGGTCAAGTGGTCGAAGACGAAGTCGTTTTCCAGCGTCTCGCCCCAGGCCTTGCCGAAGGCTTCCAGCGAGTCGTAAGGGGTAATCTGGCCGTTGGCCGCGGCATGCAGAACCTGGGTGCTGGCGCCGATCTGACGGGTGATCAAAAGATCCGGGCTGAGCTGGGTGGAGGCACCGCCACCGTAGCGGACGCTGGTGTCGAGCACGAAGACCCGCGCCGCGTCGTCGCTGTTGGCACTCACGCGTTGCGCACGCTCGGGCCAGGTGACCACCTGGTCAAGGGTGGCGCGTTGCGCATCGGTAAGGCCGGGCTGTTTCAGCGCCGCACTGCGCAGGTTGTCGCTGAGCATGCCGCTGAGCCACAACCAGCGGTTGTCCGCCCCGCCAGCATTTTGTCCCCAGTAACGGGTCAAGGCTCGCGCAAACGCGTCTTTGAGGCTGGGCCGAAGGCTGCGGATCGCCAGCTCAATGGCCGACATGTCGATGTCTTCGCGCCGGTTGCCTGAAGCGTCGGGGACTCTGAGGGTGGTGCCGGTTCCTTGTTTGACCAGTTTCTGCGGCCATGAATGTTTGTCGGTGAAATCGATATCGGCCCCGCTGGCCAGGTGGTTGAGCGCGACATCCAGCAGCGGGGTCAAGCGGTATTGAACCGGGTTTTCCGCGATCGGTTCTGCCACCGAGGTCCGCCCCACGTCGAATTCCAGCGTGGGATACAGGCTGTTGATCGCCTCGCCGAGCATGTCCCTGACAACCGAGCGCACGTCGGGCCGCGTCGCGAACTGGCTGCTGACGGCGTGGGCGGCGAGGTGGCTGGCGCGGGGCCGGGGTTGCACCTCGGCGATGGCGCCGGCACGGCTCAGGGAGGTGGGCGCGGGTGCAGAGGGCGAAAGGCTCGGATTGGCCGGCGGTACAGCGGGGTACAGACGAGGGATGAAGGGCATTGCAGCGGCGCTAGCGGTCATGGGGCACATCCTTGGCGGGGCGGTACGGTGTCGTCCCAACGACGCATGGAGCGCCCTTCGGGACGAATGTCGCGGCAAAAATACCCACTCATCCCTACGGTGAAACAAGAAATGCGTAATTGACTATGTCGACACACGCGGGGCCCGCCGGGGCTCCGGGCCAGCGCCGTTTCGCAATGTATGGCGGGATATGAACCTCGTGCGCCGGCCGGCAGGTCGACAGCCCGCGCAACATGAGACAAACTCACCCTATTCGAATTGCTCATCAATATTGCTCATGGAGGCCACGGTGCTGGAAATCCGCCACCTGAAAACCCTGCACGCCTTGCGCGAGGCCGACAGCCTGGTCGAAGCCGCCGAACGCCTGCACTTGACCCAATCCGCCCTGTCCCACCAGTTCAAAGAACTGGAAGAGCGGTTGGGCATGCCGTTGTTCGTGCGCAAGACCAAACCGGTGCGTTTCACCAGCGCCGGCCTGCGCCTGCTGCAACTGGCGGACGCCACCCTGCCCCTGCTGCGCGGCGCCGAGCGCGACATTGCGCGCCTGGCCGGTGGCACCGCCGGGCGCCTGCACATGGCTATCGAATGCCACAGCTGCTTCCAGTGGCTGATGCCGACCATCGACCAGTTCCGCGATGCCTGGCCCGAGGTCGAGCTGGACCTGGCGTCCGGTTTCGCCTTCGCCCCGCTGCCGGCCCTGGCCCGTGGCGACCTGGATCTGGTGGTCACTTCCGACCCGCTGGAGCTGCCGGGCATCACGTATGTGCCGCTGTTCACCTACGAAGCCATGCTGGCCGTGGCCAACCAGCACCCCCTGGCGAACAAGTCGTACATCGTGCCGCAAGACCTGCTCAGCGAAACCCTGATCACCTACCCGGTGGAACGCGACCGCCTGGATATTTTCACCCGCTTCCTCGAACCCGCCGATGTCGAACCGGCCCAGGTACGCACCTCGGAGCTGACGGTGATGATGATGCAACTGGTCGCCAGCGGTCGTGGCGTTTGCGGCATGCCGCATTGGGCGCTGCATGAATACAGCTCGCGCGGTTACGTCAAGGCCAAGCGCCTGGGTGAGAAAGGCCTGTTTGCGACGCTGTATGCGGGGATTCGTGCAGACATGCTGGACGCGCCGTACATGCGCGACTTCCTGCTGACGGCCAAGGACACGTCGTTTTCCACACTGGATGGGGTCAGCGCCGTGCGTTGAGGGGCACGGCTCAGTCCTTGGAACCCGCCAATCAGGCGGTGGTGGTCAGCGATTTGCGATAAAACGGCAGGATCAGCTCACGCGTCAAGGGCGCCAGGTGCAGGCCGCCGTCTCCGGCCGGGTCGATCCAGCGCACTTCTTCGATTTCGGCGGCCGGGGTCACCGGCACGTCGATCCGTACCTGGAACAGTTCGGCTTGCACCGTAAAACCTGGCTCGTTGGCGGCCGGGGCCGAGAAACGGCCGAGGTAGACCGCCTGGCTCGGCTCGATGCGCAAGTTCAGCTCTTCGTGCAGCTCACGGGCCAGCGCTTCGACCGGTTGTTCGCCGGCATCGATCTTGCCGCCCGGTTGCATGAATGCCTGGGTGCCGCGCTTGCGCACCAGCAACGTCTGGCCGTCGCCGCCGATCAGGAGCGCGGCGGCGATACGGATAGTGGTTGGCATGGACAAAATCACCTTGAATGCAAAGACACAATGATCCCATGAATCGCCTCAGCTCAAAAGATGGGGCTCTTCCGGTTCGCGGATAAACACGCTGTACTTGGCGCCCTCCATGGCTTCAAACGCGATCAGCTTGTCCACCAGCGGCAAGTTGAGCACTTTGCCGGCATTGAGCAGCAACATGCCGTTATCGGCGTTGAGGTTGCGCGCCAGGATCATGCCGTCGGCCAGTTCGCGGGTGCTCAGCACTTTGACACTCGGGTCGCCCAGGGTCACGTCGTTGAGGAACGCGGCGCAGGCCAGGACGAAGTCTTCGACCATGTCCGGATCATAGAGCCGCCCCGCGTACTTGCGGATGTACAGCAGTGCTTCATCGCTGTTCATCTGCCGTTCCAGGATCAGGCCCTTCTGCAGTTCGATGAAGTCCACCGCCAGTTTGAGCAAGCGCGCGCCTACGGGAATCGTTTCACCCTTGAGGTGATCGGGAAACCCGGTGCCGTCCCACCGCTCCTGGTGATGGCGGATCAGCCGTGCGGCGTCCTTCATCGGCTCGAGCGTCATCAGCAACGACTCGCTCTGCGCCGGGTATGCGCGATAGCGTTCGCGGTCGTTGCTGTGCAGCAGTTCCGACGGGACGGCCATCATGCCGTCGCTCCAGCTCAATTTGCCGATGTTGTAGAGCGCGGCGGCCATGGTCAGGTCACGGGCGCTGGCTTCGTCCAGCGCCTGGGCTTTGCAGTACACGCGGATCAGCTCGATCAACTGGCGGTTGGTCTGCTTCTGCTTGGGCAGGCGCAGGTTGGCCAGCAGCGAAAACACTTCGGTGCCGGTCACATAGCTGCGCTTGAGCTCGTCGTAGGCCAGGTCGAGCATGTCGGCGGTTTGTTGCAGCTCGCTGGTGCGCGCTTCGACGCGCTTTTCCAGGGTGGCGTTGAGGGCCTTCAACTGCTCGTTCTGATCGCGGGTCAACTGCTCAAGACGCACGCGCTCGCGTTCGGAATGCTGGTGTTCCAGGGACTGGCGCAACGTCAGGAGCATTTCCTCGTCGTTCCAGGGCTTGCTGATATAGCGGTGGATCTGACCTTCGTTGATCGCCTTGATCATCATGGTCATGTCGGCATAGCCAGTCAGCAGGATGCGCGTGGTGGCCGGGTACAGGCGGTGGGTCTCGGCCAGCAGCATCGCCCCGTCCATCGCGGGCATGCGCGCGTCGGTCATGAGCAGGTCGACGGGCTCGGCAGCCATGATTTCCAGGGCCTGGGCACCACTGCTGGCCAGCAGCACATCATAAGGCTGGCCCCGCAGCAGACGGCGCAGGCTGTTGAGGATCGATTCTTCATCGTCGACCAGCAAAATAGTAGGTCTGTAAGGGGACGTCGTAGCAGTTTGTTCATCCATGGCGACACCTCCTGGCGATGGTACTCGGTTGCTTCATTGCGCCCCGGCGTGATCGATCACTGTACTTGCATAAGCAATGAGCGCTAGATGCAGGCTGGGGTAACTGAGGGTGATTTGACGCCAACTGGCGTACTTATTCAAGGGACCCGACTATGCTAGTAGCATGAAGCCATGACTGTTCCCCGTTTATTGAAGCATTCAAGGTAAGGAAGCCCGATGCGTAAGAATCTTCAGTTGCCTGCGTCCCGGTGTCAGCCATGAATCCGTGCTCAGGAAGGGCCAATCGACGGGTGCTGATCGTCGATGACGCGGCCTCCATCCACGAGGATTTCCGCAAGATCCTGTGCGCCGATACCACAGGCGGCCAGTCCCTGGACAGCATCGAAGAAACCCTGTTCGGCACCGCCCCCACCGTGCGCCAGACTTTTGTGCTGGACTCCGCCTATCAGGGCCAGGAAGCCCTCGCCCTGGTCAACCAGGCCCTGGCCGACAACGCGCCCTACGCCCTGGTGTTCATCGATATGCGTATGCCGCCGGGCTGGGACGGCCTGGAAACCATCGAACAACTGTGGAACGTCGACCCGAACCTGCAGATCGCCCTGTGTACGGCCTACTCGGACTATTCCTTCGAAGCCATCGAAGCGCGCATCCAATACAGCGACCAGTTGCTGATCCTGAAAAAACCGTTCGACAACCTGGAAATCCGTCAGATGGCCAGCGCGCTGACCTGGAAATGGCAGCTGGCCCAGGATGCCGCGCTCAAACTGATGGGGTTGGAGCGCACGGTCGAAGAACGCGTGCAGGAACTGCTGAAGGTCTCACACCTGCTGCAATACGACGCCCTGACCGAACTGCCCAACAGCACCCTGCTGGGCGACCGGCTGACGCAGGCCATTGCCGTCTGCAGGCGCCATGACACCCAGTTGGCCGTGATGTTTATCGGCCTGGACCGCTTCAAGCGCATCAACAATGCCCTGGGCTATCCGGTCGGCGATGAAATGCTCAAGCAGGTCAGCCAAAGCCTGGTGGCCACGGTGCGCGCGTCGGATTCGGTGTTTCGCTACGGCTCCGACCAGTTCGTGCTGATCCTCAACGACATCAAGCATCCCCAGCAAACCCAGTACATTGCCGAAAAACTGCTCGGCGCCATCAGCACGACACACTATGTGGCCGGGCATGACTTGAGTGTCACCGCAAGCCTGGGCATCAGCATCTACCCCAACGACAGTTTCAGCGCGGTGGAGCTGATCAAGAACGCCGAAACCGCCATGCACACCAGCAAAGCCCATGGCCCCAACGACTTCAGTTTCTTCGTCAACGAGATGAACCTGCGCGCCCAGGCCCAGCAGAGCCTGGAAAGCGCGATCCGGCAGGGCTTGCAGCGCGATGAGTTCATATTGCACTACCAACCGAAACTGGATTTGAACAGCGGGCGGATCGTCGGCGCCGAAGCCCTGATTCGCTGGCACCAGCCCGACCACGGCTGGATCTACCCGTCAGCCTTCATTCCGGTGGCCGAAGACAGCGGCCTGATCGTGCCCTTGAGCCAATGGGTGTTGCGCCAAGCCTGCGAGCAAGCACAAGCCTGGCGCGCCGCCGGCCTGCCTGCACTGTGTATCTCGGTGAATATTTCGGCGATTGATTTTCGCCAGCGCAATTTTGTCGCCAACCTGGCGGCCATTCTGCAACGCACCGGCCTGACGCCCAGTTTGCTTGAACTGGAAATCACCGAGAGCGTACTGATGCAAAACGTCGAGGACACGCTCGTCACCCTGCAAGACATCAAAGCCTTGGGCGTGCGGCTGTCGATCGACGATTTCGGCACCGGCTATTCCAGCCTCAGTTACTTGCGCCGGTTTCCCATCGATGTGTTGAAGATCGATCAATCCTTCGTGCGCGGCCTGGGCGAAAACAGCCAGGACGCACAACTGATCAGTGCCATCATCAGCCTGGGCAAGAGCCTGGACTTGAACATCATTGCCGAAGGCGTCGAAACCCTTGAGCAATTGGAGTTCCTCAGAGCCCACCGTTGTGAGGAGGGCCAGGGTTTCCTGTTCAGCAAAGCCGTGGCGGCCGCTGAATTCGCCCAATTGATGCAAGCCGGGCAACGCAGCCTGATGCCCCCCCAGTGACTGTCTATCCAAGGAACGAACGCTTGATCCGTCCCCTCACCCGCTCTCCTCGCCCGTCACCCTGGGCACTCGGTCTTGCCGTCGCCCTCGGGGTTGGCGCCGCCCTGCCCGCGGCGGCCGCGCCACTGGATGAGCCGCTCAAACCACTGCCGCCGGTGCCGCTGCTGGATGTGGCAACAGTTGAGCTGGGTCGCCAGTTGTTCAACGAGAAACGCCTGTCGGTCAATGACAGCCTGTCCTGTGCCAGTTGCCACCAACTGGCAACGGGCGGGGGCGACGATAAGCCGTTTTCCTTGGGCTTTGATGGCAAGCCGGTCAAACTCAACACACCCACGGTGTTCAACGCCAGCCTGAATTTCAAGCAGTTCTGGGACGGTCGGGTGGATACCCTAGAGGCCCAGATCGAACAAGTGGTCATCAGCCCGGTGGAAATGGGCAGCGACTGGAAAACCGTGGTCGACAACCTCACCGCCATGCCGCAGTACCAGGCCGCCTTCACTCAGGTGTACCCCGACGGCGTGACGGCGGCCAACGTGCAAAATGCCCTGGCGACGTATGAACGCACATTGCTCACGCCCAACTCCCGCTTCGACCAATACCTGCTGGGCAATACCGAGATCCTCACGATCGAAGAAAAATACGGCTACCAACGCTTCAAGGAATATGGCTGCATCGCCTGCCATCAAGGCATGAATATCGGCGGCAACATGTTCCAGAAGTTCGGCGTGATGGATGATTATTTCAAGGGCCGCCCGCCCGCCGAGACCGACCTGGGCCGCTATCTGGTGACCCACGACGAAGAAGACCGTAACGTGTTCAAGGTGCCCAGCCTGCGCAATGTCGCCGTCACCGCGCCGTATTTTCACAACGCCTCGGCCAAGACCCTCGAAGAAGCCGTGGACGTGATGTTCAGATTCCAACTGGGGCGCGTGCCCTCGGCGGAAGACAAGGACCAGATCATCAAGTTTCTCAAGACCCTGACCGGCCAATGGGCGGGCAAACCTTTATGAGCAGACGGTCATGAGACTCTCCCGCCACTACGTCATCCAACTACTACTGGGCACCGCGACCCTGCTGCTGGCATCGATACTGGTGTTCCTGTACATCAAATCAAGTACTGACCAGACCAGCCGTTACACCGAATCCCGCGACCTGATCCGCCAGATGCAGCAGCTCAACGCGCAGTGGGACAGTGAGGTGCTCAAGGCCAGAATCGCCCTGACCCACAATTACGACCCCCTGGTGACGCCGCTGACGCAGATCACAAGAATCTGGGAGGAACTGCGCCAGCACGAGTCGTATCACGCGCCCAACGACCTGCCCGGCTGGCAAGCCAGCCTGGAGGCCGGTCAGGCGGCGATCCAGGACAAAGCGCGACTGGTCGACCAGTTCAAGTCCCATAACGCCGTGCTGCGCAACTCCCTGGCGTTCCTGCCGACCGCTGAAAACGATATCCAGGCCGCGTTCACACGGCTCGACGACGAACAGCGGCTGCCACTGCAAAGCGTGGCCACCGACACCTATGACCTGTTGCTCAGCAGCATGGAGTTCGCCCAGGTCGCCAGTGCCGACCGCGCGGCCGAGATTCTGTTGGGCCTGAACCTGCTGGCGGTGAACAAAGAACGTTTGCCGGCCGACTTCCACCTGCCGGTGGAGATTCTCAGCAACCACGTCGCGCTGATCCTGCGCGAACAGCCGCTGGTCAACACCTTGTTGGAACGCATCGCCGCAGTTCCCGTGGCCGAACGCCTGGACGAACTGACCACCCACCTCAACCAGGATCAGCAGGCCGCCGACCTGATCGACCAGAAGTATCACAACTACTTGCTGGTGTTCTCCACCCTGCTGGTGGCATTGCTGCTGTACCTGGCCATCAGGCTGTTGCGCAGTTTCACCGTGATCAACCGCGTCAACCGCGCCCTGCACACCGCCAATGCCAGCCTGGAACAGCGCGTGGAAAAACGCACGCGCCAGCTCAGGGATGCGCAAAGCGAACTGCTCGACAGCGCCCGCCAGGCCGGCATGGCGGAAATCGCAACCAATGTGCTGCACAACGTGGGCAACGTGCTCAACAGCGTGAACATCTCCGCCGACCTGGTCGCCCGTAAGCTGCGCACCAGCAAAGCACTGGGGTTGGGCAAGGCCATGCAGTTGATCAACGAACACCCCGATGACCTGGGCACTTACCTGCGCGAAGACGAAAAAGGCAAACTGCTGCCGGGCTACCTCAACCAATTGGTGGAAGCCATTGCCGTCGAGCAACAGGGCCTGACCGACGAGCTGGCGCAATTGAGCAAAAGCGTCGACCACATCAAGGACATCGTCTCCACCCAGCAATCCTACGCCGGCGTTTCCAGCGTGCTGGAGCCCTTGCAGGTCAGCGCCCTGATGGACGACGCGCTGCGCATGAATTCCGGCGCGCTGAATCGCCATCATGTGACGGTGGTCAAGGAATACGCCGACGTACCGCAGATCATGGCCGACAAACACCGGCTGCTGCTGATCATGGTCAACCTGATCAGCAACGCCAAGTACGCCATGTCCAACCTGACCGACCGGCCTCGGCAGATTACGTTGTCGATCCAGACGATAGAGGACAACATCCTGCAAATCAGCGTCAAAGACGAAGGTGAAGGCATCCCCGCGGAAAACATGACGCGGATCTTCACCCACGGCTTCACCACTCGCAAGGAAGGCCATGGCTTCGGTCTGCACAGCTGCGCCCTGGCGGCGATTGAAATGAATGGCCGGCTTACCGGCTATAGCGATGGTCCGGGCAAAGGCGCGCTGTTCACCTTGCAAATCCCCCTCAACGATGCTGCAGGCCCCGCATGAACCAACCACCGAACCGGCGCATTCTGCTGATCGACGACACGCCCTCGATTCACGAAGATTTCCGCAAGATCCTCAAGCCGCCCCTGGAACAGAACCAGGCCCTGGACGCGATGGAAGCCGCGCTGTTCGGCACCAGCGACAAACAACCGCAAAGCCCGCTGTTCGAGCTGGACTCCGCCTACGGTGGGCAGGAAGGTTTACAACTGCTCGAGACGGCCATGGCGGCGCAACTGCCCTACGCCCTGGCCTTCGTCGACATGCGTATGCCCCAGGGCTGGGACGGCGCGCAAACCATCGAAGAACTGTGGAGGGTCGACCCGAACCTGCAGGTGGTGGTGTGTACGGCGTACTCGGATTATTCCTGGGAAGAGCTGCTGTTTCGCCTGCGTGCCCATGACCGGCTGCTGATCCTGAAAAAGCCGTTCGACAATATCGAAGTCCAGCAAATGGCCAACACCCTGACCGCCAAATGGGACATGGCCCGCCGCGCATCCTTGCAAACCAGCCAGCTGGAGCTGTTGGTGGAACAGCGTACCCAAGCGCTGACCCAGACCAGCCAGGCCCTGCAACTGGAGATCGACGAACGCAAACAGCTCGAAAGCCAGTTGGTGCAATCGGAAAAACTGGCGTCCCTGGGGCAACTGGCCGCGGGCGTGGCGCACGAGATCAACAACCCGGTAGGGTTCATCTCCTCCAACCTCGGCACCCTCGAAGGCTATTTCAAACAGCTGCAGCAGATGCTCGATGCCTACCGCCAGGCCGAAGCCGCGATCGGCGACGATCAGCTCCAAGCCCTGCGCCAACGCCTGGACCTGGACTTTCTCAGGGAAGATATTCCGACGCTGATTCACGAATCCAAGGAGGGCATTGGCCGTGTGGCGCAGATCGTCAAGGACTTGAAAGACTTTTCCCGAGTGGACACCGACCAGACCTGGCAGTGGGCCAACCTGCAACAAGGCATCGATTCGACCCTGAACATCGTCGCCAGCGAGCTCAAGTACAAAGCCGACGTCATCAAGCACTATGCGCCCTTGCCGGAAATCGAATGCCTGGCCTCGCAGCTCAACCAAGTGGTGATGAACCTGGTGATCAACGCAGCGCAAGCCATCGGGCCGGAGCGCGGCACCATAACCATCAGCGACGGCGTGGACGGCGAGAACATCTGGCTGGAAATCGCGGACAACGGCTGCGGGATTGCCCCGGACGCCCAGCTGAAAATCTTCGATCCGTTCTTCACCACCAAGCCGGTGGGCGAAGGCACGGGGTTGGGGCTGTCACTCTCCTACGGCATCGTCAAGAAACACCATGGCGAAATCTCCGTCAGCAGCGAACTGGGCAAAGGCACCACGTTCCGGGTAGTGCTGCCCATTCGCCAAACAGCGGTGTAGGCCCGTTCGAAAAAGCATCACGCAACAGTTGGATCAACGCAATACAATGTCATTCACCGTAGGGGCGGAAACATGCAGCGCCCTTGCGAGAGCGGCTGCGGTCAGGCCCAGCGGTTCCAGCCTATTCCCGGGCGGTGAGCGCACGTCAGCGAGTTCAACCGCTGCATCCAGCATGCTCAGCTGTCGTTCCACCACGGAAACGACAGCGGAGCAACGTCGGGTTCGACCGGTTTCAAACAGTTTTTGGGTTTCGGCGCATTTAAAGCTTCTGATCATCGCTTAATGCTTAACGTTATTCGTTAATGACCAGTTCTACATGGATTGTCGATATATTCAACCGACAGTTGAATAGGCGCTGAGGGAGGGCGACGAGCGGTCAGTGCCGCCGTCAAAAAAAGCCGCTCCAGACACTGGAACGGCCTTAGAGGTAAGGCCGGAACGCCTCACGCCAACTGTCTATATCGGGCCAGTCCGCCGTGTCTATGCGACCCAAGCGAATGCACCTACAGGTTGTTCAGGGTTTCCTTACTGGCGCAGAATGCCGCACCGACCAGAAGAGTCCGATCCCAAGGTAACCGTATGAGCCTGTCCTTGCTAAGCCGCTACGCGGTGTTTGCCGTATGCGTGATGTTCACCCTCGCCAGCCTGCCCTTTGTCGAACATGAATGGTTATGGCCCATTACCCTGGTCACCGGCGCCCTCAGCCTGCTCGGCCTCTTCGACCTGCTGCAAAGCCCCCACGCGATACGCCGCAACTACCCGATCCTGGGCAATATCCGTTACCTGGTCGAGGGCATTCGCCCGGAGATCCGCCAGTACCTGCTGGAGTCCGACAGCGACGCCCTGCCCTTTTCCCGGGCGCAACGCTCATTGGTCTACTCGCGCGCCAAGAACCAAACCGCCGACAAACCCTTCGGCACCCTGATCGACGTGTACCAGTCGGGCTTCGAGTTCATCAGCCACTCCATGCGCCCCGCGCCGTTGACTGACCCGAGCTCGTTTCGCGTGATGGTCGGCGGCCCGCAATGCAAGCGGCCGTACTCGGCCTCGGTATTCAATATCTCGGCCATGAGCTTCGGCTCTCTGAGCGCCAACGCGATCCGCGCGCTCAACCAGGGCGCCAAGCTGGGTAACTTCGCCCACGACACCGGCGAAGGCAGCATCAGCCCCTATCACCGCGAAAACGGCGGCGACCTGACCTGGGAACTGGGCAGCGGCTACTTCGGCTGCCGCACCCGCGACGGCCATTTCGACCCGGAACGCTTCGCGGTGCAGGCCCAGAACCCGCAAGTACGCATGATTGAAATCAAGATGAGCCAGGGCGCCAAGCCTGGCCATGGCGGGATTCTGCCCAAGCACAAAGTCACCCAGGAAATCGCCGAGACACGCGGCATCCTGATGGGCGAAGATTGCGTCTCGCCGTCGCGCCACAGCGCGTTTTCCACGCCTATCGAGTTGATGCATTTCATCGCCCAATTGCGTGAGTTGTCTGGCGGCAAGCCGGTGGGCTTCAAGTTCTGCCTCGGTCATCCGTGGGAATTCATGGGCATCGCCAAGGCCATGCTCGAAACCGGCATCCTCCCCGACTTTATTGTGGTCGACGGCAAGGAGGGCGGCACTGGCGCCGCGCCCGTGGAGTTCACCGACCACATCGGCGTGCCGCTGCGCGACGGCCTGCTGTTCGTCCATAACACCCTGGTGGGCTTGAACCTGCGCGACAAGATCAAACTCGGCGCCAGCGGCAAGATCGTCAGCGCTTTCGACATCGCCAGCGTGCTGGCCATCGGCGCCGACTGGGCCAACTCGGCGCGCGGCTTCATGTTCGCCATCGGCTGCATCCAGTCGCAAAGCTGTCACACCAACAAATGCCCGACCGGCGTCGCCACCCAGGACCCACTGCGCCAACGCGCCCTGGTCGTGCCGGACAAGGCCCAGCGCGTGTTCAACTTCCACAGCAACACCCTCAAGGCCCTGGCCGAAATGCTCGCGGCAGCGGGCCTGGAACACCCGTCGCAATTGTCGGCCAAGCATTTGGTGCGACGCATGTCGGCGACCGAGATCAAGCTGTTCTCTCAGCTGCATGTGTTCCTCAAGCCAGGGGAATTGCTGACCGGGGAAGTGAACGGCGAGTTTTATTCGCGCATGTGGCAGATGGCGCGGGCGGATAGTTTTGAGCCGCAGGAAGTCGTTGCGGCGTAAGGGAGCCATGATATGTTGAAAGTCATCGCGGAAGATTTCATCAAGCCCGAACACCTGGACACGGTGCGCCCGTGGTACGCCGAACTGGTGGAAAAAACCCGCCAGGAACCGCTGTGCATCGCCTACGATCTGTTTGTCGATCAGAAAGACCCGGGGCACTTTATCTTTGTCGAGCAATGGCCCGATCAGGCGGCACTCGATACCCATTGCCAGACCGAACACTTCACCCGGCTGGTGCCACAGATCAATGAGCACCAAGCCAAGCCCTGCAGGGTGCTGCTGATGGACGCATTCTGACCCAGCCTTTACCGCGCTGAAGCGGACCACCGACGGCACTATTGAAACCAGCAGGTTCACATGCCGTTGCGGGACTTCGCGACCATCGCCAGATTTTTCTGGCGATGGCCCATGTTGCCCCCGTGCCGCCATTGAGACATTCAGTAATACCCAGCCTTTGCAATCGCTTACAAATACCGCCAACCTGCGCCCGCTCGACGTGCGGCGTAAGACAACAGCCGCGCGCGCCAGTCATTACTAAACCTTTCGTACAAGAGCCCGCTGCCATGCTGAACGGACGCGACCCGCGCATCGATTTTTTTCGGGGCCTGGCGTTGATCTTCATTTTCTGGGATCACGTCCCCCACAACCCCCTCGGCCAGATCACCCTGCGCAACATCGGTTTCAGCGATGCGGCGGAGGTGTTTGTGTTCCTCGCCGGTTACGCCGCCGTATTGGCCTACGGCAAAGTCCTGCAACGCGACGGCTATTGGATCGCCTCGCTGAAAATCCTGCGGCGCGCCTGGGTGCTGTATGTGGTGCATATCTTTTTGCTGGCGATGCTGATGGGCATCGTGTTCTTCGCCAACAGCCATGTGGAAACCCGCGACCTGGTCGAAGAGATGGGCCTGACGCACTTCGTCACCCACCCGCAGCAGGCGCTCACCGATGAATTGCTGTTGCGCTTCAAGCCCAACCTGATGGACCCGCTGCCGCTGTACATCGTGCTGCTCGGCGGGCTGCCGCTGGTGCTGCCGTTGCTGCTGCGCCAGACCTGGGCGGTGGTGGGCGTGTCGTTGAGCGTGTACCTGCTGGCGCCGTGGATGGGCTGGAACCTGCGGGCGATTGCCGATGGCGTGTGGTACTTCAACCCCGTCACCTGGCAGTTGCTGTTTGTGCTCGGCGGCGCGGCGGCGATTCATGCCCGCCAACCACGCGTAGCAGAGCGCCGCGCGCTGCTGCGTCAGCCGCTGTTTGTGGCAGCGGCGGGCTACTCGCTGCTGGCCGCGATCATCACGCTGGCCTGGCGCTGGCCCGAGGTGCATGACGCGCTGATGCCCGCGTGGCTCAGCGAACGGCTGTACCCCATCAGCAAGACCGACCTGTCGCCGGTGCGCCTGGTGCATTTCCTGGCGCTGGCTTATGTCACCGCCAAGCTCTTGCCCCATGCCGGCTGGACCCGCCATTGGCTGGCGCAACAGACTTGCCGCATGGGCCGCTATTCCCTGGAGGTGTTCTGTCTCGGCGTGCTGCTCGCACCGCTGGCGGACATGCTCAACGCCCTGGCCGGCGACGCGTTGGCCATGCAGCTATTCAGCGCGTTGGCAGGCGTGGTGTTGATGGGCGCTCTGGCGACCTGGCTGGAATTCAACAAACGCCTGGACAGCAGGTTGCAAGCGCGTCGCTCACTGCCCACATCATCATTAAATAGATAGCCCCGGCCGTTTTCGCGACGGTGCTTCCATGCCCTTCCACTTATCGTGAAAGGGTATGGCTGATGTCAACTTATCAACGACTCAACGGGTTATCAGGCAACTTGCAGTCCAGCAGTTCCTGGTCACGGCAACAAGCCCTTGAGCAGATTCAGAACAACGTGATTCAAGCCATGAGCAGCTTGAACCCACAGGAAAAAGCCCGCTACGTCAGGTTGCAACGCGAAGCATTGAGCGCCTTGACCGCTCTGGAACACGCCCAGCAAGCGCTGACCCGCGACTTCAAGACTCAAGGCCTTGCGCAACTGCGGGAAAAAATCGGCGGGCGCGATCCCGAGCAATACACCCTGTTCACCCGCTACAAGGAGAAACGGGAGCAGGGCTTCCCCTGGGACCCGCCGCAGCCGCTCCTTCCGCTCAATACCGTGCCCTTGCCCGCCGCGCGCTATCGTCGGGCCCATTACGACTTCCATTACATTGAGCATCTCAAGCACATGTCGCTGTGGGAAGCGGCCTGCCTCAACTACGGTTTCACCCACTCCATTCACGGGGACTCGGGTTTCAGCCTGGTGGAAGCCAGCTATATCGTGGGGCCGGACAACGACAGAAGCCTGGGCGCACTGGCCTTCATCGAAGCCGCCCGCACGCTGGACCTGGGCGCTCAGTTGCGCGACAAAGCCCGTACCGCCATGGCGCCGGGAGGGCCGTTGCGCCCATTGTTCGAGGCGTCGGCCAAGGCCAGCCTGCTGTTCGACGCAATCGAAGCCTACCGCAACCGTGCCACTACCGGCGTCACCCTGGAGATCTACACGCGACTCAACGCCGCCATCGAAGGCACTGGTGCGCAATTGCCGTTCGACACGCTGAACCTGAGCTCCGGTATCACCCCCCTGATCTCGGTGCCCTTCGTCCCCTGGGACAGTTGCATCCCCGTGCCCTTAATGCTGATTCGCGTGGCCAGCCTGGGCGTGTTGTCCTACTTCCCTTTCCGTCCCGGCGGGGCGTTGCAATACCACGACGATACCCAGGCCGCCGAGTACGCGTTTCGCACACAACTCACTGACAGCCACGCGAAAAAAGACCTGGGCTGGTTCTCCCGGCAATTGCCCTTGATCGGGCTGTCGGTGTTCAGATCACTGATCAACAAAGCGCCGCATCTGAAGGGGTTCAGTTGGTTAGGCGCTTATGTGTACGACGGTTTTCACCTGGCCTTCTCAACAAAGACCCTGGACAACATCCGCTTCAACACCGACATCAAATCCGGGCGCGCAATCACCCTGGTGCAGGCGTGTGCCTATCGCCAGATCCAGCGCTTTCAGTCAGACCTCGACACACTGGCGCAAACCCGCTCGGAAAAAGACTGGCAAGCCCTCAAAGATGCGGCGGCGGCGATTGCCGGTGAAGTGCTGCAGATGCTGCTTACGCCATTGCCCGGCGGCGTCACCGGCATGAACCGGGTCATGCAACTCGCGGTCATGGGCAGCCTGACCTACAGCGCCGCCCAGGGCGTGAATGAGCTGGCCAAGGGCGAAGCCAGCGGATTTGCCTCGGCGCTGGCCGATGTCACCGACCTGGCCGTCAGCGGCAAGCTGATCTCAACCGCCGGAAGGGCCCATCGCCAACGCATGCACGCGTACCTGGAAAAACTCGGCAACCCGTACAAAATCACGCGCGCCGACGGCAGCCATGGGCTCTGGAAAGCCGACGCCCAACCGTATGCCCACGACAACCAGCGCCTGGTCAACGGTATCACGCCCAACGCGTTGGGCATTTACACGGTCGAGGGTCACCTCTACGCCAAACTGCGCCAGGGCGAGATGGACGTGCTGATCGAAGTCAAATTCGACGACGCGCACAAACGCTATGTACTCACACGCGGTAAAGACGGCTACACCCCAGCGATCATATTCGCCCCAGAGCTCCAGGCCTGGACCTTCGATCTGCACAATGCCCATCTCCTGTCCAACCCGGAGTTGCTGCAACGCATGCTGCCCAACGGGGCGTCGACGATCCCGTCGGCCGACCTTGAACACATGCTACGCAGCACCGCCACCACTCGCGATACGCTGGATCGCGTGTGGCGTGCCCAGCCGGCACCGTTGAACCTGATCGAAGGCGCCCGGCGACTGCAGGTCGATCAGGTCATCCAGCAAATCATCGAGCGGTTCCCCCAACCCGGCCAACTGCCGGCGCATGCCGACAGCACGGTCTTCTGCCTGCTGACCCAACTCAACGGCTGGCCGACCGACACCCTGCTGCATGTCCACGATGCACAAGGCACGCGGATCGAGACCTACGGCAAAACCGAGCAACCACCCCCACGCGCCCATGCCATCAACCTCAAGCGCCGCGAGGATGGCAGCTACACAGACCTCAACGACGCGGGCAGCGGCCCCGAGGGCAACGAGCACCTGCTTCAACTGATCATCCGCCAGCAACCACGCGACTCGGCCCTGGGTAAAGAGGACCAACCCAACGCCTCCGAGGACGCGCGCGTCAGCAGCGTACGCGAACAGGTTGGCGCATTGGCAAGCCTCGAGCGCCACGCGCTGTTTTCGGCGCTGTTCGATTACTGGGGCTATGAAAAAGCGGAACTCGCCGCCGCACCGGCGGCAAGACGGTTTCTGCCGGTCAAGGTGTCACCGGCCTTGATTACCGTCACGCCCCTGTTGAAAAAACTGCGCGACCTGAACCCGCCCCTGACCGCCGCCAACCTTGCGCGATTACTCGCCGAGCACCCGCTGACAGCACGCCAGCAAGAGGCGTTTCTGAGCGGTGGCACCCTGCCGGTAGCGTTCGTTGAAACACTCGATCGCCAACGTACCGCGTTGCGCATCGACGCGGTGATCGACAGCCTGTACAACCCCCGCGACTTCAATGCCGACACCGACCTCTGGGCCCGGGAATTTGCTGGAGCGCTGATCCGCGACACCCTCAAGCGTCCCTTCGTGGTCACGGATGTCAGCCAGGGCGAGACCTTCGTGCCCAGCGGTGCGGACGACCTCACCGTCAACCTGCGCTTGCACCCCGGCGGTCGCTACCAGGCCTATGACATCCGCAACGACAGTGAAATCCCCGTCTCACCCGCCCAAGACAGCTTCTACCTGGCCATCGCCTCGGTGCTCCACCCCCACGAACGTCAACAACTGGGCATGAGCAGTGTCACCGACGCCAAGGGCCTGCGCAAAACCCTGGGGGACAACATGAGCGCCCGACGCAACCCCCAAGGTCACGTCAGCCTGGTCAATGGTTCGCTGGTGCCCTACCAACACAACCTAATGCTGTCACCTGGCCTCAAACCCAGGACCGACGGGATCTTCATGATTGAGGGCAACGAATACCTGCCGCTGTTCGGCAGCCTGTTCCGCATCGTCTTCGATAAAACGCTGTTCAAATGGCGGCTCAAGCACCCGAAAAAAATCGGTGTCGACACCCCGCTCCTGGAGCACAACGGCCAGGGCACCTGGCGTCTGGCCAGCGAGAACCCGATGACCTGGGACACCCACCAGCTATTCCACCGCCTGGGGCAGGAGGACTACGCGTTTACGCAGGAACGGGCCAGTCAAATCCTCGCCCTGACCGACACCCCGGACCACGTGCTGCGCCAGGTACACCGTGCCACCCACCCGGTGCCGCCGTTGTTGGCCGACACCTGCAAACGCTTCAAGATCGAGCAACAGATTCAACACTTCATCAATGCACTGAGGGTGAACCCCAACACCCAGGAAGCCGAGCCGGCCCTGCAATTGCTGGTGATCTCCGCGTTGCCGGGATGGCCGGACAACCACAGACTGCAGATCGTCGGCCCCGGGAACGAGGGGCGCTATCAATACCCGGCCAGTGCGGGCCCGAACGCTGAAACAATCCTCGTGACCGAGCAGGACTACAGGGACGCCCGCCTGCTGAACCAACTCACCGGCTACGACACGCTGATCAATGCCTTGTTGGGCGAATTGCCCAGCTCCGCTGAAGAGCGCTTGTTCAAACTGGTGAAAAAAATCGTCGAGTTCGCCGAGAAAGAAACCAACCATCTGTTCAATTCGCTCTACCAAGAGAGCGAGCACCGCAGCCCCAACGTCGCGCGCGAACGCTTCAAGGCCGCACATGCCGACTTACCCAACAACACCGTCGACAGCATCCTCGGCCACGCAACGCCCCGCGAACTCAAGCAACTGCACGAGCACGGCAAGGTGAGCCTGCGCCTCGGCGAAACAGCCCGACTGACCGCCCACGAGGTGCGTCTGAACCGCGCCTTCGAGGGCTTGTACCTGGACAACCTGATCAACCCGGACAGCGACCGGATCATCCTGCACCTGCTCAACACCGTGCCCGGCTGGCCCAGCGACCTGCGCATCGAAGTCCGCGACCGACACTTCAGCGGCTCCAGCATCGAAGCCGCCGGCAACCCGGCCGGGACGCGCCAAAAAGTGCTGGTCAAGCAACACCAGGTCTACCACGCCTACGACTCACAAGGAGCGCCTCTCGCCACGCCCGCCGGCAGCGGCAGCAACCTGCTGTCGGCCATCATCCAGACGTTGACCGATACCGAACGGAGCACGCTGGGAATCACACATGAAGACGACCTCGCGCCACTCCAGGAGCAGATCGCCAAGCTGGCGCTGTCCCAGCGCGTGGCGATAAAAAGCCTGCTGGACCTGCCGCACCTGCAACCCTGGCTGCAACCGCCGATGGGCCTGGATCGCTCATTTCTGGTGTACCCCGCCTGGAACTGGCTGTGGCCATTCGGCGGTAATCGCGCGCCGGACCTGGTGAGCAGGGTCCAGGAACTCTACCCCCGGTTCGACAATGACACCGCCCGCACCTTCATCCGCTGGCTCAACCTGGATGAGCCGGCCGCCCTGATCGAGCTTGACCGACGCCAGGCCGAATACAGCTTCCTGGACATTGAACTGACCCGCTGGAGCGACACCCCCCGTGACACCGACAACGACGAAACCGACCCACTGGGCCTCCATCTGGGCCGTCGTCGCCATATCGCCAACACACTGCGCAGGGCCTGGCGACGGGATGAGCCGCCACAGGTCTACATCGATGGGTTGTTTCATGCGGAGTCATTAACACTGCAATTGGACACCATCGATCTGCCCACGGCGGCCTTTATCAACGGGTTCAGGGGCTTCGAGCACATCGAGCACCTGAGTATCGCCGGGGACAGCTTCCCCGCCTCGGGCCATGCATTCCTCGCGCTCTTCCCAGGCTTACGGGCCCTGCAAATCGACTGCCAGTTGAGCGAGCTACCGAGCGCCATCACCCAGATGACGCAACTCACCCGCCTGAACCTGGAAGGCAATGCGCTGGTTTTAACCGAGGAGTCCGCCGCACGCCTCGCCGCCATGGTCAACCTGGAAAACCTCAACCTGGGTTACAACCCCCTGGGGATCACGCTCGACGTCACGCGAATGAGCCAACTCTCGACCTTGGATTTAAGAGCAACCCATACCCAACAATGGCCGATCGGCGCCGCAGATCACGCGAATCTGAACACCCTGTACTTGCAGGAAAACCAGATTTCCAGCATTCCCGAGCGTGTGTTTACCCACCCCAGAGCCATCATCCGAAATCGTTCGACGTTCCTGCATGACAATCCGCTGTCGCCCCAAACCTTGCAGCGCGTTAGGCAATACCACGTCGACATTGGCATGGCCGTAGGGGGCTCCCTCCCCGGCATCGCCCACACGCCGCCCGCCGAACGCGGCATTTTGCCTTGGCTGGTCCACCTGAAACCCTTTAAACACGACAGCGCCAGAGAACTGTGGAACGGTCTGTCAAGCCATGAAGGCGCCCGTCCCGATGATGTCTTTAGAGTGTTGGCGGACTTGACCAAGTCTCTGGAGTACACCATCGCTGGAAATGCACGTAAAAAACTGACATTCCGGGTCTGGAACCTGCTCGATGGCCTGAGCAACTCCACCGAGCTGCGCGAAAAAGTGTTCCTCAACACCCATGCGGCGGGCACCTGTGGCGACGGCGCCATACTGCTGTTCAACAACATGGAGCTCATGCACCGAGTGCATCAGACCCTCGCTCGATACGACGAAAACCGCATCGACCGCGAACTGCTCGGCCTGGCCAAACAAGTGTATTACCTGGAGCAGCTCGACCAGTTCGCCGACGATCACATCAGCCGCTTGACCGCGCAAGGGCGTTCGCCGGACCCCGCCGAAATCACCCTGTTCTATCGGGTGATGTTGCGCGAGGAATTCAACCTGCCGGTCCAGGCGGACCAAATGTTGTATTCAGTGGAGGGGTACGGCGTGGTCGACAACGATGTCCAACAGGCGCGTCAAATGCTGCGCGGGTTGAAGGATTCCCCTGGGCTGGCGAACGCGTACAAAACCTGCGACTTCTGGCTCGACTACCTGGAACGACGCTTTCCCGCGCCCTTCTTAACGATCAAGGAAGTGACCCGCTACAAGATCGGGCTCTTGCAAAAGGAGCTGCCGGACAAACACTCCGATGAACACCTCGACCGCCTGCAAGCGCTGATCGACACGCAGACCGCCGAGCGCAACCGCCTCATCGGCCAGTTGACGGACGCCGCCCTTCACGCGTTGCCGCGCGATTGAGCGCATCAAGGCGGCCTGTGCGCCACAGGCCGCCTTGAACAAGCGTTACGCCGAGCGCGCGACGCCTTGGGCAACTTGGGTCGGTTGCAATTTGAATGTGTAGAACAGCACCGTCAGCAGCACCAGGAATACCGGGCCGACATACAGCGCGACGCGGGTGTCCGGGAAGTACGCCATCAGGCCCACCACCAGCACCAGGAACGCCAGGGCCAGGTAGGAACTGATCGGGTACAGCCACATGCGGTACTTGAGGCCCGCCTGTTCCGCCGGGCTCAGGCTCTTACGGAACTTGAGCTGCGCCAACAGGATCATCACCCAGGTCCAGATCGCGCCGAAGGTGGCAATCGAGGTGACCCAGACGAAGACTTTCTCCGGCACCAGGTAGTTGAGCAGCACGCCCAGCAGCAACGCAGCGATCGACAGCAGCAACGCATTGCGCGGTACGCCGTTGCGCGAGGTGGTGCCGAAGGTCGCGGGGGCCTGGCCGTTCTGCGCCAGGCTGTAGAGCATGCGCCCGGTGCTGAAGATGCCGCCGTTGCAGGACGACAATGCAGCGGTGATCACCACGAAGTTGATGATGCCGGCGGCGGTCTTGATGCCCAGACGCTCGAAGGTCATCACGAACGGGCTGCCCTGGGTGCCGATTTCATTCCACGGGTAGATCGACAGAATCACGAACAACGCGCCGACGTAGAACAACAGAATGCGCCAGAACACCGAGCCGATGGCATTCGGGATGGTCTTCTGCGGGTTCTTCGCTTCACCGGCGGTGAGGCCGATCATTTCCACGCCCAGGTAGGCGAACATCACCATTTGCAGGGACATCAACACCCCCTGCACACCGTTGGGCATGAAGCCGCCGTGGGCCCACAGATTGGAAATCCCCAACGCCACGCCGTCATTGCCGAAACCGAACGCGATGATGCCGACGCCACCGATCACCATGGCGATGATGGTGACGATCTTGATCAGGGCGAACCAGAACTCGAACTCACCAAACGCCTTCACCGCGATCAGGTTGATCGTGCCCATGCTGATCAAGGCCGCCAGGGCCCAGATCCAGCGCGGCACATCGGGGAACCAGACGCCCATGTACACGGCCACGGCGGTGATTTCCGCAACGCAGGTCACCAGCCACAGGAACCAGTAGTTCCAACCGGTGAGAAAGCCCGCCAACGGGCCGAGGTAATCCTGGGCATAGCGACTGAACGAGCCGGCGACAGGGTTGTGGACCGCCATTTCGCCAAGCGCGCGCATGATCACCAGGATCGCCAGGCCGCCAATGATGTAAGAGAGCATGATCGCCGGGCCGGCCATTTCAATGGCCTTGGCCGAGCCAAGGAACAGGCCGACACCGATGCAGGCGCCGAGGGCCATCAGGCGAATATGCCGTTCGCCCAGTTCACGTTTCAGCGGGCCGCCCTGAGCGGTCTCGCCATGAGGCAGGTGGTTGCCAACTGGCATAGGGGTACAACCTCGTCTTGTTATTGGATTAAGCCACCGAGTACTCGACGTCGCAGCAGGTCCGCCAGGACGCCTCACACCGGGTTCGCCTCATGGGCCAACCCGTCTGGCCAGGGCCAGTTCAGCGGGGGTGCAGTATAAAAAGCTCAACCCAGGGTTTTTCACTTAATAAACGGCAAGATTCAGCGAGAACTCGCGGTAAAAGCGGCTTTTGTGGAGGGGCATTACCTGGATAGCGTAAGGATTTTCTCCGTTTGACGCGCGCCGAGTATTGCACAGCTTTGGTGCAGCGTCATGCCCCTACCTAGGCCGTATATACCCAGCCGAAGGCTCTGCTTCAATACTTTCAGCCCATCGGGCGGACAACGCGGAAGCCGGCCACGGCCGAACGGGAAGCATCGCCATACCCGCTGCCGGGCCGCCCCTTCACCATGGGGTGCTTCGATTGCCAGGACGGCAATCCCAGCGAAAGGATCTCCCCATGCCGACCACCCTCGACGTACTCCAGCAAGGCCGGGCACGACGCCTGGCCGCCGATGGCCAATTGATCAGCGCGTTGTTCAATCACCTGACAAACGGCGACTCCACCACAGTGATCGTGCCCGAGCACTCCACCCTGGGCTGCTGGCTGCAGGTGTACCGCCGCGCACTCAGCCGCCCACACCTGCGGGCCTGGGCCACGCGCCTGCCGGTGGAGCTGGCCGGCCTGGACGTGCCGCTCGAAACCGCGCCGCTCGAACTGCCGGCGCAATCGGTGCTGAATTTCTATGGCTATCCCTACCCCGAGCATCGCGGCGAGCGCAGGGTGATCTCCCAGGCGCTCGATCAATCGAACAGTTTCGCCGAGCCCAAGGCGGGGCTGGATGACGGGTTGAAGCGGTTGAATCAAGACCGGCAACAGATCGCCGACCAACTGCAAGCCCTGCTCGACGACGACGATTTCAGCCTGTTTTCCTGCTACAGGAGCTATTTCAAACTCGACTCCGGTTCGTTCTGGGCCACCGCCCAGCAAACCGGCGCCGCGTTACTCGACGCCATCACCCGCAACCCGTCGTTCCTGGCGCTGGAAGCGGTCGACGGCCTGCAACCCGGCACGTATATGTTCGATCCCGCCACACGCCGGCTCAGCGGCAAAAAAGCCTGGGGCGGGCTGGTGGATATCGGCATCGAACAACTGGTGGCGCTGCCCCTGGACGGCCAGCTTGAACAACTGGTCGAAGTCGCCGAGCAGTTGGGGAGTTTTGTCCACCAGAGCGGCCAGTTCAGCCTCGCCCAACTGCTCAATTGCCATGATCTGCCGGTGCCCGACACACCCGCCGAAGCCCGCGTGCTGATCGACACGCTGCGCCAGTCGACGGCGTTGACCACGCTGCCGGTCAGCGACCTGGCCAACGCCGATCTCGCCCTGATGCAGCACCAGCAGTGGCTGGCCCAGGACCATGACCGCGACGTCATGGCCGAGTGCTTGAAAGGCCTGATCCAAGCCCCGCCCAACGACCACGTAATCGACACGGCCAGCGTGACGTTGCACCCCGCACCGGACTCCGGCGCGCCGCACCATCCCGCCGTTGTCCCGCACCCCATCTGCGGCCCCTTCACCCTCCAGCAACTGCTGCAACAGCATGATCTTGCCCCACCGACCAGCGTCGACGAAGCCCAGGACACCCTGCAAACCCTGGAGATGAACCTGCCCCGCCGCCCCGAGTTCGGCGACTATCATGGGCTGTTGAGCGCCACGCCCCACTCGCCGGTACGACTGCTCAGCGAACAGCGCCACAGCGTTCTCGCCACCGCCAATCACGGCCTGCCCGATGGCCACCCACGCCTGCTTGACCGCTTGTGCGGCACACTGCTGAGCGACCTGAGCGCTGACGCGATCCGCGCCCAGGCCGACCACTTGCTCAAACAACTGCTGCGGCGCGGACCGGCGCGGCAGTTGGGCCAACAACTGGTGACGGCGCTGCACTGGTACGGCCAGCACCCGGACGAAGCCGCCAGCCAGACCAGCCTCGACCTGTTGGTGTTGAGCGCCCTGATCCTCGACCTCGACCCTGGAACCGGCGAAGCAGGCGCTCCCATCGCCGGTTTCGAGCTGAGCGCCCACGCGGGCAAGCCCCACGGCGAAGTGCGCCAAGACCTGGAACTGCATTTGGTGCGAACCTGCAAGGTCTCCACCCGCGCTGCGCCCCTCGCCGCCCACCTGTTGCTGGCCGGCGCCGCGCCGGAGTTTCTGGTGCGCGGGCTGCCCGCGACGATGCGCTTTCGCAGCTCGATCGCCTGGATGAGTTTCAAGCAAGGGGTCTTGATCGCGCAGGCCATGGCGCCCGGCTCACCGCGCCAGCTGAGCTACCACGACATGCTCGCCCTGGCATCCATGCCCGCCACGACCGGCCAGCAACAACAGTGGCGCGAATACCTCGCCACCCGCACCCTGCTCGACTGGGCCATCACCGTGGGCGAACTGCCCGAACGCGACAACACCGCCTACCTCGCGCATGAAATCGACGCGCTGAAGCTGCGCCTCAGCCAACGCCTGCACGCCTTAAAGGCAGCCCTGATCACCTTTGCCGACGCGCCACCGACCCGCCGCAGCATTGCCCTGGCCGACCTGAAAAACCTATTCCCCAACCAGTCGCTGCTGGACAAAGCCTGCCTGTGGCGCCCCGTCCCGCCGCTCGCCAGCGGCAGCCTGCGCTTCCCGATGCACCATCACGAGCGCCGGAACTACAGCCTGCACAGCCTGGTGGAGTTGCACATGGATGGCCAACTGAGCGACAGCCGCTGGCAGTCCACCGAGCCCCAACTGGACCTGGCACAACTGCGCCCATCGTTCGGGCGCCTGGGCAACATCCATCAACGCTTCGACAGCGCGTTCGCGGCCTACATCGAACGCCTGAAACAGGCCTACAGCAGCCTGATCGAAGACCTGCTGGCGCAACTGCCGCTGGCCGACCGACGCCACCTGCAACAGGCCGACTTGCAGCTGTTGGTGCTGAAAAAAGAACCCGGCAAAGACCTCGCCCTGCTGAGCCCGGAGGAAGCGTTGGCGCGCAGCGCCCGAATGGGCGTGATCCTGCGCGGTACATCGCCCAGCGCGGTGCAGGAATACGAGCTGTTCCCGCTGTTGAACCGCGTCGACAAACGCCGCGGCGCACCGCTGGCATTCCGCGAGGGCGGCACGCTGATGTCGGTGGCCACCGGCACTCCCCACGCCACCCGCCCGGTCACCCAACTGCTGATGGGCGATGAACTGCCGCTGGACTGGGACGCCTATGCCAACGGGCGCCCGCCACGGCCGGGGGTGCGCGCCAAGGTCATTGTGCAGACGCTGTGGTCATTCAGCCCGCCCGCCGCCCAGCCGCCGACGGCGGCGGCGCTGACCTATGGTTCGACGCTCAACCGCGCCATTGCCCAAGCCATCGTGCGCGAGCACTTCTTCCTCGAAGTCGACGCCTTGCACCTGCAAGCCCGGGGGACCACGCAGCGCGAGCAGATGCAACAACGCTGGGATCGGTTGTGGACACGCCTCAAAGCCCTCGTGCCGTTCTGGTCCTGCGCCGAGGACCTCGCTTCCGGCGACACCCGCCGTGTCATCGACGGCGGCTACGCCTGCTTTATCGACCTGTTGGCGCTGCTTTTCCCCACCCAGCGCTTTCTCACGGCCTCCCTGGCGGTGTTGAAAAAAACCGCGCCGTTGCCGATCAAACTGCTGCAATTGGCCCGCTTGAGCGGCGCCTTCCTCAACACCGCGCTGAACCCGCTGGACGGCCTTCCGGGCCTGTTCAGGCTGGCTCGCAGCGGGGTGATCCGGCTGAGCGGCGGTGCGCGGAAAATCCTCCACACGGCCATCGAACAGGTTCAACGTCGCACCGCCGACCGGTTCCTGCTCGACTACCCCCGGCTGCTCGCCGGCGCCGACCTCGGCAGCGGCACGCTGCTGCGCGGCAGCGACCTGCTGCGGATCAATGCGCTGCTGCACAAAAACTACTGGTACCCGTGCCACCCGTTCACCGGCAAACCCTATGGGCCGCCGAGCCACACCTTTCGCCTGGACAGCGCCCTTGGCGTGGCGCCGATGCAGAACGCCCGCGGGCAGCAGGTGCTGGTCAGCGAACGGCTGTTCGCCACCCAGCCGCTGCTGATTGCGCGTCGCGACGCCACCGACCTGCTCGACGGCGACAACCTGTTCCGCCTGGAGCACCAGGCGCCGACCCACCTGGACGACCTGGCCTCGCCCGCCTACTTCAAGGCCGCCGAAGGCTTCGACAGCCTGTGCGGTGCGGCGCGCAGCAAACGCAGCCCGATCCCACTGATCTGTTTCACCAAAAAACTCACCGCGTTCAACGCCTCGATCCAGCAACGCCGCGCCCAGGCCATCGAGCACCTGCGCCTGATCCCCGCCCCCGCCGTCGGCCCCGACCCGCGCAAGCTGGTCCACAACCGCCGGCTGTACGAAGCGCTGCCCCAAGGCACCAGCTTTGAACTGACGCCAGTGGCCAGGACCGCGCCGCTGACCTACAAGCCCCAGCTCACCGGTCGGCTCATCGCCAACGAAGCGCAATTCGGCCTGCCCAACAATCAGCTGGACAATCAACTCAACCGCGACACGCGCGTGGTCGAGCTGACCGGGCTGACAGTGGGCACCGATGACAGCCGAACCCTGCGCGCCATGGCGATCGAACTGACCCCGGCGGGAGGCACGCGGATTATCGTGGAGGCCGACGCCGGGGTCTTTTACGAAGGCATCGCCATCGCCCCCGCACCGGCGATGCTGTTCAACCGCCTGGACTTCAACCTCGGCGGTGAACCCGAACAGCTGATCCGCGCATTCAGCCAGCGCAAGCTCGACTACTTGAGCGCCGCCGGGTTTGTGCATAACCGCCCGTTGGTCACACTGCCCACCCTGGAGGTACTGAGCCAACAACTGGCCAGGCGCGGCTTCGGTGCGGCCAAACTCAAGCGCCTGCTCGAGCAGTCACGCGGCCTGCGGGTCATCAAGCAGCGCGAGTTGTTGCTCAACGCCAGCGATCAGGGGCAGCGCCTGGGCATGAGCGTGGCCGTCACACCCTTGAAACTCGACACCTGGCCGCCCTACCTCGCCCAGCCTGGCCAGACCCTCAATCAGTACCTGGCCAGCAAGGCCCAGGCCAGCACCGTGGCGCTGGTCAAAAGCACCGGGATCGGCTCGGCCAACATCGTGGGCACGGGGGTCGACGAGCTGGAACGGCTGGCCATCGCCGAACCGCTGGTGATGTGGCAGTACAGCCGGGCGGGCCAGCCTAACTACACCGAAGTGATCCTCAAGACCGGCGCAGGCAATTGCGACCAGATGGGCCACGTGGCGAGCGAACTGATCAGGTTCAACGGCGGCGCCGCGCGCGTCTGGGGCACCAGCCCGCCCGCCCACGCGTTTGTGGTGGTGGGGAACCCGCCGGCGACGCTGGGCTCGACCCTGGACTTCAGCGAAGCGGGCTGGGTCGGCCTGTGGATATGCGACCCCTGGGCAGCCATCGTCTGCCCGGCAAGCGACTATGTGCGTCAACTCAACGTCAAAATGCACATGTGGTACCTGGAAGACATTTCGGTGTTTTTCAACGATCGCGGCACCTACCGCTGGGGCCAGGCCAACGACCGCAACTGGCTGGCGCTGCTGCGCAACGGCGTGAAACGCCCGCAGCCGTGAGCCGACACATTTCGTCACCAACGACTAAGCTTCACCCAAGTCCGATCAATCTGCGTAAATGGATGAATCGACTATGGGTGCTTTATGGCAAACCGATTCGAAACAGGCTGCGCTGCCAACCGACAGCCCGGATCAACTGCCATTGCCACACAGCGCCCGCCGGCGATCCGGGTGGTGGCGCCTGGTGTGGCTGGTGCTGTTGCTCGCGCTGCTGGCATTGGGCTGGGCCGCCAGCGTGGAAATGCACACCTCGCGCCTGCAGGCCCGCTACCTGAGCCCGTTGGCCGCCACCCTCAGTTATCGCCTGGAGCCCGGCGCCAGCGATGCCATCGTGTACCCCGGCGACGGCCCGTTCGACCGGCGCCTGGGCTACAGCGCGCTGAATGAATTCCTACCGCGCCTGCTCAAGCGCAATTACCTGATCCAGGCCCAGACACGCTTCTCCCCGGCCTTGCTGGGCTATGCCGAGCACGGGCTGTTCGTGCCCTACGCGGAAAAAGTCCAGGCCGGCCTGAGCATCACCGATTGCCGCGCCGCGCCGCTGTATGCCTTCACCTACCCGCAACAGCTCTACGCCAGCTTTGCCGAGGTTCCGCCGTTGGTGGTGCAGAGCCTGCTGTTCATTGAGGACCGCGACCTGCTGGACCCCACGCAACCGCTGGCCAACCCGGCGGTGGACTGGCCGCGCTTTGCCAAGGCGGCCTGGTCGCAAGTGGCCAAACTCGTGCATCTGCCGGGGCAGACCGCCGGCGGCAGCACCCTGGCCACGCAGCTCGAGAAATATCGCCATTCGCCCGACGGCTTGACCTTGTCCGGCGGCGAGAAAATCCGCCAGATGATGTCCGCCAGCGTGCGGGCCTACCAGGCCGGGCCGGACACCTCGGGCAGCCGGCGCAATATCGTGCGCGACTACCTCAACAGCGTGCCGTTGTCCGCCGTGCCGGGCCACGGCGAAGTGCATGGCCTGGCCGAAGGCCTGCGGGTGTGGTACGGCGCCGACTTCAATCAGGTCAACCAGGCGCTGAGCGACAGCGCGCAAGACCCGGCGAGCCTGGCCAGACGCGGCCTGGCCCTGCGCCAGGTGCTGTCGCTGATGATTGCCCAACGCCGGCCCTCGCACTACCTGACCAAAGGCCGCGAAGAGCTGGCGCAATTGACCGACAGCCATATCCGCCTGCTCGCGCAGAACCAGGTGATCCCCGCCACCTTGTCCGCCGCCGCCCTCGCCAGCCACGTGACCTACCGCGACTGGCAGCAGCAACCGACCCTCCAGCCGGTAGAAACCAACAAAGCCATCAACGTCGCCCGCAGCCGTCTCGCCAGCCTGCTCAACCGCTCGCTGTATGACCTCGACCGCCTCGACCTGTCGGCCACCAGCACCTTGCATTACGCGCTGCAAACCCAGGCCACCGACTACCTCAAGCACCTGGCCGACCCGGCGTTCGCCGCGCAGATGGGCCTGCTCGGCCCGCGCCTGCTGACGCCGCAAAGCACACCGCAGGTGCGCTACAGCTTCACCCTCTACGAACTGACGCCCGACGGCGCACGCGTGCGGGTGCAGACCGACAACACCGACCAGCCGTTCGATATCAACGAAGGCAGCAAACTCGAACTGGGCTCCACCGCCAAGCTGCGGGTGCTGACCACCTACCTGCAGATCGTCACCGAGCTGCATGCACGCTACCAGGCGCGCACGCCCGCCGAGCTGAAAAGCGTCGAGCTGCCCGAGCAGGATGTGCTCTCGCGCTGGGCGCTGAATTACCTGATCCAGCACAGCGACCGCGACCTGGCGAAAATGCTCGACGCCGCCCTCGACCGCACCTACTCGGCCAGCCCCGGCGAGGCGTTTTTCACCGGCGGCGGCCTGCACCGCTTCCATAACTTTCGCAACGAAGACAACGGCCGCAACCCGACCTTGCGCGATGCCCTGCGCGAGTCGATCAACCTGCCGTTCATTCGCCTGATGCGCGACCTGGTGCGCTACACCACCTATTCGGGCGAAGACAACAGCGCACGGCTGCTCAAGGACGACAACGACCCGCGCCGCCAGGAATACCTGGCCAAGTTCGCCGACCACGAAGGCACCGCGTTCCTGCTCAAGTTCTGGAAAAAATACCGCCACAAAGACACCCAGGCCCGACTCGACACCTTCATGGACAGCCTGCACCCCACCGCGATCCGCCTGGCCGCCGTCCACCGCTATTTGCTGCCCCAGGCCAGCCAGGCGAGTTTCAACACCTTCGTGCGCTCGCACCTGAAAAACCTCAAAACCCCCGACACGCTCAGCGACGAGCGCCTCGAACGGCTCTACCAGAGTTACGGCCCCGGCGCCTACGACCTGCCGGACCAGGGCTATATCGCCAAGGTGCATCCGCTGGACCTGTGGCTGCTGGGCTACCTGCTCAACCACCCTGAGGCGAGCTTCGACGAAATCGTCAAAGCCAGTGAATTCGAACGCCAGGAGGTCTACAGCTGGCTGTTCAAGAGCCGTCACCAGAGTGCGCGTGACAGCCGGATCCGCACCATGCTGGAGATCGAAGCGTTCCTCGATATCCACCAGCGCTGGCAGGCCGTGGGCTACCCGTTCGACCATCTGGTGCCGTCGCTGGCCACCGCCATCGGCAGTTCCGGCGACCGCCCCGCCGCCCTTGCGGAACTGATGGGCATCATCCTCAACGACGGCGTGCGCTTGCCGGTGCTGCGTATCGACAGCCTGCAATTCGCCAGCGGCACGCCCTATGAAACCCGCGTGGTCAACGACCCGAACCGCGGCAAACGGGTGCTGCCCAGCGAAGTCGCCACGGCGTTGCGCGGCGCGCTGTCGCAAGTGGTCGACGCCGGCACCGCCAAGCGAGTGGCCGGCAGCTTCAAACTGGCGGACGGCACGGCGCTGGCGATGGGCGGCAAAACCGGCACCGGCGATAACCGCATCGAGGCCATGGGGCCCGGCGGGCGCATGCTCAGTTCGAAATCGATCAACCGCACGGCGACCTTCGTGTTCTACATCGGCGCGCATCACTTCGGCACCCTCACCGCGTTTGTGCCGGGGGCGTCGGCGCAGCACTTCACCTTCACCTCGGCCTTGCCGGTGCAGGTGCTCAAGGGCATGGCGCCGATGCTCAACCCGCTGCTGCAACCGGGCGACCCGACGCTGTGCCTGGCCCGCCAACCCTGACGCCCGGCTGCACTACCTATCTGCCACCGCGGCGCGACGCCGCCACACACACTCATGGATCACCCTTTACAGGACTTGATCCATGCCCGCTCTACCGTCACTCGACAGCACCTTCAACGGCGCCCACTACGCGCACATCCGCGACGCCCTGCCGGCCTGGCTCACCCAGGCCACGCCCGCACGCCTCGGCGCATTGAAAACCGCGCGCCTCAACAGCCTGACCGCACCGGCCCCGCTCAAGGCCGCGATTGCCGAACATTGGCATCGGCAAAACCGCCTGGACCAACGGCTCGCCGGGTTGAACGATGTGTACGCCTTCGCCGAACCGCTGCTCAAACACGCCCTGCGCGACTATGGCGCGGTGGATGTGCGCAACACCTACCTGCGCCTCTATGTCGAAGCCAACCTGGCCTGGTGGAAGATCAACATCAGCGGCGCACAGACCAGCAAGACCGTGTCGTTGCTCGATGCGGCGCTGGGCAACTTCGCCGCCAGTGACGACTTTCTCGACTTCGCCTTCCTCGGCCCGAGCGATGCACGCGGCCAGCGCGATGTGCTGTCGATCACCCACCGCACCAGCGGCGCCCGCCTCACGGCGCAGGGGTTCAAAGACATTTGCCGCCAGCTGGATCTCGGCGCGCAGTATCAACTCAAGCTCAGTCAGGCGCTCGGCTTCAATAACCCGCCGCTGGCCCGCACGGTTCACGACGAGGTGGTCGCACGCCACAAAGCCGCGCTGAACAGCGCCGCCCACCTGGCCCTGGCCAAGGGCGACCTCGAGCCCGAGACGCACGGTTCGATGCTTGACCTGCTGAGCGACCGGCCGAGCCCGCTCCAGGCCTACACCCTCAGCGTGATGAACGTCGCGCTGGTGGGCATCGTGCTGTTTATCGCCGCGCCAGGCCCTCGGGTGATCGCTTATGTCGCCGAAGACCCCGAACACCCGCTCAAGGCATACCCGTCGCCCCAGGCGTTCATGGCCGAACTGACCCGTCAGTTGCGCGACAAGGCGCGCTACCAGGTGTTCTTCAGCCAGTTCGTGCCCCATGCCGAGCGCGGGGCTTTTTTTGCCGGGCTCAATGCGCGCCTCAGCCACATCCAATGGCACCAAAAAGCCCGCACCGACAGCGGGCCGAGCTGGAAAGACACGCCGATCAGCGACCCCAACCTGCACTTTAGCGTGCAACGCTGGCAGGACGATTATCGCCAACGCCCGCCGACACCCCACGCGGACACCCTGTGGAGCTACCTGTATCGCGTGCAACTGAACAAAATCGTCAACGATGCGCGGACTATCGCCGTGTCCAGCACCGACGTCGAACGCCACGCCCGCTGGGCCTGGTGGGACAACCTGGAGCAGATGTTCGCCGACCTCCTCAATGCCGCGTTGCTGGTGCTGACGCCCTTCGTGCCGGTGCTCGGCGAACTGATGCTGGTCTACAGCGCCTACCAGATCATGGACGAGGTGTGCGAAGGCGTCGTCGACTGGAGCGAAGGCCGGCGCACCGAAGCCTGGGAACATGTGGCGGGGGTGGCCGACAGCGTGATCCAGTTCGCCCTGTTTGCCGCGGGCGGCCACATCGGTCAGCTGGCGCGGCTCAAGCTCTCGCCCTTCATCGAAGGCCTGGTCCCGGTGCAGCGGGCCGACGGCAGCCGGCGCTTGTGGAACCCGGACATCAGCGCGTTCGCCCGGAAAACCCCGATCCCCGCCGATTCGATACCGTCGCCCGCGGGCCTGCATCAGCACGACGGCAAAACCCTGCTGGCCCTGGGCGAGCATCACCTGGAGGTGCAATACGACCCGCTCAGCGACGCGCACCGCGTGGTCCACCCCGAACGCCCGGACGCCTACCGCCCGCGCCTGCAATTGAACGGCGACGGCGCGGCGACCCACGAGGGCGAACGCCCGCGCACCTGGGAGCGTGCGCAGTTGCTGCGACGTCTCGGGCATCGGGTGCAACCGTTCAGTGACACGCAGCTGGAACAGCTAAGGGTCGCCAGCGCCACCGAAGACGGCGCCCTACGCCGCATGTACGAGTACAACGAAACACTGCCGCCATTGCTCGATGCCGGCCTCAAACGGCTCGAAGCGGCCGACGCCATCCAGGTGGCCAGCGAAAAAATCCGCGCCGGGCAGGCCTTGAGCGCCGACCCGAGTTCGGACTGGTTCGAGCAGATGGTCACCGAACTCGACGGTTGGCCCCGGAACAAAGCACTGCAAGTGTTCCTCAAGCCCGACCTGAGCGGCAGCTCGCACCGCTATGGCGCTGCGCAAGCCAGCGCCGCCGACACCTTGCGCATCAGCCTCGGCGAAGTGCTGTCCGGGCACTTGCCGGAACGGGTGCTGGGCTTTCTCGATGAAGCGGCAATCACCCGCCTGCTGGGCGCCGAGGTGCCGAAGTCGCAGCGGGTACACGCGTTACGCGAGCAACTGGCCGACTACGTATTGAGCCAGAGCCGCGACATCGCCCCGGCGGTCTACCGCGCCCGTGAAGAGAGCGACGACCCCAGCATTATCAGCCTGCGCCACGACCATCCCGACCTCGACCTGAGCCTGGCCCGCCGCCTGCTCGACACCGCCCGCCCCGCCGAACGCCAGGCCCTGGCCGCGCACCGGCGCGGGCCGTTGCGCCTGCGCAACCTGGCCGACGAGCTGCACGTGGCCGCCGAGGCGGCACGCGCCTACGAAGGCTTCTATCCACCGGCGTCGCCCAGCCCGGCCACGGAAACCCTGGTGCTCAAGACCCTGCAATTGCACGCCGACGTGCTCAGCGACCTGCACCTTGAAATCCGCAACGGCGCCGTCACCGGCCCCCTGCGCAGCCAGGCCGGCCCGGACACTGCCACCACTCGCCGGGTGTTGGTCCACAACAGCCTCGGTTATGCGGTCTATGACGGCGCCGGCCAACCGTTGCACAGCCCGGCCAATCTGTACGAAGCCGTGTTGTCGAGCCTGCCCGCCGCGTCGCACAGCGGGCTGGGTTACCGCCCCGGCGAAGGCGCAGACCTGCGGCGCTGGCTGATGACCGCCCTGGAACCCTTGGCCGAGCGCCGCACGCTCCTCGCTGAGCCGGCGACTCACCGGGTGATGGAGCGGCACACCCAACAGTTGCTCGGCGGCCCGCTGCTCAGCCGCTGCCGCGCCGCCCCTGCCGATCACCCGGCGACGTTTGCCAGGGAGGTCTTGCAACGCCTGTTTCCGAGCCTCAGCGAGCAACGGCTGAGCCGCTTTATCGAGGCGATCCCCACCGACCAACTGGGCACCACCCTGAACGACCTGACCCTGGAGAAACAAACCCTGCACAGCCAATTGCAGACCTGGAAACAATCGCCCACCCATCACCCCAAAGGCAGCGTCCAGGAGCGTCAACAACTGGCCAGCCGCAAACGCCTGGCGCTGCTCCTCGAACAGACCTGGGCCGACCGCTACGCCGAATACACCGACGATTGGGGCCGCACCCAACACGGCGCGCGCGTGGACCTGAACGGCATGCCGTTACCCGAATCGCTGCCCGCGCTGACCGTCAACTTTGAACATGTAACATTCCTGGACCTGAGCCAGAGCAGCGTCGGGCAAACCCATTGCGGCTTGCTCAAGCACTTCCCGGCGCTGCACTCCCTGGACCTGAGCGACAACCACCTGACCAGCCTGCCGGTCGAGCTTGGCGCGATGCGTTTGCTGCGCAACCTCAACCTCGCGAGCAACCGCCTGGCCCTGTTCCCCGAAGACGTGACGCGCCTGCGCAACCTGCGCCGCCTGCAAGTCCTGATCCTCAGCCACAACCCGCTCAGCCTCGCGCCGGACATCACGCGCATGCCCAACCTGCGCCGCCTCGACCTCAGCCACACACAGATCGGCCAATGGCCCCGTGGCCTGTTTGCCCACCCCAGGAACGATGCGTTCGACCTGAACCTGAGCGGCAACCCGATCCGCGCCCTGCCCACCCTGACGCCGGAACCCACGGCTGCGCGCACCGTGGCGCGCACCCGCCTGGACCGCAACACGCTGAACGACGATCAGCGCACTCTGTACGAACGCTACCGCAGCGAGGCCGGGCTGGACCCGTATCGCACCTATGAGCCCCAGGGCAGCAGCGATCCCTGGCTGGAAGGCGTCGACGCCAACACCCGGCTTGTCCGCGAGCAACTGTGGGACGCCGTCGAAGACGAACACGGCTCCCAGGGCTTTTTCGAAGTCATCAAGCTGCTTGAGCCGCCCGAGTTTTTCGAGAACCCCCAGGACCAGCAGCGCTACGCCCGCAACCAAGCGGAGCTGACGCAACGGGTGTGGCGCTTGATCAACGCCACCCACGCCGACAGCGCCCTGCGCGAGCGCTTGTTCAAGCTGTCGAGCTTCCCCGGTTTGTGCGGCGACGGCGGCGCGCAGATTTTCAATGAGATGGGGATCGAGGTCATGGCCAGCGAAGCCCGGCGCTTTTCCGCGTCACTGGCTGAACTCGAAGGCCGACTGGTGACCCTGGCCAAGGGCGCGGCGCGCCTCAAGCACCTGAATCTGGTGGCCCAGGCGGACGTCGCCCGGCGCCTGCGGCCCATCGACGCCGGTGGCGAAGGCCAGCGCCTGCGCTCCGAGCTGGTGGACGGCGAGGCCGGCGCGGTGGACGAAGTGGATATCCACCTGGCCTACCAGACCGCCCTGGCCAACAGGCTGGATTTGCCCTGGCTGTCGGACCACATGCTCTACCGCGACACCGCCAATGTCAGCCCGGACCGCATCCAGCAGGCGTACACCACGGTAAGGGAAATGGGCCAGGGCGACGGCCTGGTCAACCAGATGCTGCTCGAGCCGTATTGGGAGACCTTCCTGCAGGAAACCTACGACAACCGCTATCAACAGAATCTCACCGAGTACACGCACAAGTTCTACCGCCTGGACGACCTGCAAACCCTGCAGGCGCAATGGCGCGAAGAACAGGAGCCGCAGCAGAAAGCCCAGCTCGCCGAGCAGCTCAAGGCCCTGGCGGACGAACTGGACACGGCCGAAAACCTCGTGCTCAGCGACACGCCGATCAGCGACGCGCTCTACAACCGCCTGCTCAACGACCTGGGCTACAAGGAGAAAGACTGGATGCGCGACCTGACCCGCACAGCCCTGAAAAACGCCGCTCAACAGCGTAACCGGGCGCCGTTGTCCGACACGTGAGGGCACTGCAGGCGCGCGCATGCCCGCGCCTGCAACCCCCGCGGGTCACACCTCCGAATCCCAGATCACTGTGACGTTCCCTTCATAGGTGCCGGACTCACCGGGCTGCAACATCGTCTCCACATCGTCGCGCGCCACTTCGAAATGCAGGGTGCCAGGCTTGCGGTCGACGAACATCGTCGACAGCAACAGGTGCGTGCCGCTGCCGTCCAGCCGCAGCGGACGGCGCTGGACCGGCTGACCTTCGGGGTCGACGATGCCGTGGGGCATGGTCACGCCGACCTGCAACGGCACCGAGCGCCCCGACCTGGCGTCACGGATCCGGCAGGTGTTGTCTGCCGCCTCGACGTACTGGCATTCCATGCCGATCCTGAAGCGCGCGGTGGAATAGAAGTTGAAGGTCTGGTCCCTGAACAGCCGCGTCGGTTTGCGCCCCTGGCTCAACCAGCCTTGCCAGCCACCCTGGGGCAGCAACTCGACGCGCTCACCGCCCGGCGGGATCTCGACCTTGAGGATGTGATCGACCGAAAGAATGAAATTGAGGGTGATCTGCTCATCGTTGGGTAACATCACGTTGCCCAGGTCGAAGTCCTTGTGCGGCCCGACGCTGTACGTCACCTGCCCGCGGTAGGTCCCGGCCCTCATCCCCAGGGGATCGGGCGTGACCAATTCGTAGGTGAAACCGAGGCCATCGAACCAAAATGTCTCGGCGGGGATATGGCTGGCGGCTCTTTGCGCACACCCCCTGACACCTTCCGGCAAAAACCAGGTGAACGCGAAAAGCCATTGGTTGCCGACACTCACCCCGCTGGATTGACACGGTGGCGGTGGATAATCGTGTTCCCAACGCACAGTGGGGTCCTGCCGCAGCCACCGGAACACCATGCCAATGCCACTGATCCGAAACTGAAGGGTTTCGGCCTCTCCCGTTTCGTCATGCACGACGGTGATGTTTCTGCGTTCGGTCGGCGCATGAAACAACAGATGATTGCGATCGTCCCCGCCCGGCACGATCGGCGCGCTCATCCGAAAATCGATCGGAAGACCGATGCTGTAGCGCGTCTCGTTGCAGTACTGCGGCGCCCAGGTGCAATAGCTGTTACCCGGCGGCGTGTGGTTTTTGAACACGTTGCGCGCCGGCTGGCTGGGGTCCGGCCGGAACGAGGCCAGGATGTCCACGGTGGCCGCCGTTACGTCGGCGGGCAGCCCCACCAGCAGCCCGGCCAACCACAGCCCCAACACCTTGTTTTTGATTTGCATGGGTTCACTCGTTCTGAAAAAACTCAAGCGTGGCCCCCGGTTCATGGGCGCAACGCATCGAAAATGATCTGCACGTTGCCGAAGTACTGGCCGGGGAGGTAACCGTCCTCAGGCTTCTGCGCGGCAATTTCCAGCAGCACTCGCTTGCCGACACGGGCCTCGGCTTCCGGCACCACGCGCATGGCGTCGAGCCCCAGCACCTGCTGATTGAAGGTGACGGTGAGCGCAATGTTGTCGCGGCCGTTGAACAGCACCGGTTCATAGGCGAGGTAGGCGTCCACCGCGCCCAACACGTTTTTCACATCGAAAGGCTCGCGCAGCGCACTCAGGGTTTCAGTCACCGGGTTCCAGCTCAGGGTTTGCTCACGCTCCAGAAAGCCGGGGTTGAGCGGCAATACATAGAAGTCACTGGTGGGGACTTTGACCGACACCTGGAACACCGCCTCCTCGCGGGCGGCCAGGGCGCTGAAGCTGAGCGCGCTCAACAGCGCCAACACGGCCCAGCGGCTCATCCTTTCACCTCTTGATTCTTCTGCGTGTCGCCTTCCACCAGCTTGAAGGTGTAGTGGCGCCCGGTTTGTTTATCGAAGGTAAAGGCACGCCCCGGCAGCACGTGGTTCTTGGTGGTCGGATGGCAATCGGTCGGCTTGCCGGCCACACAGTTCTTGAACTCATCGACCACGATTACGCTGTTGCCGTTGTTGCGCAGTTCATAGCGAGTGGCGCCATCGTTGATGCGGGTGTCGTAGCGGGTGTCCTTGGGGCGCACGAAAAACACCGTGCCATAGCCGGCCAGCACGCTGACGCCGGCCTGCAGGGTCTTTTGATATTCCTCACGCTCTTCTTCGGACAAGGCAAACGCGTCCTCTTTTTCCGGCACCACCGGGATGTAGCGCACCCGGAAGTAACGCTCGCTGGCGCGCTCGCCCATGTACAGCAAGCGCGTGCCCTGCATGCCGTTGGCCGGCACGATCAGGCGCGCGGGGCTGGCCATCAGGCCATCGCGGGCGCTGGCGTCGGCCTGGGATTGCACGGGAATTTCCTGGGGCACGCCGCTGGCGTCGTAGACGATTTCGAGGATCTCGACCTTGACGAACGCGGTGCTGGTGCCGCCGTTGAAGATGCGTTTGAGGTAGCTGCTCTTGCTCCCGTCCAGGTAGTCATAGACCACGCCGACGTTGATATTCGGGCCCGCCTGGACCCCCAGGGAAACCATCCACACGCCCAGAATTGCGGCTAATACTTTCATTGCTTTACACCTCATTAACGGTTGGCCTGAAGCCAACCCACTCGACTTGCGAAGCGCAAATACCGGCGCCCGAACAGGCCTATCCGTATCGATGTTCATGGCTTACACCCTGTGCGAATCACCCCGACGTCGGCCGCTCGAATGCGCCATCGGCCAAGGTATCCGGCGTGCAACGCAGGTCGCCGATCATCAGCACATCGTTTTCACTGCGGGCCTTGCTCGGGTCGAGGCGGAACTGACAGAGCAACTGGTTGCCCCGGCGCACTTCCAGGGTGGGCGAGCCGGCGTTCATTTCCATCGAGAAGAACCCGTCGACCTCGCTGACGCCACGGCTGGCATGGTTGATCACGTGATGCCCCTTGAGCGGGCGGCCCTGCGGGTCGAGCAGGCGACCAAGCACGGTGACGGTTTTCATCACGCGGATCTTGCGGTAGTCCACCCCGCCCTTGTTGATGTGGTAGGCGCTGCGCGGCGGCTGGATGTTCGCCGCCGGCGGGTGGTTGCCGTCGAAATCGAACGCCACCGAGCCGGTTCGGTAAGCGGTGAGCGGCACGAAGTTGCGCCCCGGCCGCAGCGCGGTGCTGCCACCGCTGAGGTCGTCGGCGCGCAGGGTGATGTCGTCGAGGTCGGTTTCCACATCGACGATCATGCCCGCGCCGTCGCCGTGGTACTGGCTGGTCAGGGCCATCTTCCGGCCGCCGACGGCGAAGGTGCTGTGCAGGTTGAGGCCGCCGGTGAGGTTGCCGTTGAAGGAGGAGCGCTGGGCAAACGCATCGCCTGCGAGCATGTCGCCGTGGAAGCTGGTCATGCCGGACAGGCCGACGCCGTAGGTGTCGGTCAGCACGGTGGCCGAGACGTTCTGCAGCACATGCCCGCTGAGGTCTTTGCGGTAGGTCAGCGAGCCATTGTTGTCACGCTTGCCGTCGCGCGAGGTGCGCGAGCCGATGCTGCCCGACCACTGCTCGCCCGGCCCACCGAGGGCCAGGTTGAGGGTCAGGTCGACGCCACGGTTGCGCCGGTCGCCGGTGCTGCGGCTGGCGGGGCGGTCGAACAGTGACAGGCGCCAATTGGCATCGCTGCCGAACAACCGGTCGTGCTTGCTCCAACCCAGGTCCAGGCCGACGCCCTCGACGTTGCCCTGGCTGTGGGACAGGCGTGCATTGAGCGAATGCTGGTTGATCAGGCGGTGGTTGATCGACAGCGACGAGGTACTGGTCTGGCCGACGAAGGTTTGCCGGGTGCGCAGCCGCGTGCCGTCGGGCAGCGTGTCGTAGGTGTTGCGGGTGTCCAGCCAACTGCGGTTGTGGCTGGCGATCACGCTGCCGGCGCCATAACTGTAGAGGCCTTGCACGTCCATGCCGGTGCCGTGGTCCTGGGTCTGGTAGACGTTGGCGTACAGGCTCGCCTGGGTCGCCAGCGTCCAGTCGATGGAAGCGCCGTATTGCATGCGCTCCTGCACCTGGCGCCCGGACAAGCCGACGATCACGCGCGGGTGCAGCAGGTAATTGAGCGAAGCGCCGGCGGTCATGTCGCCTTTGTCGCGTTGCTCCCAGTTGTTGAACAAGGTGCTTTCGCGGCCGGCGAACACGTTGTAGCGCCAGCGCTCGTCATGGTTGCGCCAGTTGTTGGGCTTGTACACCAACTCCTGGGTGGTGGCAGTGACCTGGCCGTCCTCGACCAGGCGCACTTCCACTTCATAAATGCCACCGGGCAACGGCCGCGTGTCGATGCTCTGCAAACCGGCGGCCACCGCCTGGGTGTTGATCAGCAGACCGTTGCGATAAATCTCCACCGAGCCCTGGCGGTTGGAGGTGACGTAGATCGGGTACACGCTGGGCTTGGGGTTGTTGATGGCCAGGCTGTCGGAACTGCCGAGCATCACACCCACGGCGATATCCGGCGCGGCGCCGAACGCGCGCGGCTGGCGATTGAGCCCCTCGGAGGTGGGCGTGAAATAGCCCAGGCGCAGGAACTGGCCTTCGAATTCGCGCTGGGCGTACAGCGAATACAGTGCGTGATAAAGCTGGGTGTCCGGCCCGCCGAGGCGTGCCAGTTGCAGGTTGAGCGCATGGCTCCAGTTCCCCAGGCTGCTGCTGGCTTCAACCCCGAAACGTCCGCCGAGTTCCTGCGCTTGGCCGCCGTTGAGGTTCAACTGGTTGCTGACAATCAAGCCCGTGCTGCCGTCCTGGGGCTGGTGGTAATAACGTTGATGATCGGTGTCGTGCTCGGCGTTCTCCGTGAGGATCGAGACCAGCGAGTTTTCCAGGTTGTAATGCACCGCCAACATCTTCTCCGGGCAGGTTTGCGTGCAACTTCCCAGGGCCGCGCCTTGTTGCAGGTAGTCGCTCCAGGTATCGCGCTCAGCGGGTTGTATCGGGCTGTCGCTGATATCGGTAAAGTCCAGCAGCGTGAGGCGGTCATCGCGCGAAAGTATCACCATCGCCTCGCCCAGAAAGACTTCGTCGCGTTCGATACGCACGGCCAGGGGCACATCAAAAAAATGCTCTTCGAATTCGCTCGGCAAACCTTTCGCCTGAGCCAGTAAACTGCGCGGCGTATAACTGTTATCAGCCGTCGCCCAGGCAGCCGAACAGGCAAGCAGGGCCAGCGCCGCCGCGATGGGTTTCATCGGGAACATGAACTTAATACTCTATGGCGAACTGCAAACCATCTGGAAACCGACCGCAGGCGAACACAACCTGCGGGCGGTGGGTGTGATCGATAAGGCGCGGCCTTATCGCGGGCCGGGTGCTTAGAAAGCGGTGCGCGGCACGTTGTCGAAGATCACGGTGGCGACGCTGGTGTAGAGACCGGTCTGGGTGTCCGCCGGTTTGGCGGCCTTGATGGTCATCAGCTTTTGCAGGCCGGGGTTGGACTCTGCGTCGGCGGCCACTTCTTGCGGGCTACCGGTCAGGGCCACGGTGCCCAGGGTGATGGTCAGCGGGATCGAGTCCGTGCCGTTGGTGAGCGCCGCCGGGCCGTCCTGCAGGTAGGCGTCGATCGAGCCACCGGTGTTTTTCAGGGTGAACATCGAGGACAGCGTGCTCAGTTCGCCGGTCACGGTGTTGTAGGTCATGATTTCGTCGCGACCGAAGTTGGGGTCCAGGGGCTGGGCGTGGAACTGCTTGGTAGGGATGTCGGCCTTGATGTTGATCGTGGTGCTTGCATCGTTGGCGGCCATGGCAGCCGAAGAACCCAATACCGCAACAGCCAGCGGGAGCAGAACAGCAAACTTCTTGATCATGCTTGAATACCTAGTAGTCATTTAAAGGAAGGCGGTTAACTAAAAAGCAAGTCAAGACTCACTTCCAACTAACAGCGCGGCGCAATGTTCATTGTTTGGCTGAACATTCAACGCCGGGAAATATTCGACCAATGCGCTTTAAAAGTAAGCAGGCAAGCTCCGAGAAACATGCAGGCCAATAGGCCATTACGCTGGAGGAAGAAATGCAATAAATACGATTTTTAAAAAAACGACTGTAAGACGTTAATGACACACAGATAATTCAATAAAAGCAGTACAGTTATCAAGAGACACTTAACGCACAACTTCATATCTGTAGTATTGGAACTACACGAGGGCATGACTCTACGCTTTCAGCGGCCACCGCCTAGATTGACGACGCTGTTATTGACGTAGGATCTGGACTTTTCCACCCCCCTGCCCGCGCCGGCAGGGGGGTCAGGCTTACTGGACGTGGGTGAGTTTCACCACCTGATCGAGGGCCGAGAGCAGCCGTTCGAACGCGCTGAACCGCTCGTCCTTCAGTTCTGCCCAGCGCTCGATGAAGAAGCGGCCTTGATCGTCGATCTGCACCGGCGTGGAAAGGATCTCGCCGCTGCGCGAGTGATGCACCAGATTCACTTCATGGGGTGAAAGCTGCTCGACCATGAACTGCCCCGGTCGCGTCAAGCGTGAACGATCGGCGGGAACATAGGCGCGAGGAGGACGCATGCCAGGGACGCCGACAGCCAGGGTGAAGTCGCTGCGGATCGCCGTCAGCCGGTTGGGGTACAACGACGATCCGTAGGCGACGGTCCATTGCAGCCCTGAGCGCAGCTCGCTGGCCGTGCCCGCCGGTACATCTGAGAGCCGCAGGCTGATCGCCCCTTGCGTCTGGGCCACCCCCGCAATCCCTTCGACCGAATGCACATGGGCATTGCCCATGTGCGCCACCCACTTGTGCACGCCCTCGGCAGCCTGGTCTAGACGGATGACCTCGCCGGCAAAGAAGTTGAACATCGCAATGCGCGACGTCTGCGGCGCACTCATGCCCTTGGTGTGGTAGCTCGATACGCAATCCAATGCGCGGATGCGCAGGCCGTGTTTGCCTGCCACTTCCACGACGCTGGTGTAGGTGTGCGGCCCGCGGTACTCGGGCATGTGGCCCCGGTCGAGGGTCCACAGGCGGTCTTTGAGCGCTGGGGGCAATACGCCCGTGCGCTGGAAGGTATCCAGGTCGGCCTGGTGCAGGTCGGTGAACAGGTGCTCCATGTACAGGGTTTTGACGCCTTGCTGCTTGAGCGCCTTCATCTGATCGATCAGCAGCGCCTTGCTCGATTGCTCGACGTGGCTCTCACAGACAATCAGCCCCCGAGCGTGTTGGTAGCTTTGCGCGATAAAGTCGGCGGGCGTGGTGTTCGCCGGCAGGTCCGGCAACGTCGGCCTGGGGGGTAGTTCAGGGGTTTTGAAGAACGCCTGCGCCGCTGTGCTCAGGCGCTCGCGGGTCTTGCGGAAGGCGCTTTCGGCAGCGGCGATTTTCGGGTTGAGCGACCCATAACGGGTGTCGAACGCATGCGCGCCTTTGCCCATTTCATGCAGCTCGGGGACGAACCGCGAGTCGATGTCGAACTCGCTGTACGCGTTTGCGCGGCCAGGCGCGGTGACGAATGCCGGGGGCGCCGTGTAGGCGGTTTGCAGGGTCAGCTTGAAGTCGGCTTTGGCCGCCGGGTCGTCGACGATCGCGCCGGGCGTATCGTTCCAGATGCCCACCAGTTGGCCGGGGGCGACGTCTTCGACGCGCACACTCAGGGTCTTTTGCAGGTCGGCCAGGCCCGGGGTCTGGGTGTGCGTGTTGAGACGGCGGCTGTCGACCAGGGCGACCCACCCTTCGCCGGGTTTTGCGCCGATGTCGGCCTCGATCAGCGTGTGGGAGTAGAAGTTTCGCTGGGCGTTGGGCCGAGGGCTGACCAGCGCACCGTTTTTCAGGTTGAAGGCTTTGTCCACCTCGTAGCCGGTGGACGCGTCCAGCCCACAGACGGCGATGTTTTGCCGGCGCGCCGCAAGGATCAGGGCGCGATAGGAGTGCGGCGAGTCGTTGGCGATCCCCAGGGCTGTCTCGACTTTTTTCAGGTACTCGCTGATGTGCCAGTAGCTGCCGCCGGCGTTGAACTTGTCCAGTTTGCCCCGGAACAGGTCCGCCGGCAGGTACTCGATGTACAGGCGCCGCACGCCCTGCTCGTAGAGGGTGTGCATATTGTCGATCAGCAGCTGTTTGGCGGCGAGCGAGCCAGGCACGGCGCCCACCACCAAGCCGGGGTTTTCCTTGAAGGCGCTTTCCAGGATGTGCCGATGGCTCGCGCTGGCTTCGAAGGCCAGTACATCGGCCCTGGGGACGATGGGATTGAGCTGGGCGAAGAACGTGTCGGCATCGCCGCGCAACTGCAGGTAGGCGTGCAGGTAAGGGGCCTGGAGCGGGGCCATTTCATAGGTCAGCAGGCTGTCGCGGGTGCCCTCGCCCAACAACTCATCGACGCTGGAGGTGTTGCGAAACTCCACGCTCAGAACGCTTTCGTAGTCCTTGGCCAGCTCCGGCGGAACTTCATAGCGCTGCAACGCGTGGGGGCTTGGCGCGGGGCGTTTCGGCGCCCCGCCGGTGAGGCCCGAGCGCACCCAGCGGCCCTCGGCGTTCTGGTTGACCAGGCGGGCGGTCGACACGAGTTTGCCGCTCACCGGGTCCTGGTGAAACAGCAGATAGCGGCCCAGGGCATCGGGGGTTTTGCCCGCCCACAACGGCCGGCCCTCGAACCACACCGCCTGCATACCGGCGAGCGCGGGGCTCGGCGGCTGCAGTTGCTGGATCAACGCCATGGCCTGGCGCGGCGCTGCTGGGCGCATGAGGTGGCGCATCGGCCGGAGCAGCGGGCCGATGGACTTGAGTGCCGGGCGCAGGTCGGTGAACACTGCGCCGAGGCTGTTGCTCAAGTAGCCGACGAAGTGTTGCAGCGCCGCATCGGTGTCGCCCTGGTTGTAGGCGTGCAGGGCCAGCATGCCGTCCTTGAGCGCCAGCAGCAGGCCCAGGCTCAGGCTCAACACCGGGAACGGCGCGGTCGCAATGGCGATCAGCGGTTCGAGGCAACTCCAGACCAGGCCCATGATCATGTCGCTGCGATTGACCGTGGTGGCGGCGACGTCATCGATCTTGCGTTGCAGCTTCATGTCGTGCAGCAGGTGACGCAGGTCGAGCACGGGCGGCACGCGCTCGATCGCGTCGTAGCGCGCCAGGCTCAGGTCGGTGCTGTTGAGGTCTGCGGGCAGGCCGGCCTGGGCGGTTTGCAGAAAACGCCGCACGCGCACCCGGGACTGCACACCGACGCGGGCGCTGAAGTAATCGAGCATGCCGTCGACTTTTTTCAGCAGGTAGTTGAACAGCCGGGCTTCGCGCAAGAACACGCCGTCCGGTGCCTGCGGCGTATAGAGCAACACCGGGTTCGCGCCGTGGCTGAACAGCAAGGTGTCGATCACCCAGTCGCCGTCGATCATCAGGCGATGCACGTTGTAGGTGCTGCGCGTCTCGACCGAGGTGTCGTCCAGGCTCTTGATGGCGCGCTCGAGCCAATCCAGATCGACCTGGGCGATATGGCCTTTGAGGCGCGATTCGAGCGCCGCGCTGTGCAACTGCAACTGGTTGATCGCCAGCGTTGCGTCGCGGCGCAGGGCATAACCGGGGCTGGCCGGGTTTTGCAGTGTGGCCTGGACTTCATCGGCGTAGCGCTGGCCGATCCATACGCCGCGCACCGAAAGCGCGACGTTGCGCGGCGTGAGCTTGCTCAGGTCGACCCCGGCCGGGCCCATGAAGGTGGCGACGGTGTCGAACCTGGCGTCGAGAAACCCCAGCGAATCCTCATAACCATCGCGATACAGGCGGGTGTAGGACACCGACGCGGGGCGCGTCAACGCCGGGAAGTCTTTGGGGTAATGCACCCACACCGTATCGGGGTCGACATCGTTTTGCCGCTGGCGCCCCAGCAGGGCGTTGAGCTGCGTCTTGGCCTGGGCATGCAGGAAGCGCTCGAAGCTGATGAAGCGGGCGTCGGACAACGGGTTTTGCGCATAGGTGTTCGCCGCGCCTTCAGCGTTTTCCGCCAGTTGAGTCAGTTGTCGACGCCGGGCCTCGGTGGCGGCCCGGTACCACATCGGGGTGCCCCAGTGGTAATCGTCGGTCTGCACCTGCAGCAGTTGGGCGCGCAGGGCCTTGAGGCAATCGGCGTGGTCCACCGCCTGGCTGAAGGTGACGTGGCGATATTCCTGGCGCGCCGGAATGAAGCCCAGGCCAGCCATGAACGTTTCCAGACCCACACGAGACTTGAGGGCGACTTGCCCCAGCAGATAAGCGCGCATGGTTTCGTCCGCGCACCAGCCGAGGATATGCGCCTGGCAGCCGGTTTCCGTGTCGAACCCATGAAACTGCTGGGCCTGCGGCGCTTCGGGGGTACACAGCAGCAAGCGCTGGATCGCGCCCTGCTCGTCGCGCTCGCGCAGCAGCCAGAAGTCCTTGAGCACACAGCCATTGAGCGCAACGCTGCTCGCGTGCAGTTGCGCGTCGGTGCCGCGACGCAGGCGGGTAACGCGTTGATAGTCGGCCTCGGTGATGTGGTTTTGCAGCGTAGCCGCGTAGGCCAGGGCATTGATGCGGCGGTCGAGCATCTGTTCGATGGCGGCGTGGATCTGCGGCTTGGCGTAGTACTCGCGGCGCACGGCCTCAAACTCCGCACGCGGTTTGAGGCTGTCGAGCAGGCTGACCAGATAGGCCGGGGTCAGGTCTTGATAGCGCTCGGGCAGCGGCGCGTCGGCATACGTGAGGGTGGTATTGAGCAAAAACGCCGAGCCGGGCAGTTCGTCGCCGGTGTGCAGTCCGCGCAGCGCCAGCGCGGTCAGGTTGTGTTTCTGCTCGTAGGCGCCGACCCTGGCCACACTGCGGCGCGTGCGGACTTGCAGGCGGTCGGGGTCCAGGTCGGTGATTTCCAGGTCAGCGGCCAGTTGTTCGAGCAACTGATAGCGCGCCAGGGCCTGCGGCGAGGCGGCATGGCCGAACAGGTTCAGCAGGGCTTGGCGGGCCTCGTCGTACTCGCTCAGCTGCCGCGCCAGGGCCTCGCGCTGGTGGCTCGGCGCGTTGCGATACCAGGCCGGGGCGCTGTGTTCCAGGCAACGGTCGAGCAGGCGCTGGGCGCGCAACTCCAGGCGCGGGCTGAGGTCGGGCAAGGCCGCGCGAATCGCGTCGTCCAGCTCGGCAAGCAGCTGCCGGGCGCTATGGTCGGGGTTGGCGTCCAGGCTCAAGGCCCAATCGATATCCAGCGCGCGTTTGGCCAGCCTGGCGTCGTAGGTGTGTTCGCACAGCGGTTCGCTGTTGATGGGGACCAGTTGCAACGGCCAGACGCCCATGACGGACAGCCCCCAGTACTGGCGCGGCAGCAGGCGCATGAACTCCTTGCGCCAACTGCCGACCGCCATCGTCTCGCGCAGTCGGCGGTTCATCTCGGCCAGCGAGCTGAACGACTCGAAGCCGCGGGCCGGCGTGAACAGCACGACGTAGCCGGCATCGTCGGCCGGGGTCAGCTGCGCGACCACGGGGGTGTTTTTTTCGGTCAACACAAAGGCCCCGGCGAACTCGATCGTCTGGGCTCGATAGCTGAACGTCAGCGCATAGATGCCCGGTCGAAAGCTCGGCCCGAGCCCCAGGTTCTGCACCAGGCGGGCCTCTTCACGATGCAGCAGAGAGTCCTGGATGTTGAGCCTGGCTTCGAGTTCCAACGCGACCAGGCCGGCGTCGTTGGCCATGAACGTGCGCAGGCTTTGGCCGCCCAACACCCCGGTTTCGTCCAGTTTCTGCAAGTGCGCCGTGAGGTCGCGCTTGAGCGTCGCCAGCCGTTGCTTGCCCTCGTCACTTTGCAGGTCGACCTGCGCCACATCGGCATACAGCGCACGACAGCGGTCGAAGTGAGCGCGCGCGTGCGCCGTGAGCGTCTGGTTGAGTGTTTCAAGCTGTTGTAACTCGACGGGGAGCGGCCGCTTGGACAGTAACGGGGTGTCGGTTTCGAGCAACTGGTGACCGATCTGATGCAGATAACCGCGTATTTCCAAGGAGGTTGGCGAGTAAGGGGGAGAAATCAATGTGCTCATCGCACTGGCTCCATGCACATGGGAAGAGCCATCAGCATGCTGGGCGCATCACGCGGGACGGTGGTAGTTAAGTAGGCCGCGACCGTTGGTCGACTGATCTTGAACAGTCTAAAGATATATCTTAAGTTATATCTTAACCAAAACGGAGAGACCCAAAATGAGAGAGCATCATCCCCATTCCCACGGCGACGGCCGCGACGGCTTCGAAAAACGCCCCGGCCGTGAACGCGGCGGTCGCGGCCCACGCGTGTTCGCCCCCGGCGACCTGAAGTTGCTGTTGCTGGCGCTGATCGCCGAGCAGCCGTGCCACGGCTACGACCTGATCCGCCAGATCGAAGGCCTGTTCGACGGCGCCTACAGCCCCAGCCCCGGTGTGATCTACCCGACCCTGACCTTCCTTGAAGAAAGCGAATTGATCAGCGGCGATGCCGAAGGCGGAAAAAAACGCTACACCATCACCGACGCCGGTCGTCTTTCTTTAAGTGAGCAGGCGATTGCACTGGAAGGCGTGCGAATGCGTATCGACGTGAGCAAACGCTCGCTGCGCGGCCATGATCGCCCGCCCGAAATCCACGAGGCGGTGCATAACCTGCGTCATGCCTTGCAACTGCACCACGGACGCTGGAGCGCCGAAGAAATCGCGCGGGTCGCCACGCTGCTCAACAGCACCGCACAAGCCATCGTCGACGGCCCGGCCGTTCAAGCTGTCCAGGGGGAAAATCAATGAATACGCCCGTCATCCATCGCGTCAGCCACGAGATCAAACGCCGTCGCCTCGACGTGCTGCGGGTGGTCGATATCACCCCGCGCATGCGCCGCATCACCCTCGGCGGCCCCGAACTGGCGGGGTTTGTCAGCCTGGGCAGTGACGATCACATCAAGCTGATGTTCCCGCAGAACGCCGCCGAGCAAGCCGCGCTGCAAAGCCCGACCTTCAGCATCAAGGGCGATGGCCCGCAGCCGGCCATGCGCGACTACACGCCACGGCGTTTCGACCTGAGCCTCGGCGAGTTGGACATCGACTTCGTGCTGCACGGCGACGGCCCCGCCTCCACCTGGGCCGAGCAGGCTCAAGTCGGCCAGCACCTGTACATCGGCGGCCCACGGGGCTCGATGATCGTGCCGGACATCTTCGACAGCTACCTGCTGATCGGCGACGAAACCGCCCTGCCCGCCATCGCCCGCCGCCTCGAAGAACTGCCGGCCGGGCGCACGGTGCTGGCGGTGATCGAAATCGCCGATGCGGCGGAACGGCAAACACTGCAAAGCGCGGCCGAGGTAGAAGTGATTTGGGTGGTGCGCGGCCAGGCCGACCTGCTCGACACCGTGCGCGCACTGACGCTGCCGAGCGGTGCGCTGTACACCTTCGTCGCGATGGAAACCAAGCTGTCGCGCCAGGTGCGCCGGGTGCTGCTGGATACGCACAAGGTCGATGAAGCGTTCCTCAAGGCCGTCGGCTACTGGCGCGCCGAGAGCAGTGAGGAAGAATGAGTCATCCGTGGGGTTTGATGCTTTTATCCAACCCCACCACCGCCAGAGCAATCAGCACGAACCCCGCCAGAATCCCCCCGGCATTCACGAACACCTGTGGATAACCGAGGGTGCCGACGTCGAAAAACGGGTACTGGTATTGCCCGAGCAAATCCCCGCGCAGCAGCACATAGGCGAAGTACACCAACGGGTACAACACCCACAGGCCAATGTGTTTGCACTGCAACGTGCCCTTGGGCACACAGCGCCACCAGTAGACGACAAACAGCAGCGGCATCACGTCGTGCAGCAATTCGTCGGCGATGAACTGGAACCCTTCGGGCTGCCACAGGTGCCGCAGCAACAGGTTATAGGCCAGGCTCACCAGCACGATGCTGGCGACAATCGCGCTGCTGACCCTGGGCGCCAGGAAAAACCGCTTCGCCGCTGAATCACGATCAACCACGGCGTAGCTCAGCACCACCACCACCAGGGTGTTGGTCAACACGGTGAAGAAGCTGAAGAAGTTGACCAGCCCGCCCAACAGGCTGGCGCCCGTCGACCAGCGCGAATAGAAAATCAGGTATTGCTGAATCGCCAACCCCACCCAACCGGCCAGGGCCGCCGCCGTCACACAGCGTTTCATGGGCTCAGTCCAACGGGCGTTTGGTACGCATCAGTTTCACGTACAGCCCTTCGACTTTCTCCCGCGCCCACGGGGTTTTGCGCAGGAACGTCAGGCTCGACTTGATGCTCGGGTCGCTCTTGAAACAGCGGACATCGATGCGCTCGGCCAGACCGCTCCATTCGTAGTGTTCCACCAGGGTGGTGAGGACGTGTTGCAGAGTCACGCCGTGAAGCGGGTCGTTGCTTGTCGCGGTCATGCCAGGCCTTTTGCAAAAAGAGGAAATACAGCCGCGCACCTTAGCCGACGGGGCGAACAGGTGGAAGCACCGCATTGAATATAGCCCCTGGGGAAAAGTTGCCCTTTTCAGGATAAAAAGAGATGTTATATTGTAACGATAGTTATCAACCGTAAGCTGTTCGTTACCGTTTGCCGCCTTCTCTTTTTGTCGTTTGCCAAGGAATGTCCGATGTCCCTCTCCTCTGCCTGGCGCTTGTCGCCCCTCGCCGCCGCCCTGCTGATCTGCTCCGAAGCCCATGCGCTGGAACTGCAACCCCAAGTCATCACCGCCAACCCCCTGGGCAGCGCGCAACTGGCGTCGCCGACCACCGTGCTGGAAGGCGATGAGCTGACCCTGCAGCAAAAAGGCAGCCTCGGCGAAACCCTGAACAAGCAACCGGGCGTGTCGTCGTCCTACTTCGGCCCGGGCGCCAGCCGACCGATCATCCGCGGCCAGGATGGCGACCGCATTCGCCTGCTGCGCAACGGCGTGGGCGCGCTGGATGCGTCGTCGCTGTCCTACGACCACGCCGTGCCGCTGGACCCGGTCAACGTCGACCGCATCGAAATCGTGCGCGGCCCGGCGGCCCTGTTGTACGGCGGCAGCGCCATCGGCGGGGTGGTCAACACCTTCGACAATCGCATCCCCACCGAAGCCATCGAAGGCATCCACGGCGCCGGCGAATTACGCTACGGCGGCGCCGACACCACGCGCAGCAGCGCGGGCAAACTCGAAGCCGGCAACGGCACCTTCGCCCTGCACCTGGACGCGAATGCGCGGGAATTCAACGACCTCAAAATACCGGGCCAAGCCCGCAGCCGCCACGCCCCGGAAGCCGAAGACGGCCCCGGCAAAAACGGCCGCCTGGGCAACAGCGACGGGCGCCAGGACGGCGGTGCGCTGGGCGGTTCCTACACCTGGGACGACGGTTATGCCGGGCTGTCCTACAGCACCTACGACAGCAACTACGGCTCACCCGCCGAACAGGCTGTGCGAATCCGCATGAAGCAGGACCACTACGCGTTTGCCTCCGAGGTACGCAACCTGCAAGGCCCGTTCACCTCGGTGAAACTCGACGCCGGCTACACCGACTACGAGCACCGCGAAATCGAAGGCGGCGAAACCGGCACAATCTTCAAGAACAAAGGCTATGAAGCCCGGGTTGAAGCGCGCCACCAGCCGCTCGGCCCGTTCGACGGCGTGGTCGGCGCACAAGTGACCCGCAACGAGTTCTCGGCCCTCGGCGAAGAAGCCTTCGTACCGCAGACCGACACCAACGCCGGCGCGCTGTTCATCCTCGAAGAAATGCAGGCCACCGAGCGCCTGAAACTCAGCCTCGGCGGGCGCCTGGAGCACACCAGCGTCGACCCGGACAGCAAAGGCAACGCGCGCTTCGCCAATGCCGACAAGACCAACGACTTCACCGCCGGCAGCCTGTCGTCCGGCGCGGTGTACACCCTCACGCCGATCTGGTCGCTGGCCGCAACCCTGGGCTACACCGAGCGCGCGCCGACCTTCTACGAGCTGTACGCCAACGGCGCTCACGTCGCCACCGGCACCTACGAGTTGGGCAACGCCAACCTGAAGAAAGAAAAAGCCGTATCCAGCGACCTCGCACTGCGCTTTGACAACGGCACGCACAAGGGCAGCTTCGGCGTGTTCTACAGCCGTTTCTCCAACTACATCGGCCTGCTGGGCACAGGTCGCACATTGAACGACGAAGGTGAAGAAGACGCCGGCGGCATCCCCGAATACGAATACTCGGGAGTGCGCGCCCGTTTCGCCGGCTTTGAAGCCCAGGATCACTGGAAGCTCGGCGAAGGCGCCTACGGCAAGTTCGCACTGGAACTGTCGGGCGACTACACCCGCGCCACCAACCTCGACACCGGCGAAGCCTTGCCGCGCATCGCACCGCTGCGCCTGAACAGCGGCTTGCTGTGGGAACTGGACCGCTGGCAAGCGCGCATCGACATCGAACACGCCGCCGGACAAGGCCGTGTGCCCTCCAACGAAAGCGGCACCGACGGCTACACCACACTGGGCGCCAGCGCCGGCTATCGCTTCAACGTCGGCGGCAGCCAGTGGCTGGCATTCGTCAATGGCGAAAACCTGACCAACCAAACCGTGCGCTATGCCAGCTCGATCCTGCGCGACATCGCCCCGGCAGCAGGCAGAAGCGTACAAGTGGGCCTGCGCACCACCTTCTAACGCCCCAAAAAGAACCGCCCCACAATGCGAAGCGAGGCTCTTGACCTGCTTTTGATCCAAAGCACTCCACAATGCGAAGCGAGGCTTTTGACCTGCTTTTGATCCAAAGCACTCCACAATGCGAAGCGAGGCTCTTGATCTTGATCTGAGGCGCCCCGTTAAACCACGCTGGCCGAACGCAGGCTTGAATCCGTGGGTAACCCGGCAGGACGCCGGGTTAGCCGTCCTGGGCCAGGGATGGCCCATGACGGCGGCCCACGGATTCAAGCCTGCGTTCGGGCACACCGAGCCTAGGCGAGGTGCCGAGTGGTGGGGCAAGAGCCCTTTGGTTACTTTGGGGCTTTTCCAAAGTGACCCGCCGTAAGGGCGGAACCCATAGCCGCCGTTACCAAAGAAACGGATATACACCCCACTCCCCGGGCTGCCTACAAAGCCACCACGCCAACACCGCCCCCCGTTTAACAGCGACATTCTGTCACTGTTACCAAATCCGAAATAATGCATCTTGCGATTTTCACTTTCTCTCAACGCCCCACCGCATTATCCTTGGCGGCAATAACCTGAAACGATTCACTCTCGGTCAACCCCAACCTACCGAACCCCCCTCGCCACAAAGACAGCGCTGTCTCACACCCGACCGCGCCTAAAAATAAATCACCCCCCTGTGGATACCCCCCGCTATCCCCAGGAAAAACCGACTCACGCTGAACCAAGCCCGTGCCAAATCGTCATCTACAGTGAAGACACACGGGGACACATAATTCCAACGTCACGGAGAAACACACTATGAGCACTGATGGTGCCTCAAGCCCAAGCCGCCTACTGCCCAGGCTGCTAGGCGTCTTGCTGCTGATCATGGGCCTGGCCTTACTGGCCGGCGGTATCAAGCTGAGCCTGCTCGGCGGGTCGCTGTACTACCTGCTGGCCGGCATCGGCATCACCCTGACCGGCCTTCTGCTGCTGGCCACCCGCCGCGCCGCGCTGGGCCTATACGCACTGGTACTCTTCGCCAGCACCGTGTGGGCACTGTGGGAAGTCGGCCTGGACTGGTGGCAGTTGGTACCGCGCCTGGCACTGCTGTTCGCCCTGGGCATCGTCATGCTGCTCCCATGGTTTCGCCGTCCGTTGCTGCGTGGCCAATCGGCACCGCTGGGCACCGGCGCGCTGAGCGTGGCCGTGGTCCTGGCCGGCGCTGCCGCCGTGGCCAGCCAATTCACCCACCCGGGTGAAATCAAAGGCCAACTGGACCGCGACGCAGTACCGGGCATGGCCAGCGCCGCGCCGACCCAGGCCGATGGCGACTGGAATTCCTACGGCCGTTCGGCCTACGGCGATCGCTACTCGCCCCTGGCGCAGATCACCCCGGAAAACGCCCACAAACTGGTTCCAGCGTGGACCTACCGCACCGGCGACATCCCAGGCCCGAACGACCCGGGCGAGACCACCGCGGAAAACACCCCGCTGAAAGTCAACGGCATGCTCTACGTGTGTACCCCGCACAGCCAGGTGATTGCCCTGGACCCGGATACCGGCAAGGAAATCTGGCGTTTCGACCCGAAGATCAGCACCGAAGGTGCCGCAAACTTCAAGGGCTGGGCGCACATGACCTGCCGTGGCGTGTCGTATCACGATGACGCCGCCTACGCCTCCGAACAGAGCCCGACCGGCAGCGCCAGCCCGGCTGCCGCGCCGAACGCCTGCCCGAAACGCATCTTCGTGCCGACCGCCGACACCCGCCTGATCGCTCTGAACGCCGACACCGGCAAGATGTGCGAAGACTTCGGCGACAAAGGCCAGGTCGACCTGCGTGCCAATATCGGCAGCTTCGCCCCAGGCGGTTACTACTCCACTTCGCCACCGGCGGTGACCAAAAACCTGGTGGTGATCGGCGGTCACGTCACCGATAACGTCTCCACCGACGAGCCCAGCGGCGTGATCCGCGCGTTCGACGTCCACACCGGCAAGCTGGTGTGGAACTGGGACAGCGGCAACCCGGACGACACCACCCCGTTGGCCGAAGGCAAGACCTACACCCGCAACTCGCCGAACATGTGGTCCATGTTCTCTGTGGATGAAAAACTCGGCATGCTCTACCTGCCGATGGGCAACCAGATGCCCGACCAATACGGCGGCGACCGTACCGAAGACTCGGAAAAATACAGCGCCGGCCTGACCGCCCTGGACATCGACAGCGGTCACGTGAAGTGGACCTTCCAGTTCACCCACCATGACCTGTGGGACATGGACGTGGGCGGCCAGCCTTCGCTGATCGACATCAAGACCGAAGCCGGCGTGAAACAAGCGGTGATGGCGTCGACCAAACAAGGCAGCATCTACGTGCTGGACCGCGCCACCGGCCAACCGGTGGTGCCGATCCACGAAGTGGCCGTGCCGCAAGGCGCAGTCGCGGGCGATCACACCGCGCCGACGCAACCGAAGTCTGATCTGAACTTCATGCCACCGCCGCTCAAAGAGCGTGACATGTGGGGCGTGACCCCGTTCGACCAGATGCTGTGCCGCATCGATTTCAAATCCATGCGCTACGACGGTGCGTTCACCCCGCCTTCGCTGCAAGGTTCCATCGTTTATCCGGGTAACTTCGGCGTGTTCGACTGGGGTGGCATTTCCGTCGACCCGGTGCGCCAGATCGCGTTCGTGAACCCGAGCTACATGGCGTTCAAATCGAAACTGATCCCGGCCGCCGACATTGCCAAGCAAGGCCCGCGCATCAGCGAAACCCAAGGCGTGCAGCCGAACAAAGGCGCGCCCTACGGCGTGATCCTCGAAGCGATGCTGTCGCCGATGGGCCTGCCGTGCCAGGCGCCGGCGTGGGGTTATGTGGCGGCGGTCGACCTGACCACCCACAAAACCATCTGGATGCACAAGAACGGCACCGTGCGCGACAGCTCGCCGGTTCCGGTCCCGCTGACCATGGGCGTGCCTAGCCTGGGCGGCACTTTCACCACCGCCGGTGGCGTGTCCTTCCTCAGCGGCACCCTCGACCAGTACCTGCGTGCCTATGACGTGAAAAACGGCAAACAACTGTGGGAAGGTCGCCTGCCAGCCGGTGCGCAAACCACACCGATGACCTACACCGGCAAGGACGGCAAGCAATACGTGCTGGTCGTGGCCGGCGGTCACGGCTCCCTGGGCACCAAGCAGGGTGACTATGTGATGGCGTTCAAACTGCCGGATTAAGCAAAACCTGCAGCAAAACAAAGGCGGCTACCCTCACAGGTAGCCGCCTTTTTTGGTTGGCATCAGCCTCGCGCGCGCATGAAATCCCCCCAGCGCCGCACCAGGTAGTTGTGTTCATCCATCACCGAATTCCACACCGCGATATGCCCCATGCGCTGCTCATAGGAGCCGCCGTCGCGCACTTCGCCGATATCGATCAGCGGCAGGCCGTCGCTGCCCGGTAACTCTTCGCGCGCGGGCTTGCCGGCGTACCAGTAGTCCCATTCGGCGCTGGTCAAGTGATCGCGGCTGCGTGCCGGGTTGCCGATGTAGTAACCCTGGCGTGCCATCACCGCGCCCGGCCAGCCGGACAACCACCAATTGAGGTACGCATAAGCCGCGTCGAGCACCGGGCCCTGGGCATGGCGCGACAACGACAGGCCGCCGAACCAGGCGCGATAGCCTTCACGCGGCACTGCCAGGCGGTACTTCACCCCGGCGCGATGCAGGCGCATCAGGGTCGGCGACCACAGGCTCTGGATATCGATGTTCGGGCTGAGCATCAATTGCGCGGCTTCTTCATCGTCGGACCAGAACGCCGCGAAGTGCCCTTCCTTCTGCTTGCGCACCAGGATATCGGCGAGCACGTCGATCTCTTCGATGCTCATGTTGCCGATGTCCCTGAACCTCGCCAGCCCGGCGCCCTGCACCGCCAACGCGGCATCGAGCGCGCCGATGGCCGCGTCACTTTGCAGCGCGGTGCGCGCGCGCAACAGCGGGTCGAGCAGCCAGCCCCAGCTTTCGTTGCTGCGGCTGAACGCCTCGGGCAGGCGCTCGGGGCGGTAGGCGAAGCTGTCGGCGTTGTGGGTCAGCGGCAACATGCTGATGCGTTCGGTGACCGTGCTGCCGAGGCTGCCATCGTGCTGCACAAACAACCGCTCGCTGGGCACGCTGCCACTGCCCAGGCGGTCGCTGGGCGACAGGCGACCGCGCTTGGGCAGGTCGTTGATCTCATGCCACAAGGCGATACGCCGCGTGTCGATGGGTTGGATCGCGCGGGCGGGCCACACGAAGTCGACGTTGTGGAACCACTGGTCGTACAGGTCGTAGCTGTCGGGCTGCATCACGGCGATGCGCTGGGCCTGTTCGACGTCATGCACCTGGTACACCAGGCGAATGCCCAGTTCCTGTTCGGCCCGCACGCGCAAGCATTCGAGCAAGGTCACCGACGTACCGAGGACTCTTAAGGTGATCATGCCGCGAACCGCCGTGAAAACGCCTCAAACGAGCGGCGCAGCAGCACCGGGTCGAGGCCGCGCAGGATAAACACCAGGCGCGATTGGCGGTCGCTGCCCGGCCACGCTGGCAGGTGGACCGGCGCATGCAGGCAGTGCTGCACACCATGAATGACGATGGGGGCCGAGCTTGCGTTCACGTTGAGCAGTCCTTTGACGCGAAGGATTCGTTCGCCATGGCATCTTAACAGCATCGACAACCACACTCCGAAACCGACCCAATCCAGCGGCCGGTCGAAGCTCAGGCAGCAGACTTGCGCGGCGCCGTGGCGGGCGGTGGTGGTCCGGTGCAGTTGCCAGCGCCTGACTTCGGCGGCCGGTTCGGCGCTGCGCAGACCTGCGCCGAGCAGCAGTTGATCGCCGCTGTGGATGTCGCGGCTATCAAGGATCGGCGTGCCCGCGTTCAGCGCCTGCAGGTGCAGGCGCAGCGGCGCGCAGTCGTCCACAAGGTCGGTCTTGCTCAGCAGCAAGCGATCCGCCGCCGCCACCTGGGCCAGCCATTCCGGGTGCAGGCGTTCCTGCAGGGCCGCGTGGCTGGCGTCGACCAGGGTGATGACCAGGCCGATATGAACACGCCCGCGCAGTTGCACGTCGTTGTTGAGGGTCGCGAGGATCGGCGCCGGGTCGGCCAGGCCGGTGGTTTCCAGGATCACCCGCTTGAAGGCCGGGATCTCGCCGCGCTCGCGGCGTTGCAACAGGCTGAGCAATGCGTCTTTGAGTTCGCCGCGAATCGAGCAGCACACGCAGCCGCCGGGCAGCAGCACCGTGTCCGGCGCCACCTCTTCCACCAGCAGGTGGTCGATGCCGACGTCGCCGAACTCATTGATCAGCAGCGCCGTGTCGCCGAGGCTCTCGCCCTGCAGCAGGCGCGTGAGCAAGCTGGTTTTGCCGCTGCCGAGGAAGCCGGTGATGACGTTGAGGGCAAGACTCATATGTTACCTCCGCCCCTTGTAGGAGCGAGCTTGCTCGCGAAAATCGTCAACGATGACGCGGGCATCCTGGATGCACGCGGCGTTCTCGGGCTTTTCGCGAGCAAGCTCGCTCCTACAGGGGGCATTCCAAGTGATCGAGTAGTTGCGGGTCGAGGGGGTCCAGTTGGCGCCCGAGCATGGTTTCGGCCGCTTGCCAGAGTTGATCCAGGCCACTGGCCAACGCCTGCTTGCCGGTCGCGCCGAGCAGCAGGTACGACGCGCCCTGGAAGTCTTCGACCTTGAGCCGGAACACCGCCAGCACCTGGTTGATCGCGGCGATCCGGCGCAGGCGTTCGCGGCGCCGGGGCAACTCGTCGCCCAAGGGGTCGCTCCAGTGCAGGTCTTCGCCGAGCAGCCCGCAGAGTCCGCACATGGCTATACCCCGCTCATGGCATGACATCGCCGGAGTTCGGGCCCAGGGTCTGGCCGACGAACAGGTTGCCGCCCGGCTCGCTGGCCAGCAGCACGGCGGTCGGCGCCACTTCGTCGGCCAGGCCGAAGCGGCCCAGGGGCAGTTCGGCGGCCTTGGCGCGCTTCCAGGTGTCGCTGATGCCGCCCACCAGCGGCGTTTCGATGGGCCCCGGCGCGATGGCGTTGACCAGCACGTTGTCCTTGGCGACTTCCAGCGCCAGGGATTTGGTAAAGCCAATCACCCCGGCCTTGGCCGCGGCGTAGTGGGTCAGCTCGGCGCCGCCCTTGATCCCCAGTTGCGAGGCGACGTTGATGATCCGTCCCCAGCCCTGCGCCAGCATGTGCGGCAAGGCGCGCTGGCTGGCGACGAAGACGCTGGTGAGGTCGACGCGCAGCATGTCGTTCCACATTTCGATCGTAAGGTCGACGCAACGCGCCTGGGTGAGCATGCCGGCGTTGTTGACCAGGATATCGATGCCGCCGAAATGTTCGACGCAACGGTCGACACTGGCCTGGGCGCCTTCGACGGTGCCGACATCGGCCAGGCACTCGAACACTTGCGCGCCGAGGTTGCGGCAGGTGACGGCGGTTTCGGCGAGGCTGACGGCATTGCGGTCGGCCAGCAGCAGGCGCGCGCCTTCAGCGGCATAGGCACGGGCGATGGCGGCACCGATGCCGCTGCCGGCGCCGGTGATCACGGCGCGGCGGTTAGTCAGTTGGGGCATACACAAACTCCTGAAAAAACACAGTACCCAGGTGGGTCAGTCGGGCCAGCGCACGGTCAGGCCACCGTCGATGACGATGCTTTGCCCGGTCAAATAGCTCGACGCGTCACTGGTCAAAAACTGCACCAGCGACGCCACTTCATCCGCCCTGCCCACCCGGCCCAGCGGAATCGCCCGCGCCGCCTTGGCCAGGCCTTGCGGCCCGAGGGAGTTCTGCGCATCCAGCGATTGCGGCGTCTCGATCAAGCCCGGGATCACCGCATTGCAGCGAATCCCCAACGGCGCCAGCTCCACCGCCAGCGAGCGGCACAACCCCGGCACACCGGCCTTGGCCGCCGCGTAATGGCTGTGCTCCTGCCAGCCATATACGCCGCCGGCAATCGACGAAATCGCCACCAGCGCACCGCCTGCGGGCATATGCCGGGTCGCTGCGCGGAAGGTACGCATCACCCCGGTCAGGTCGACATTGAGCATTTCGTCCCACACCTGATCGGTCATTTCCAGCAGCGGCGCCCGACGCAGCAGACCGGCATTGGCCACCGCGTAATCGAGGCGGCCAAAATGCTGCACGGCCTGGGCCGCCAGGGCGTCCACCGAGGCGCTGTCGCCGACGTCCAGCGGCAGCATCAGGCACTCGCCGCCCGCTTGCTCCACCAAGGACACAGTGGTGCGCGGGTCATGGGGATCGGCTGGGTAATACCCGCCCACCACGGCCACGCCGCAACGCGCATAGGCCACGGCGAGGGCTTGGCCAATGCCGCTGGCGGCACCGGTAATCAAGGCAACTTTACGGTTCATCGAACACTCCTTACTGCACGGTTTCCGGGCGCACATGGCGTGCGGCGAACATCAGCACGCCGGACAAAAAGCACGGCACGGCGCCGAACCACAGGGCGGCGGTCTGCCAGTCGCTGCCGGCGGACAACACTTGCGTCGCGCCGAACCCCGCGACCACCGCACCGATCGGGCCCATGGCATGGATGATCGCGCCGCCGGTGGCGCGGATGCTGGTGGGGAAACTTTCGCTGATAAAAAACAACGCCGCCGAATACGGCCCGATCAGGAAGAACAGGCCCAGGCTGTACAGCCCGACCACCATCGCCATGTTGCTCGGGCCGAACAGCATCCCGGCGAACGACAGCCCGCCGAGCATCCAGCCCAGGCCGATGACATTGCGGCGGCCGATCTTGTCGCCCATCCAGCCGTGGCTGAGGTAACCGCAGTAACCCACCAGGTTCGACAGCACGAGGATGATCAGCGAGTTCTCGAACGAGATGTGGTGAACGCTGACGATCACCGACGTGCCAAGCACGCTGAACACCTGGATCGCCGCCCAGTTGAGCAACAGCGCGGCGCCGATCACCAGGGTGGCGCGGCGGGCCGGGCCTCGGAAGGCGGCTTTGAGGCCGGCTTTGCTGTGCTCGTCGTAGTCCACGCCATAGGTCACGGCAACGTTTTGCGCTTCACTCACCGCGCCGCTTTTACGCAGCTCGCTGATGCGCTGGTGGATCTGGAACTGCGGGCTCTCCTTGAGCTTGCGCGCCATGATCGCAATCACGATGGCCGGGATCGCAGCAAAAATGAAGCACCCCTGCCAGCCGATGATTGGCAGCAACAGCGCGGTCAAACCGGCGGCAATCAGCGCCCCGACCGGCCAGCCGCCCTGCACCAGGCTGTAGATAAACCCGCGACGCTTGGTCAGTCGGGGGTCTTCCGAGGCGCCATACAGCTCGCTCAAATACGTGGCGTTGACGGTTTCCTCGGCATAGCCCAGACCGCCCAACGAACGGATCAGAATCAGCGGCGACTTGCCCCACGCCCCACCGATCGCGGTCAGCGCCGAGCACACTGCGGAACCGGCCACGGTGAAGATGATCCCTTTGCGTCGCCCCAACTTGTCGACGACGGGGCCAATGGCAAATGCCACCACCGCTGTGCCCACCGCCACCCAGGTTGCGATTTCAGCTTGCTCCACCTCGCCCCAGCCGAAGTGCCGGCCGATCTCCGGCAGCAACGTGCCGAACAGGATGAAGTCGTACACCGCAAACACCCAGGCGAAAAACGCGATCCAGGTGGCGAAGCGCACTTCCTGGGACGTCAGTTGCCGGGGTTTCCAGCCAGTCAGGTCAAGCTTGTTGTAGATGGACATGAATCGCGCCTCAAAGGTGGGGGGTCAGCTACGCGGTTTGAACCCATCTTGTAGGAGCGAGCTTGCTCGCGAAAATCATCAACGATGACGCGGGCATCCTGGATGCACGCGGCGTTCTCAGGTTTTTCGCGAGCAAGCTCGCTCCTACAAGGGGTGGGGATCAGGTACGCGGTTGCCGACGGATAAAGTCATCGGCGATTTCGTCGAAGGTGACGAAACGCACGCCGGCATGGCTCTGAATGTGTTCGATCAAGCGTTCGAGCATCAGCAGCACTTGCGGGCGGCCGGACACGTCGGGGTGGATGGTCATGGTGAACACTGCGTGTTCGTGTTCGCGGTAGACCCAGTCGAACTGGTCGCGCCACATTTCTTCGAGGTGACGCGGGTTGACGAAGCCGTGGCTGTTGGGCGCCTTTTTGATGAACATCATCGGCGGCAGGTCGTCGAGGTACCAGTTGGCCGGGATCTCCACCAGGTCGGTTTCTTCGCCGCGCACCAGGGGTTTCATCCAGGTGTCGGGGTGCTGGCTGTAGTCGATCTTGGTCCAGCTGTCGCCCTTGCGCACGTAGTAGGGGTGGAAGTCGTTGTGCATCAGGCTGTGGTCGTACTTGATGCCTTTTTTCAGCAGCAGCTCGTTGGTGACCTTGCTGAATTCCCACCACGGTGCGACGTAGCCAGTCGGACGTTTGCCCGTCACTTGGGTGATCAGTTCGATGGACTTGTCGAGCACGATTTCTTCCTGCTCGGCGGTCATCGCGATCGGGTTTTCGTGGCTGTAGCCGTGTACACCGATTTCGTGACCGGCGTCGGCCACCGCCTTCATCTGCGCGGGAAAAGTTTCCATCGAGTGGCCGGGGATGAACCAGGTGGTGCGCAGGCCGTAGCGCTCGAACAGTTTGAGCAGGCGCGGCGTGCCGATTTCACCGGCGAACAGGCCGCGGGAAATGTCGTCGGGCGAGTCTTCGCCGCCGTAGGAACCGAGCCAGCCGGCGACGGCGTCAACGTCGACGCCGAATGCACAGAGGATGTCTTTAGCCATGGGGGTGTCTCCTTAGATAGTCAGTTGGGATTCGACGGACAGCGCCGCCCGCAACAGGCGTGCGTCTTCCCCCGTCGGGGCGCTGAGCAGCAGCCCGGTGGGCAAGCCCAGGGCGTCGCAGCCGCTGGGCAAGGTGACGCCGGGCATGTCGAGCAAACTGCCGGGCATGGTCAGGCGCAGGGTGGCGAGGTTGGTGCTTGCAAAGCGTTCGTCGTCGACTTCCAGCGCTGCCAGCGCCGGGGCGACATGGGCGACGGTCGGGGTGATCAACAGGGCGCCGTCGAGCTCGTCGACCAGTTGCTGTTGCAGGCGGCGACGCGCGTCGATCAGTTGGATCAGGCGGCTGGCCGGCAGCGACCGCGCCGCTTCGAGGCGGCGCCGGACACGCGGGTCGAGCCGAGTGGCGTCGGGGCTGTCGAGCAGCGCTTCGTGCAGGGCGAAGGCTTCGAACGCGCCGAGCCAGCCTTGCTGCTGGATCAGTTCCAGGGTGGCCTGGAAGGTGGCGCACGGGCGCACGTCGATCAGCGCGCCGGCGGCGTTGAGTTGCTCGACGGCGCGCAGCAGGTTGTTGCGCACCGCCGGTTGCACGTCATCCAGCAGGCGTTGCTCAAGCACCAGGCGCAGGCCCTTGAGGCTGCGGGCGCGATGGGTTTGCCGGCGGCCGTTGAGCAGGTCGTCGATAGCCAGCACATCGCGCACGCTGCGGGTCAGCGGGCCGAGGCTGTCGAGGGTGCGGGCCAGCGGGAACACACCGTCGCGGCTGTAGCGCCGACTGCTGCTGCGGTAACCGACCAGGCCGTTGAAGGCGGCGGGGATGCGGATCGAACCAGCGGTGTCGGTGCCCATGGCGATGGGCACGATGCCGGCGGCGACGGCCACCGCCGAACCGGACGACGAACCGCCGGGAATCCGCGGCTGGTCGCGCCCATGGGGGTTGTGCGGCGTGCCGAAATGCGGGTTCAGGCCAAGACCGGAATAGGCCAGCTCGCTGAGGTTGGTCTTGCCCACGCTGACCATCCCGGCGCGGCACAACAGGCCCACGCTCGGCGCATCGAGCAAGGCGGCGGGCGCGTCGCGGCGGTAGGCGGCGCCAGCGGTGGTGATGCTGCCGGCCACGTCGAACAGGTCTTTCCAGGCCAGGGGCACGCCGTCGAACACACTCAAGGGCTGGCCGGCGCGCCACCGGGCGGCGGCGGCTTCGGCTTCGCGGCGGGCGCGGTCGGCGGTCAGGGTGATAAACACCGCGGCCGCGCGGCTCGCGTGGTCGAGCGCCTGTTCGAGGGCTTGCACCGGGTCGCTGCGACCGCTGGCGAAATCCTCGGCCATTGAAGTGGCGTCTGACATCAGGTTGACCCTCATAAAACGTATATATTAATAAAATGTACATTTAATAAAGGCAGCTTTCGTGCCAGTCTGTGTCGATGGTCTTTCCGGCGATTGCGCTTTATCGACCAGAGCGCCGGGCTAGATGGTTTTGTAGGAAGCAAAAAAACCTGGCGCGGACTCTGCAACGCACGCCCAAGCCAATAATGTATCTTTTATTAATAAGTACATTTTAGTGCAGAAAAGTAACAGTCCTAGATTCAAGGCCCCAAAAAAGTGCCACCGACGTGGCGCGGAGTGACAGGCGCATCTATGAGAGAATCCCCGGCTTCGTCCTACATACACCAGACCTCTTTACCTCAGAGAACACGATGAAAGCAGTGTCCGCCTCGGCCTCCCGTTACGCGATGATTCACCAGCTTTTGCGTGACGCGATCGTCAACGGCACCGCCCGCCACGGCTTGGTCCTGCTCGAAGCGCCGCTGGCCGAATTGTTCGGCACCAGCCGCGTGCCGGTGCGCAAGGCGCTGGACCTGCTGCATGCCGAAGGGTTGATCTGCCGTTTCAACGGGCGCGGTTACCTGATCAACCCCGAGGGCGTGGCCATGGAACCGCTGCGCCTGCCGCTGAGCGCTGCGCACCTGGGCCTGAACGACGAGGACGAGTTGGTGGATACACGGCCGTTGGGCGAGCGGATCGTCGAGGAAATCGGCGCGGCGCTGTCCACCTGCATAGCCTTTGGCCATTACCGCTTGGATGAGCAAGCCGCCGCCGACCACTATGGCGTCAGCCGCGCAGTGGTGCGTGAAGCGCTGATGCGCCTGCGCGACCGTGGCCTGGTGGAAAAAGAACCCTATTCCCAATGGCTGGCCGGGCCGTTGACGGCGCGGGAAGTCACCGAAGACTACGAACTGCGCGCCTGCCTGGAGCCCGAGGCGCTGCGCCAGAGCGCGCCGAACCTTGACCGCGCGCTGCTCGAAGCCATGTTGCAACGCGTGCTCGACGCCCAGGACAGCCCGCAATGCAGCCTCGAAGCCATCGAGCAGATCGAAGAAGACTTGCACCAACGCTGCCTGGCCGGCCTGCAGAACCGCAAGATCGCCGCGCTGATCCGCCAGGGCCAGAGCCCGATGATCATCAGTCGGATTTTCTATCGCTTGCTGGGGATCGGCGCCGACCCGGCGATGCTCGCCGAACACCGCTTGATCCTTGAATTGTTGCTGCACGGCGCGTTCGATGCGGCGGCGTTGAACCTGCGCGAGCACCTGCAACGGGCGCGGCAGCGGATGTTGCAGCGGTTGAAGGTGTTGTCGGTGTTGCCGGAACAGCCCCTGCCCGCCTACCTGCACAAAATCAGCTGACGGCATGCGGTTAACCTTGTGGGAGCAAGCCCCCTCCCACCTTGACCGGGTCTCTGCAGTAATTTCATGCAATATGTTGCTATCTAGCCCCCGCCATTGAAACCGCCGCTGGCCCGCCCCATCTAACTTGCATACTTCCTGATGCAGGTGCCCCATGAGCGACCAGCAAGATACCCCCGATTACGACGCCAACGAATACGCCGACCCTGAAAACGCCGAGGTTCACTCGTCCAATACCGGCCTGGCCCTGCCTGGGCAGAACCTGCCGGACAAGGTCTACATCATCCCGATTCACAATCGACCGTTCTTCCCGGCGCAAGTGTTGCCGGTGATCGTCAATGAAGAGCCGTGGGCCGAAACCCTGGAGTTGGTGAGCAAATCCGACCATCACTCCCTGGCCCTGTTCTTCATGGACACGCCGCCCGAAGACCCGCGGCATTTCGACACCTCCGCGCTGCCGCTGTACGGCACCCTGGTCAAGGTCCACCACGCCAGCCGCGAAAACGGCAAACTGCAATTCGTCGCCCAGGGCCTGACCCGCGTGCGGATTCGCACCTGGCTCAAGCACCATCGCCCACCGTACCTGGTGGAAGTCGAATACCCGCACCAGCCGACCGAGCCGACCGATGAGGTCAAGGCCTACGGCATGGCGCTGATCAATGCGATCAAGGAACTGCTGCCGCTCAACCCGCTGTACAGCGAAGAGTTGAAGAACTACCTCAACCGCTTCAGCCCCAACGACCCGTCGCCGCTGACCGACTTCGCCGCCGCCCTCACCTCCGCCACCGGCAATGAGTTGCAGGAAGTGCTGGACTGCGTGCCCATGCTCAAACGCATGGAAAAAGTCCTGCCGATGCTGCGCAAGGAAGTTGAAGTCGCGCGCCTGCAAAAAGAACTCTCCGCCGAGGTGAACCGCAAGATCGGCGAGCACCAGCGCGAATTCTTCCTCAAGGAACAGCTCAAGGTCATCCAGCAGGAGCTGGGCCTGACCAAGGACGACCGCAGCGCCGACGTCGAACAGTTCGAACAGCGCCTGGAAGGCAAAGTGCTGCCAGCCCAGGCGCAGAAACGCATCGATGAAGAACTGAACAAACTGTCGATCCTCGAAACCGGTTCGCCGGAATACGCGGTGACGCGCAACTACCTGGACTGGGCAACCTCGGTGCCGTGGGGCGTGTACGGCAAGGACAAGCTCGACCTGAAACATGCGCGCAAGGTCCTGGACAAACACCATGCCGGGCTGGACGACATCAAGAGTCGTATCCTCGAATTCCTCGCGGTGGGCGCTTATAAAGGCGAAGTCGCCGGTTCCATCGTGCTGCTGGTCGGCCCGCCGGGCGTGGGCAAGACCAGCGTGGGTAAATCGATTGCCGAATCCCTCGGGCGGCCGTTCTATCGCTTCAGCGTCGGCGGCATGCGCGACGAGGCCGAGATCAAGGGCCATCGCCGCACCTACATCGGCGCCCTGCCCGGCAAGCTGGTGCAGGCGCTCAAAGATGTGGAAGTGATGAACCCGGTGATCATGCTCGACGAGATCGACAAGATGGGCCAGAGCTTCCAGGGCGACCCGGCTTCGGCGCTGCTGGAAACCCTCGACCCGGAACAGAACGTCGAATTCCTCGATCACTACCTGGACCTGCGCCTGGACCTGTCGAAAGTGCTGTTCGTGTGTACCGCCAACACCCTCGACTCGATCCCCGGCCCCCTGCTGGACCGCATGGAAGTGATTCGCCTGTCGGGCTATATCACCGAAGAGAAAGTCGCCATCGCCAAGCGCCACCTGTGGCCTAAGCAGCTGGAAAAAGCCGGCGTGTCGAAAAACAGCCTGACCATCAGCGACGGCGCCCTGCGCGCATTGATCGACGGCTACGCCCGCGAAGCCGGGGTGCGCCAGTTGGAGAAACAACTGGGCAAGCTGGTACGCAAGGCGGTGGTCAAGCTGCTGGATGAGCCGGACGCGGTGATCAAGATCGGCACCAAGGACCTGGAAAGCTCCCTGGGCATCCCGGTGTTCCGCAACGAACAAGTGCTGTCTGGCGTCGGCGTGATCACCGGCCTGGCCTGGACCAGCATGGGCGGCGCGACCCTGCCGATCGAGGCGACCCGCATCCACACGCTCAACCGCGGCTTCAAGCTCACCGGGCAGTTGGGTGAGGTGATGAAAGAATCCGCTGAAATCGCCTACAGCTACGTCAGCTCCAACCTGAAATCGTTTGGCGGTGATCCGAAGTTCTTCGATGAAGCCTTCGTCCACCTGCACGTCCCCGAAGGCGCCACGCCGAAGGACGGCCCCAGCGCTGGCGTGACCATGGCCAGTGCGCTGTTGTCGCTGGCACGCAACCAGCCACCGAAGAAAGGCGTGGCCATGACCGGCGAGCTGACGCTGACCGGGCATGTCCTGCCGATTGGCGGGGTGCGTGAGAAGGTGATCGCGGCGCGGCGCCAGAAGATTCACGAGCTGATCTTGCCGGAGCCGAATCGCGGCAGCTTTGAGGAATTGCCGGAGTATCTGAAGGAAGGAATGACCGTCCACTTCGCCAAGCGCTTTGCGGACGTGGCCAAGGTGCTGTTCTGATCGTCCTTTAGCGCTTGGGCGGGCGTCATCGCGCGCAAGCCCGCTCCCACACTTGACCGAGTACATCCTTTGGAAGGCGGCCAAGATGTGGGAGCGGGCTTGCGCGCGATGGCGTCCGTCGCCGCCCTCTTGTCACACCCTGTCGCATCTTCGGTTATGCTCGCCCTTCGTCGCACATCAACGGAGTCTTCATGACCGCTGCCCGCCTGCTTCTCCCCTTGAGCCTTGCCCTGCTGGCTGCGTGCGCCAGTGCCCCGCAGCAAAACGTCAGCGTGGAAAAACAGAGCGCCTGCCCGCTCCAGCTCAAAAACGGACAAAACCTGATCCTGACCCTGCCAAGCAACCCCACCACCGGCTACCGCTGGGCCATCCAGGATTCCGCCGGCGGCGTGCTGCGCGCCCTGGGGCCCGAGGTCTACAGCAGCACAGAATCCGGCGTGATCGGCGGCGGCGGCCAGTCCACCTGGCGCTTCCAGGCCTTTGCGGCCGGCCAGGGCCGTTTGCGCCTGACCTCCCAGCAACCCTGGGAACCGGAAGCCGAACCGGCCGAGACGTTCGACTGCGCCATCACGGTGAACTGATATGCCATGGCTGATTCTTGCGTTGATGGGCGCCGGCACCTTTATCTACGGCCTGACCGTCCACGCGGCGTTACTGTGCCTGCTGGTCAAACCGTTGCCGGTGCTGGCGCTGCTGGGCTGGCTGCATGACGCGCCGCCGAGCGACTATCGACGCTGGATCAGCCTGGGGCTGATTTTCTCCCTGGTCGGCGATGTGTTGCTGGCGTGGCCGGGCGACTTGTTTATCTTTGGCCTGGGCGCGTTTCTGTGCGCGCACCTGGCGTACCTCAAAGCCTATTTCAGCGACTGCCGACGCTTGGCGTGGCTGCCGTTGGTGCTGGCGCTGGGCGTCGGCGCGATGCTGCTGAGCATCCTGATCGCCCATGGCCTCGGCGACTTGCTGATTCCAGTGGTGGTCTACGCCTTGGTGATCAGCGCGATGCTCTGGCGGGCGCTGGCGCGACTGGGCAGCGCGGTGCCCAAGCGTTCGGCGCTACTGGCGGCGGCGGGGGCCGTATCGTTTGTGGTTTCCGACACGCTGATCGGTATCAATCGCTTTGTGCTGAGCTTCGACGCGGCGCCGTATCTGCTGATCGCCACTTACTGGCTCGGCCAATGGGGCATCACCGCCTCGGCGTTCCATCAGACAACCCGCGCATCCAAGGAGCAACTTGGCTAAAATGCCCGCCTTTCCCCCCTCGTCGCCGGAACAACCGTGAGCAAAGAACCCGATCGCCTATTCGCCCAGCCCCTGCCCCAGGTGCCGGACTTCGCCTTTAACGAAGACGTGGTGCGGGTGTTCCCGGACATGATCAAGCGCTCGGTGCCCGGTTATCCGACCATCGTCGAAAACCTCGGCGTGCTCGCCGCGCAGTTCGCCCAGCCCAACAGTGTGCTGTACGACCTGGGGTCCTCCCTCGGCGCGGTCACCCAGGCGTTGCGCCGCCACGTGCGTACCGACGGCTGCCACGTCATCGCGGTGGATAATTCGACGGCGATGGTCGAGCGCTGCCGCGAGTACCTCAATGGCCAGGACTCGATGTTCCAGGAGTTGCTGCCGGTCCAGGTGATCGAGGGCGATATCCTCGCGCTGCAGTTCCAGCCGGCCTCGGTGGTGGCGCTGAACTTCACCCTGCAATTCATCGCCCCCGATCAGCGCCTGGCGTTGCTCGGGCGCATCCGCCAGGCGTTGTTGCCCGGCGGTGCGCTGATCCTCTCGGAAAAGCTGCGCTTCAATGACCTTGAAGAACACGCGCTGCTCACCGACCTGCACATCGCGTTCAAACGCGCCAACGGCTACAGCGAGCTGGAAATCGCCCAGAAGCGCAGCGCCATCGAAAACGTCATGAAGCCCGACAGCCTCGAAGAACACCGCGAACGCCTGCTGGCGGCCGGGTTCTCGAAAGTCGTGCCGTGGTTCCAGTGTCTTAACTTTGCCTCGTTGATTGCCTTGCCATGATTGATCTGTCCCCCCTCGCCCGCCATCTGGTCGGCACTCCCCTGGCCGTGTGGGCCCAGGGCCTGCAAGCGCAACTCGATAGCAAGATGGAAAAGGGGCATGGCGACCTGGAGCGCTGGCAGAGCGCGCTGGATGCATTGCCGAAGATCCAGCCCAGCGAAGTCGATTTGCTCAATGGCCTGACCCTCGACAGCGATTGCGACGACGCCACGCGCGCGCAGATGCACAGCGCATTGATGGGCCTGTGCCCGTGGCGCAAGGGCCCGTTCCACTTGTTCGGCGTGCATGTGGACACCGAATGGCGTTCGGACTGGAAGTGGTCGCGGGTCGCGCCGCACCTGGACCTGAAGGGCAAGCGCATTCTCGATGTAGGCTGCGGCAATGGGTATTACATGTGGCGCATGCTCGGCGCCGGTGCCGACAGTGTGATCGGCGTGGACCCGAACTGGCTGTTCTTCTGCCAGTTCCAGGCGGTGCAACGTTACCTGTCGGCGCCGAACGCGTGGCACCTGCCGTTCCCGTTCGAGGACTTGCCGGCGAACCTGGAAGGCTTCGACACTGTGTTTTCCATGGGCGTGTTCTACCACCGTCGCTCACCGATCGAGCATTTGCTGGCGCTGAAAGACTGCCTGGTCAAAGGCGGTGAACTGGTGCTGGAAACGCTGGTGATCGAAGGCGATCAGCAACAGGTGCTGGTGCCGGAAGACCGCTACGCGCAGATGCGCAACGTATGGTTCCTGCCATCGGTGCCGGCGTTGATGCTGTGGCTGCGCCGGGCCGGGTTCAGTGAGGTGCGCTGTGTGGATGTGAGTGTGACCACGGTTGAAGAACAGCGCGGGACGGAGTGGATGAAGTATCAGTCGCTGAGTGACTTCCTCGACCCGGAAGACCATAGCAAGACGATTGAAGGGCTGCCGGCGCCGATGCGGGCGGTGATCATCGCCAGGAAGTGACCCCAATCTCCCTGAAAAAATGGAGATCAAAAATGTGGGAGGGGGCTTGCCCCCGATGGCGGTGGGTCAGCTATAGATAAGCTGACTGACACACTGCTATCGGGGGCAAGCCCCCTCCCACATTTGTTCATCAGTGTTCTTTAGAGTGGCGGCTTAGCCCGGCGGGCCTTGAAGAACTCGCTCAACACCGCCCCGCATTCCTCGGCCAGTACCCCGCCTTCAAACAGCACCCGATGGTTGAGAAAGCCCTGGGTAAAAAACTGCCCCTGGCTTTGCACAATCCCCGCCTTCGGCTCCAGTGCGCCGTAGACCACCCGCGCAATGCGCGAATGCACGATCAGGCCCGCGCACATGCTGCACGGTTCCAGCGTCACATACAGCGTGCTGCCGGGCAGGCGATAGTTGCTCAGCGCCTGGGCGGCGGCGCGGATGGCGACCATTTCGGCGTGGGCGCTGGGGTCGTTGCCGCTGATCGGGCAATTGAAGCCACGGCCGATGATCACACCGTCCTGCACCAGCACCGCGCCCACCGGCACTTCGCCCAACGCCGCGCCCTGTGCCGCCAGGGCCAGGGCTTCGCGCATGAAGTCCTGGTCGCGGCTGCGGTCAATGATCGCCGTGGGGCGAAACTGGCGCATCACGCTACCTCGATGGCGGCCATCAGGCCGGTTTCCATGTGGTCGATCACATGGCAGTGGAACATCCACACGCCCGGGTTATCCGCCACCAGCGCGACGCGGGCACGTTCGTTCTTGCCCAGCAGGTAGGTGTCGGTGAAGTACGGAATCACCGTGTGGCGGTTCGAAGCGATCACCTTGAAGCTCATGCCGTGCAGGTGGATCGGGTGCTGGTATTGGGTCATGTTTTTCAGTTCGAAGATGTAGCTTTTGCCCTTCTCCAGCCTGGCAATCGGGCGGTCGGCGCAGGCCTTGTCGGTGATGTCCCAGGCCTGGCCGTTGATCTGCCACAGGCTCGGCGGTTTGCCGTTGTCGACGTTGACCGACACCGAACCGACCCATTCGAAATTGAAGTTGAGTTTCTCGGCGTTGGCCAGGTCCGGCTCGCTGATCGGATTGGCGGGCAGCGCCGGCGGCCATGCGCTTGGCGCGTCGGCGTTGGCCACCGAACGGAACGTGCCCAGGCGCACCGGGCCGTTGCGGATCGACAATTCTTCGCCCGCCGGCGGGGCCTTGATCGCCAGGCAGAGGCGCATGCCCGGGCCGAGCCAGTATTCCTTGCCCAAGGGGCGCGGCTCGATGGGGTTGCCGTCCAGCGCATAGATCTGCGCGTCGGCGTCGGGAATATTGAGGCGATAGGTCAGCGTGTTGTCGAGGTTGAGCAACCGCACGCGGGTGATCTGCCCGGCTGGCAAATCGATCACCGCCTGGGCCACGCCATTGATGGTCGACAGGCGCCCGGCCGTACCGCCACGCGCCGCTTCACGGGGCACGCTGAAGGCGACAAAGGCGCCCTCTTCGTCGACGTGCCAGCTTTTTAGGCTGAGGGTGCGTTCGTGCTTGAAACCGGTGGGTTCGCGCTCTTCCACGATCAGCGGGCCGACCAGGCCACGGCCGAGTTCTTCGCTGCTGTTCACATGGGGGTGATACCAGTAGCTGCCGGCGTCGGGCACGCGGAACTTGTAGTCGAAGTATTCGCCGGGCAACACCGGCAACTGCGAGACGTAGGGCACGCCGTCCATTTCCAGCGGCAGGCGGATGCCATGCCAATGGATGGTGGTGGCGACCGGCAGGTGGTTAATGAAACGCACCCGCAGCCATTCGCCCTGGCGCACGCGCAGCTCGGTGCCGGGGGCCGACGGGCCGAACGCCCAGGCTTGGGTCTTGTGCCCCGGCACCAGTTCCACATCGAGGGGCGCGGCGATCAGTTCGTAGTCATGTCCCGCCTCGGCCTCGGCGACTTTCCCCAGCCAGTAGCGGTAGCCGCCACCGGCACCGACGCCCACTACGGCCAGGCCGGCAAGACCACCCAGGATTTGTCGACGGGAAAAGGATCGGGACACAACAACCTCACGTATCTGCTGCGGGCCGAGGGCCTGCAAAGGGCAGATACGATACACCTGCGACGGCTAAACAGTAAGACTTCGCATTGCCGCATGCCAAAAACACCGAAGGCTAATGTGGGAGGGGCGGTGCGACGATTCGACTTGCCCCCGATTGCGGTGGGTCAGCTATAGATGAGTTGACTGACACATCGCTATCGGGGGCAAGCCCCCTCCCACATTGGATCTTCATTGCTTTTAGTGTTTGGCAGCGGCCAGGATCAGGGCCTTCATCTCGGCGACCGCACCTTTGAAACCGACGAACAGCGCATGCGCCACCAGCGCATGGCCGATGTTCAGCTCGTTGATGCCCTTGATCGCCGCCACGGCTTCGACGTTGTGGTAATGCAGGCCATGGCCGGCGTTGACGATCAGGCCTTCACGCAGACCTTGGGCCACGCCGTCGATAATGCGCTGCAACTCGGCGGCGACTTCGCTCGGCGTGGTCGCATCGGCATAACGCCCGGTGTGCAATTCGATGGCCGGCGCACCGACCCGGTGCGCGGCTTCGATCTGGCGCTCGTCGGCGTCGATGAACAGCGAGACTTCGCTGCCGATCTGCGACAGACGCTCCACCGCAGCCTTGATCCGCGCTTCCTGGCCGGCCACGTCGAGGCCGCCTTCGGTGGTCAGCTCCTGGCGGGTCTCCGGCACCAGGCAGATATGCGCCGGGCGGATGCGCTCGGCGAAGGCCATCATTTCTTCGGTGACGCCCATTTCGAAGTTCATGCGAGTTTGCAGCACGTCCTTGAGCAGCAGCACGTCGCGCTCCTGGATGTGACGGCGGTCTTCGCGCAGGTGTACGGTGATGCCGTCGGCGCCCGCTTCTTCGGCGTCCAGCGCGGCTTTGACCGGGTCTGGGTAACGGGTGCCCCGGGCCTGGCGCAGCGTGGCGACGTGGTCGATATTGACGCCGAGAAGAATGCGATTGCTGGTGGTCACGGAAGCGCTCCTGAAAAGGGGAAAGAAACGCTGCACAGCATACACGGGGTTGTCAGGGCTTTCGAAACAACTCGCGACTGACCAGCGGCCGCCCGCCCAGATGCACGGCCAGGGCCTGGCGCATCAGGCGCTTGGCGGCGGACAAGGCGCCGGGGGCGCTCCAGTCGGCTTCGCTCATGGCCAGCAGCTCGGTGCCCTGGAACAGGCCGGGTTGCAGCAGGTACACACGCTCCAGGCCGGCGTCGACCTGCAGACGATACATGCCGTCGGCGGCAATGGGTTCGCCATGCAGGTCGTTACTCAGTTCGAAGCCATAGCCGAGGTCGTCGAGCAGGCGCCATTCGAACGCGCGCAACAGCGGCTCCAGGGGGCGGCCTTCGGCCAGGGCCAGCAGCGTCGCGGCATAGTGATCGAAGACCGCCGGGTGCGGGTCTTCGGCCGGCAGCAGGCGGATCAGCAATTCATTGAGATAGAGGCCACTGAACAGCGCTTCGCCATTGAGCCAGGCAGAGTTGCCGACGCTTTCCAGGCGGCCGACGTTTTTCAGCTCGCCCTTGCCACGAAACTCCACGTCCAGCGCCACGAATGGCCGCGCCAAAGTGCCCGCCTTGCCCCGCGCACTGCGCAACACCGCGCGCAGGCGACCTTGGGGCGTGAGGAAGTCCACCAAGGCGCTGGTCTCGCGGTAGGCGCGGCTGTGCAGCACGTAGGCGGGCTGGCTGGGAGGCGGGGTTGAGGACATGGGTTCTCGTTGCTGGAATGCACTAGTGAAAACGACACAAACCTAATGTGGGAGGGGGCTTGCCCCCGATGGCGGTGGCTCAGTCAAAATATTTAGTGACTGACACTCTGCTATCGGGGGCAAGCCCCCTCCCACATTTTTTGCCCTGCGGTGTTCTTACAGGTCGCCGTAACCCAGGGAGCGCAATGCGCGCTCATCATCGGACCAGCCACCCTTCACCTTCACCCACAGGTTCAGCATGATCTTGGAATCGAACAGCAATTCCATGTCCTTGCGCGCTTCGGTGCCGATGCGCTTGATGCGCTCGCCCTTGTCGCCAATGATGATTTTCTTCTGGCCGTCACGTTCGACGAGGATCAGCGCATGGATATGCAGGGTTTTGCCCTGTTGCTTGAACTCTTCGATTTCGACGGTGATCTGGTACGGCAGCTCGGCGCCCATCTGGCGCATGATTTTCTCGCGTACCAGTTCGGCGGCGAGGAAACGGCTGCTGCGGTCGGTGATCTGGTCTTCCGGGAAGAAGTGCTCGTTCTCCGGCAGGTAGCCGGCGATCACGCGCTCCAGGGCTTCGAGGTTGTGCCCGTGCTGGGCCGAGATCGGCATGATCTGGGCATTCGGCAGTTGTTCCTGCAGCCAGCTCAGGTGCGGCATCAGTTCGGCTTTGTCTTCGATGCGGTCGGTCTTGTTCAGTGCGACGATCAACGGGCCGGTGACATATTGCACACGTTCGAGAACCATCTGGTCTTCGTCGGTCCACTTGGTGCGGTCGACCACGAAGATCACCACGTCGACGTCTTTCAACGCGGCCGAGGCGGTCTTGTTCATGTAGCGGTTCAGGGCTTTCTCGCCGCCTTTGTGCATGCCCGGGGTGTCGACGTAGACCGCTTGTACGGCGCCTTCGGTCTTGATGCCCAGCATGTTGTGGCGGGTGGTCTGCGGCTTGCGTGAGGTGATCGCAAGCTTCTGGCCGAGGATGTGGTTGAGCAGCGTGGACTTGCCCACGTTGGGACGGCCGACGATGGCGACATAGCCACAGCGTGTTGCGGTTGAATCAGTCATGGCCATTCTCCACGCCCAGGGCAATCAGTGCTGCAGCGGCCGCTACCTGTTCGGCAATACGACGGCTCACACCCTGACCTCGGCTTTTTTCATTCAATAAGGTGATTTCACATTCCACGAAAAAGACGCGGCAATGGGGCTCACCCTGGATATCCACCACTTCGTAGCGTGGCAGTTCGCACCCGCGGGACTGCAGGAATTCCTGCAGGCGGGTCTTGGGATCTTTGTTGGTATCGACCAGGGTCAGGGTTTCGATCTCGGACGTCAGCCAGGCGGTGACGCGCGCCTTGGCCGCTTCCATGCCCGCATCCAGATAGATGGCGCCGATCAGCGCTTCAAGGGCGTCGGCCAGGATCGACTCGCGACGGAAACCGCCGCTTTTCAACTCACCGGAGCCCAGGCGCAGGTACTCGCCCAGGCCAAAACCACGGGCCAGCACGGCCAGGGTCTCGCCCTTCACCAGCCGCGCACGCAAGCGCGACAACTGGCCTTCACGGGCTTGCGGGAAGCGTTCGAAGAGCGCTTCACCGGCAACGAAATTGAGGATGGCGTCACCGAGGAATTCCAGGCGTTCGTTGTTACGCCCAGCAAAACTGCGGTGTGTGAGGGCAAGGACCATCAGTTCCTGGTCCTTGAAGGTGTAGCCGAGCAGGTGCTCGAGACGGCTTAGAGAAACGCTCACGGTTTACCCATATCTGTTTGGTGGCACCGGCGGCCATCGACGATTGACGCAGTGTTCAAATTCAAATCCTGATTGGTGCTGCATGAGGCCGGAAATTGTCCCAGCCCCAGAAAAGCATTCGGCGCTGTGATCACAGCGCCGTCTGTATTACTTGATCAGCCCGACCCGCGAGAAGTTCGGCAGGTGGCTGAGCTTGGGTTCCGGCCAGCTCATCCAGACCGCGAAGGCCTTGCCGACGATATTCTGGTCGGGAACCATGCCCAGCAGTTCCTTGGGAATGGTGGGGTCATCCCAATAGCGGCTGTCGTTGGAGTTGTCGCGGTTGTCGCCCATCATGAAGTAGTGCCCGGCCGGCACTTTCCATTCGCCATCGGGCATTGCGCGGTAGCGGCTCATTTCCTTGCGGATTTCGTGCTCCACCGCACCGAGTTTTTCCTGATACAGCTCGGCACTGCCCAGGGTGTTCGGCTCGGTGCCCAGCAGCTTCTCGGCCACCGACTCACCGTTGATGAACAGGCGCTTGTCGCTGGTGTAGCGAATCACGTCACCCGGCAGGCCGACCACACGCTTGATGTAGTTGACGTTCGGATCGCTCGGGTAGCGGAACACCATCACATCGCCGCGCTGCGGGTCACCGATCTCGATGACTTTCTTGTCGATCACCGGCAAGCGGATCCCGTAGGAAAACTTGTTCACCAGGATGAAGTCGCCCACGTCCAGGGTCGGTTTCATCGACCCCGACGGAATCTGGAACGGCTCCACCAGGAACGAACGCAGTACCAGCACGATGAACAGCACCGGAAAGAACGATTTGCCGTATTCAACCAGCAAAGGCTCTTTGTTCAGCTTCTCGATCACCACGACATCGGGCTGGCTGACGCTGCCCTGATAGGACGCGATAGCCGCCCGCCGACGCGGGGCGAAGAACACCAGATCGAGCAACGCCAGGAGTCCGCAAACGGCAACGGCGATGACCAGCAACAGCGGGAAATTTAGCGACATAGGACCTAACTATCCAACCTGAGCACCGCAAGGAAGGCTTCTTGTGGAATTTCCACGTTGCCCACTTGCTTCATGCGTTTTTTACCGGCCTTTTGCTTCTCAAGCAGCTTGCGCTTACGGCTGACGTCGCCACCGTAGCATTTGGCCAGTACGTTCTTTCTGAGTGCCTTGACGGAAGTCCGCGCAATGATCTGCCCGCCGATGGCGGCCTGGATCGCGACGTCGAACATCTGGCGCGGAATCAGTTCTTTCATCTTCTCGGTCAACTGTCGACCTTTGTAGTGCGCGTTGTCCTTGTGCACGATCAGTGCCAGGGCATCGACCTTGTCGCCGTTGATCAACACATCCAGTTTCACCAGATTAGCCGATTGGTAACGATCGAAATGGTAATCCAGCGAAGCATAGCCGCGACTGGTGGATTTGAGACGGTCGAAGAAGTCCAGGACCACTTCGTTCATCGGCAAATCGTAGGTCACTTGTACCTGGGTTCCGAGGAACAGCATGTCGTGCTGGATGCCGCGCTTCTCGATACACAGGGTAATGACGTTGCCCAGGTGCTCCTGCGGCACAAGAATATTGGCGCGCACGATCGGCTCACGCATGTCTTCGATGGAAGACAGGTCCGGGAGCTTGGACGGGTTGTCGACGTAAATCGTTTCACCGTTTTTCAGCAACAGCTCAAAAATAACGGTTGGCGCGGTGGTGATCAGGTCCAGGTCGTATTCGCGCTCAAGGCGCTCCTGGATGATCTCCATGTGCAGCATGCCGAGGAAGCCGCAACGGAAGCCGAAGCCCAGGGCGTCGGAGCTTTCCGGGGTGTACTGCAACGACGAGTCGTTGAGGGTCAGCTTCTGCAGGGCTTCGCGGAAGTCTTCGAAGTCGTCGGAACTGACCGGGAACAGGCCGGCGTAGACCTGCGGCTGGATGCGTTTGAAGCCCGGCAGCACGTCGACGTCAGGGGTGCTGCTCAAGGTCAGGGTGTCACCCACCGGCGCGCCGTGGATGTCCTTGATGCCGGCGATGATGAAGCCGACTTCACCGGCTTTCAGATCAACGGTGGCAGTATGCTTCGGGTTGAACACACCGACGCTGTCCACCAGGTGGATCTTGCCGGTGGACTTGACCAGGATCTTGTCGCCTTTCTTCACACGGCCATGGCGCACGCGCACCAGGGAGACAACCCCCAGGTAGTTGTCGAACCAGGAGTCGATGATCAACGCCTGCAGCGGATCTTCGATGTTGCCGGTAGGCGCGGGGATGGTCTTGACCAGGCGCTCGAGCACTTCGTCGACGCCCAGGCCGGTCTTGGCGCTGCACTCGACGGCATCGGTGGCGTCAATGCCGATGATTTTTTCGATTTCTTCCTTCACGCGGTCCGGATCGGCCTGCGGCAGGTCGATCTTGTTCAGCACCGGCATGACTTCCAGGCCTTGCTCGATGGCGGTGTAGCAGTTGGCCACGGACTGGGCTTCGACGCCCTGCCCCGCGTCCACCACCAGCAGCGCGCCTTCGCAGGCCGCCAGGGAACGGCTGACTTCATAGGTGAAGTCGACGTGGCCGGGGGTGTCGATGAAGTTCAGCTGGTACTTGATACCGTCTTTGGCGGTGTAGTACAGAGTCACGCTGTGGGCCTTGATGGTGATCCCGCGCTCGCGCTCGAGGTCCATGGAGTCCAGTACCTGGGCTTCCATTTCACGCTCGGCAAGGCCGCCGCACATCTGGATGAATCGATCGGCCAGCGTCGACTTGCCATGGTCAATGTGGGCGATGATGGAGAAATTGCGGATATGACTCAAATCACTCACGGATCAACACTCAAAAAGGCTGCAGGCAGACTGCCCGCTGAAAAATAGCCGGGAATTGTACCTGATGCTCGGGCAGGACGTCATCTTTGCTGACCAGAACAAAAATGCCCCGATCTCTCGAACGGGGCATTTTTTGCTCATAAGCGCAGGCTCACCCGGCGCGGCGCAGCAGCCAGAACCCGGCCAGGGCGCAGATCGCGGTCGGCACCAGCACCGCAAACAGCGGCGAGAAGCCGAACACCAGGCTCGACGGGCCAAGCAAATCCTGGGCAATACGGAAGGCAAAGCCCACCAGCACGCCGGTAAAGACCCGCTGACCGAGGGTCACGGAGCGCAACGGGCCGAAGATGAATGAGATCGCCATCAGCACCAGCGCGGCGGTGACCACCGGCTGCAGCACCTTGACCCAGAACGCCAGCCAGTAGCGACCGTTGCTCAGTCCCTGGTCCTTGAGGTAGTGGATATAGCTCCACAGCCCGGAGATCGGCAGGCTTTCCGGGATCATCACTACCGTATTGAGCAGTTCCGGCTTCAGGGCGATGTCCCATTGCTCGGTCGGCACATTGATCACTTCGGTGCTGGCCTTGGTGCCCTGGCCGACATTGCGGAAGTAGGTGGTGGTGACGTCGGTCAGTTGCCATTGCTCGGCGCTGTATTGGGCGCGCTTGGCGAAACTGGAGGACAACATGTGGCGTTCTTTGTCGAACGTGTAGCGCGTCACACCAATCAGCAGGCCGTCGGGCTGCACGGCGTTGATGTGGATGAATTCATCACCCTGACGGTGCCACAGGCCGTGCCTGGCGCTTTGCGCATCGCCCGAACCCTGGGCCAGGGCACGATTGGCCTGGGCAGTGGCTTCGGACGGTGGCGCCACGTACTCGCCGATCAGCACGCTGCACGCCATCAGCAACAGCATCGGTTTCATGACGGCCCAGACGATACGGCCGATGGAAACCCCGGCCGCACGCATGATCGTCAGCTCGCTGTTGCTGGCCAGGCTGCCGAGGCCGATCAGGCAGCCGATCAGCGCAGCCATCGGCATCATGTCGTAGAGACGACGCGGCGCGGTCAATGCCACGTAGCTCATCACGTCCCACACGGTATACGTGTCGGTGACGTTACCCACTTCATCGATAAAGGCGAACAACGACGCCAACCCGAGAATGATGCCCAACACCGCCAGGATGGCGATCAGTACGCTGCTACCAATGTAGCGATCGAGCTTAGCCACGAGCCAACTCCTTCTGGCCAAGACGGCTCTTCATTTTCAGACGGATAGGTTCCCAGTAGAGCAGCCCGAGGCCGATCATCAGGAAGACCCCGTGTACCCACCACAGGCCCAGCGTCGGTGACAGCTTGCCCTTTTCCAGGGAGCCACGAGCGGAGATCAGGATGGTCAGGTAGGCCATGTACAGCAGGATCGCCGGCAGCAGCTTGAGGAAGCGGCCCTGGCGCGGGTTGACGCGGGACAACGGCACGGCCATCAGGGTCACGATGAACACCAGCAACGGCAGGGAAATACGCCATTGCAGCTCGGCGATGGAGCGCAACTCCATGCTGCCCAACAGCGCCTGGGTCGGGATCGCATCGCGGTCGGTGACCTCGTTGCTGATGTCCGGGCGGGCGAGCATCACGCCATAGGTGTCGTACTTGATGGCGCGGTAATCGGCCTGGCCGGGGCTGCCGTCATAGCGATAGCCGTTTTCCAGGATCAGGTATCGGCTGCCGTCGGGGCGCACTTCCTGGCGCCCGGAATCGGCGACCAGGACGGAGATGCCACGGTCTTTCTTGTCCTGCCCCAGGCGTTTCTCGGAGATGAACACCCCGCCGAGGTTGGCGCGGTCGTCAGTGAGGGTTTCGGTGTAGGTCACCCGTGTACCGTCACTGAGTGCCTGGAAGCGGCCCGGTTCGAGGGTGTCGAACTCGGTCATGGCGTCCTGTTTGTTCAGCACCAGTTCGAACTGCATGGCGCCCTGGGGGGCCAGGCTCAGGCTCAGCCAGGCGACGATCAGCGCCACGCCGGCGGCCGGGATCATGGTCATGCCCAGCAGGCGTTGCTGGCTCATGCCGGTGGCCGAGAGCACGGTCATTTCGCTTTCAAGGTACAGCCGGCCATAGGCCAGCAGAATCCCGAGGAACAGGCCCAACGGCAGGATCAGTTGCAAAAAGCCCGGCAGACGAAAGCCCATGATCAGGAACAGTGAGCCGGGGTCCAGAGCACCGGAAGCAGCCTGGGCCAGGTATTTGACGAAACGACCACTCATGATGATGACCAGCAATACCGCGCTCACGGCACTCAGGGTCAACAGGACTTCGCGGGACAGATAACGGAAGACAATCAAACCAGACACTCCAGGGTTGTCAGGCTAAGGCGGCCAAACAAGCAAGCATAACGAGTCGGCCCGTTTAAACAGGCCGGCTAAAAAGATTGCGCATTATCCTGTGATTGACCGCGCCTGTCACGGAGCTTACTCATGCGCGTACACAAAGCCTGCGGCAAGGGTTGTCAGGCTCCGCCGCCGAGGTTCAAACTGCGGCCTTTGTCGCTGGCGGTTTACACGGCTGCCAGGCTTTAAAAGCCGGAGCACACAGACTCCAGGCTCACAGACCTTTATAAGGGACCCGAACATGGAATTGGTTGTAAAAAGCGTTAGCCCCGAAACGTTGAAAACCGCCACCCTCGTGGTCGCTGTCGGCGAAGGCCGCAAGCTCGGCGTTGCGGCCAAACAACTCGACGAACTGAGCGGCGGCGCCATCAGCGCGGTCCTCAAGCGCGGCGACCTGGCCGGCAAGGTCGGCCAGAGCCTGCTGCTGCAAAGCCTGCCGAACCTGAAGGCCGAGCGCGTATTGCTGGTGGGCGTGGGCAAGGACGCCGAACTCGGCGACCGCCCGTTCCGCAAGATCATCAGCGGCATTCTCACCACCCTCAAGGGCCTGGGCGGCAGCGACGCGACGCTGGCACTCGATGAAATCGTGGTCAAGGGCCGTGACAGCTATGGCAAGACCCGCCTGCTGGCCGAAAGCCTGCTCGACGGCGGCTACATCTTCGAGCAGTTCAAGAGCCAGAAAGCCGAACCGCGTGCCTTGAAGAAAGTCACCCTGCTGACCATCAAGGCCGCCCAGGCCGAAGTCGAACGCGCCGTGAGCCACGCCCAGGCCATCGCCGCTGGCATGTCGTTCACCCGCGACCTCGGCAACCTGCCGCCGAACATCTGCCACCCGACCTACCTGGGCGAGCAGGCCAAGGCGCTGGGCAAGGAATTCAAAAGCCTGAAAGTCGAAGTGCTGGATGAGAAGAAGATCAAGGAACTGGGCATGGGCTCGTTCTATGCGGTCGGCCAGGGCAGCGACCAGCCGCCACGCCTGATCGTGATGCAATACAACGGCGGCAAGAAGGCCGAGAAGCCTTACGCCCTGGTCGGTAAAGGCATCACCTTCGACACCGGCGGCATCAGCCTCAAGCCGGGCCTGGGCATGGATGAGATGAAGTACGACATGGGCGGCGCCGCCAGCGTGTTCGGCACCCTGCGCGCAGTGCTGGAGCTCAAGCTGCCGATCAACCTGGTGTGCATCCTGGCCTGCGCCGAGAACATGCCGAGCGGCGGCGCGGCCCGTCCGGGCGATATCGTCACCACCCTGAGCGGCCAGACCGTCGAAATCCTCAACACCGACGCCGAAGGCCGCCTGGTGCTGTGCGATGCGCTGACCTACGCCGAACGCTTCAAGCCACAGGCGGTGATCGACATCGCCACCCTGACCGGTGCCTGCATCGTCGCCCTCGGCTCCCACACTTCGGGCCTGCTGGGCAACAACGACGAGTTGATCGAGCAACTGCTCAGCGCCGGCAAGGCCGCCGACGACCGCGCCTGGCAACTGCCGCTGTTCGATGAGTACCAGGAACAGCTGGACAGCCCATTCGCCGACATCGCCAACATCGGCGGCCCGAAAGCCGGCACCATCACTGCAGCCTGCTTCCTGTCGCGGTTCGCCAAGAACTTCAACTGGGCGCACCTGGACATCGCCGGCACCGCCTGGACCAGCGGCGGCAAGGACAAGGGCGCTACCGGCCGTCCGGTGCCTCTGCTGACCCAGTACCTGCTGGATCGCGCCAAGGCCTGAAAACCGTGACTCCGGGGCGGCGTTACCGCCGCCTCGGGCTCCAGGAACCGCAATGACCCAAGTTGACTTCTATATACTGCCCAGCGCCGATCCGCTCGCGCGCCTGGACTTTGCCTGCAAACTCACCGAAAAAGCCTGGCGCATGGGCCACCGCATCTACCTGCATTGCAGCGATGCCGCCCAACGCGACGAGCTCGACGCACGCCTGTGGCGCTTCAAGGGCGAAAGTTTCGTGCCCCACGGCCCCGCAGAAGCTGAACCCGACGGCCAGGTGGTCCTGGGCGTGGGCGACAGCTGCGGCGATCACCATGACCTGCTGGTCAACCTCGACCTGAAAGTCCCGGCCTTTGCCAAGGCGTTCGCCCGTGTGGCGGAAGTGGTGGTGGAAGATCCGGCTATTCGTCAGGCCGCGCGGGAGAGTTTCCGTTTCTATCGCGAACAGGGCTATCCTTTGCAGGATCACCGGCTACAACGACTTTGAGTGCATGATGGACACCCCGAACACGATAAAAAAAGACGGCCACCTGTTGGACGACCTGGAGTCGATCCGTCAGTTGCTGGGTGATGACAACCTTCAACCGCCGTTATTGACAGAAACCGTCAATGGCGACGTGCAGATCCCCTTGTTGTTCGACATGGTCGGCGCCAAGCCGGTTGAACCGCTCGAACCGCAACCTGCGCCGGCCCCACCGGTTGTCGAAGCGGCACCCGCTGCCGCGCCTGCCGAAAAAACCCCGGATGCCTTGCTGCTGCACCTGGACAACGAACTGCGCGCCGCCGCGCAACTGATCATGCAAGACGTGATCGACGACTTCGCCCCGCATATCGAAACCGAGATCAAGCGCCGGATGGATGCGCGGATGGAACGGTTGCTCAGCCAGTACCAGAATTAGCGCCCCTGTAGGAGCGAGCTTGCTCGCGAAAATCGTCAATGATGGCGCGGACATCCTGAATGAACGCGCGGCCCTTCAGGTTTTCGCGAGCAAGCTCGCTCCTACCCCTCGCCCCTATCCCCCGTTATACTTGCCGGCTTTCCTGAATTAATGCCAACTAGGGTCCCGCCGCGCATGGATAAGACCTACCAGCCGCACGCTATTGAAACTTCCTGGTACCAGACCTGGGAGTCCGAGAATTATTTCGCTCCGCAAGGCGCGGGCGATTCCTACACCATCATGATTCCGCCACCGAACGTCACTGGCAGCCTGCACATGGGCCATGGCTTCAACAATGCGATCATGGATGCGTTGATCCGTTTCCGCCGCATGCAGGGCCGCAACACCCTGTGGCAACCGGGCACCGACCACGCCGGTATCGCCACGCAGATGCTGGTGGAGCGCCAACTCGAAGCCACCGGCCAGAGCCGTCACGACCTGGGCCGCGAGAAATTCCTGGAGAAAGTCTGGGAATGGAAGGATCAGTCCGGCGGCAACATCAGCCGTCAGATCCGTCGCCTGGGTTCGTCCGTCGACTGGAGCCGCGAGCGCTTCACCATGGACGACGGCCTGTCGGAAGCCGTGAAAGAAGCCTTCGTGCGCCTGCATGAAGACGGCCTGATCTACCGCGGCAAGCGCCTGGTCAATTGGGACACCAAGCTGCACACGGCGATTTCCGACCTCGAAGTGGAAAACCACGACGAGAAAGGCTTCCTGTGGAACCTCAAGTACCCGCTGGCTGACGGCGCCAAGACCGCTGAAGGCCACGACTACCTGATCGTCGCCACCACCCGTCCGGAAACCATGCTCGGCGATGCCGCCGTGGCCGTGAACCCGAACGATGAGCGCTATCAGGCCCTGATCGGCAAGTTCGTCGAGCTGCCGCTGGTCGGCCGCCGCATCCCGATCATCGCCGACGACTACTGCGACCCCGAATTCGGCACCGGCTGCGTGAAAATCACCCCGGCCCACGATTTCAACGACTACGAAGTCGGCAAGCGCCACAACCTGCCGCTGCTGAACATCTTCGACAAGAATGCCGCCGTACTGCCGGCCTGCCAGGTCTTCAATCTGGACGGCACGCTGAACGAGAGCATCGACGGCAAGATCCCGGCCGAATACGTCGGCCTCGACCGTTTCGAAGCACGCAAGCAGATCGTTGCCGCCTTCGACGCCGCCGGCCTGCTGGTCAGCGTCGACGACCACAACCTGAAAGTGCCGAAGGGCGACCGCTCCGGCACCATCATCGAACCGTGGCTGACCGACCAGTGGTACGTGTCCACCAAGCCGCTGGCCGAGCCTGCGATTGCAGCCGTGGAAGATGGCCGCATCCAGTTCGTGCCTAAACAGTATGAAAACATGTACTTCTCGTGGATGCGCGACATCCAGGACTGGTGCATCAGCCGTCAGCTGTGGTGGGGCCACCGCATTCCGGCCTGGTACGACGAGTCGGGCAAGGTCTATGTCGGCCGCGACGAAGCCGAAGTGCGCGCCAAGCACAACCTCGGCCCGGACGTAGCGCTGCAGCAGGACAATGACGTACTGGACACCTGGTTCAGCTCGGGCCTGTGGACCTTCTCTACCCTGGGCTGGCCGCAGCAGACCGAGTTCCTGAAGACATTCCACTCCACCGACGTGCTGGTCACCGGCTTCGACATCATTTTCTTCTGGGTTGCCCGGATGATCATGCTGACCATGCACCTGGTGAAGAACGAAGACGGCACGCCGCAAGTACCGTTCAAGACCGTGTACGTCCATGGCCTGGTGCGTGATGGCCAGGGCCAGAAGATGTCCAAGTCCAAGGGCAACGTTCTGGACCCGCTGGACATCATCGACGGCATCGACCTGGAAACCCTGGTGCAGAAACGCACCTCGGGCCTGATGCAGCCGAAACTGGCGAAGAAGATCGAGAAGCAGACCCGCGACGAGTTCGCCGACGGCATCGCCAGCTACGGCACCGACGCCCTGCGCTTCACCTTCTGCTCGCTGGCGTCCACCGGTCGCGACATCAAGTTCGACATGGGCCGCGTCGAAGGCTATCGCAACTTCTGCAACAAAATCTGGAACGCGGCGCGCTACGTCCTGGATAAAGGCGAAGACTGCGGGCAGAACGGCGAAGAAGTCGAACTGACCCTGGCCGACCGCTGGATCATCTCGCAACTGCAGCGTACCGAAGCCGAAGTGACCCGCCAACTCGACCAGTTCCGTTTCGACCTGGCTGCACAGGCCTTGTACGAGTTCATCTGGAACCAGTATTGCGACTGGTACCTGGAACTGTCCAAGCCGGTGCTGTGGGACGAGAACGCGCCGATCGAACGTCAGCGCGGCACCCGTCGCACCCTGGTGCGCGTCCTCGAAGTGGCACTGCGCCTGGCGCACCCATTCATGCCGTTCATCACCGAAGAAATCTGGCAGCGCCTCGCGCCGCTGGCCGGTATCCAAGGCAAGACCATCATGCTGCAACCTTGGCCAGTGGCCAACGAAGCCCGCATCGATGAGGCTGCCGAAAGCGATATCGAATGGCTCAAGACCCTGATGCTCGGCACGCGCAACATCCGCGCCGAGATGAACATCGGCCCGGGCAAGCCACTGGCGGTGTTCGTGAAGAACGCCAGCGCCGAAGACCAGCGTCGTCTCAGCGAAAACGATGCGCTGCTCAAGAAGCTGGCCAAGCTCGAATCGATCACCGTATTGGCGGATGACGCCGAAGCGCCACTGTCGGCGACCGCACTGGTCGGCGACATGGAAGTGCTGGTGCCGATGGCCGGCCTGATCGACAAAGGCGCAGAACTGGCCCGTCTCGACAAGGAAATTGCACGCCTGCAAGGCGAAGTGCAGCGGGTCGGCGGCAAGCTGTCCAACGCGGCATTCGTCGACAAGGCACCGGCTGAAGTAATCGACAAAGAACGCGCCAAACTGGCCGAGGCCGAACAGGCCCTGGGCAAGCTGGCGGAGCAACATGCGCGGATTTCCAGCCTGTAAGGGCTAGCCGTGTGAAAAAAGAGACCTGCGGGTCTCTTTTTTTTCCTTTGCAAACCCGATCAATGTGGGAGGGGGCAAGCTCCCTCCCACATTTGATCGAGTTGACCTCAGGATGTGTGACAATGCCCACCACTTTGAGCCAACACCAGAATCATCATGACCGCCCCCAGCACACCGAAACCTCCGCGCAAGAAGCCCAAGACCGCCACCACGGCCAAACCCGTCGTGCCGCGCAAAGAGGCCAGCCTGCACCCGCGCAACCGCCACCAGGGCCGTTACGACTTCCCGGCGCTGATCAAGACCACGCCGGAACTGGCGCAATTCGTGATCATCAACCCTTACGGCAAGGAAAGCATCGACTTCGCCAGCCCGGACGCCGTGCGCGTATTCAACCGGGCGCTGTTGAAGTCCTTCTATGGCGTGCAGCATTGGGACATCCCGGCGGATTACCTGTGCCCGCCGGTGCCGGGGCGTGCCGACTACGTCCACTTCCTCGCCGACCTGCTGGCCAGCGTCAATGACGGCGAAATTCCCCGCGGCGCGCCGGTCAAGGTGCTGGACATCGGCATGGGCGCCAACTGCGTCTACCCGCTGATCGGCTACAGCGAATACCGCTGGCACTTCCTCGGTTCGGAAGTCGACCCTACTGCCGTCGCCGCCGCCAAGGCCATCGTGCAGTCCAACGGCCTGAACAAGGCGATCCAGCTACGCCAGCAAAGCAACCCCAAACAGATCCTGCTGGGCCTGCTGGAACCGGGCGAGCGCTTTGACCTGACCATGTGCAACCCGCCGTTCCATGCGTCCATGGACGAAGCCACCAAAGGCAGCGAACGCAAATGGCGCGCCCTGGGCAAGGCTGACCCAAAACGCAAGTTGCCGGTGCTGAACTTCGGCGGCCAATCGGCCGAACTGTGGTGTGAAGGCGGTGAAGCGCGCTTCGTGACGCAATTGATCGCCGAGAGCGCGCACTTTGCCCACAAGGTGTTGTGGTTCAGCACCCTGGTGTCGAAAGCCTCGAACCTGCCCGCGATCGAGACCGCGCTGAGAAAAGCCGGCGTGCTGCAAAGCCAGGTGGTGGAAATGTCCCAGGGCCAGAAACAGAGCCGCTTTGTCGCCTGGACCTTCCAGACCCCGTCCGAGCAGCAGGTATGGCGCCAGCGCTGGGCGCGCAAAGACTGAGCCTAAATCCCGGGCAACAAAAAACCGTGCCCGGATCGCTCCGGCGCACGGTTTTTTTTGCTGCGTCTTACTTGTTAACAGCGTCGGTCAGGCCTTTGGCCACAACCAGCTTGATAACTTTCTTGGCAGCGATTTCGATGGCAGCGCCAGTCGAAGGGTTACGGCCAGTACGGGCAGGACGCTCGGTCACTTTCAGTTTGCCAACGCCTGGCAGAGTGATTTCGCCGCCGTTTTCCAGCTGATCAGCAACAACTTGGCTCAGTTGGTCCAGCAGAGCGCGCACGGTGGTTTTCGGTGCGTCTACTGCTTCAGCCAGGTCAGCGATCAGTTGGTCTTTAGTAATAGCCATTGTGGTGTTCCTTCCCTATCAAATTCATATGGATTGCAGAGTGCAGTGTCAGCCGTCGAGCCCGACCGTCAAGGCCTGGCATCCCCGGCTATAACCTCGGAGATCGGGGTTATAGATGCTTGAAACGAGGATTGGTTCGACCTGACAAATACTGAATGCACGCTTAACGCCGAGTCTTGGGCGTAAGACCGGGCAAAACTAGCACAGAGACGGGGAAATATCCGCTTCTACCTACCCATTTGGTCAGCTTTATCGCTCTAAACCGTGAAAAAAAGGCATATGGCCCGTCGGAGGCCTTCCAAAACACCTTCGAAGCACGTCTTGGCCAATGGGTGCGGTACACTGGGCGACTTTTCGGGGAGGCCAACCGCTCCCCTATCAACCAGCCGAGAAGCCTATGCCGATCCGTCATTGCATCGTCCACTTGATCGACAAAAAACCCGACGGCACACCCGCAGTTCTCCACGCCCGCGACTCCGAACTTGCCGAGTCGGCCGCGATCGAGAACATGCTTGCCGACCTCAACGAGAGCTACAACGCCAAACAAGGCAAGGCCTGGGGTTTCTTCCATGCCGAGTCGGGCGCGCACCCGTTCAGCGGCTGGTTGAAGGAGTATTTCGACGGTGGCCAGGATTTCACCACGTTCAGCCGCACCGCCGTCGAACACCTGCAGAAGCTGATGGAAGAGTCCAACCTGTCCACCGGCGGCCACGTGCTGTTTGCCCACTACCAGCAAGGCATGACCGACTACCTGGCCATCGCCCTGCTGCACCACAGCGAAGGCGTGGCGGTCACCGACGAACTGGACGTAACGCCATCGCGCCACCTGGACCTGGGCCAGTTGCACCTGGCGGCGCGGATCAACGTGTCCGAGTGGCAGAACAACAAGCAGTCCAAGCAGTACATCTCGTTCATCAAGGGCAAGAACGGCAAGAAAGTCTCGGAGTACTTCCGCGACTTCATCGGCTGCCAGGAAGGCGTCGACGGCCCGGGCGAAACGCGCACCCTGCTCAAGGCGTTCAGCGACTTCGTTGAAAGCGAGGACCTGCCGGACGAAACCGCCCGCGAAAAGACCAAGACCCTGGTGGACTACGCCAGCAGCCAGGCCAAGCTCGGCGAGCCGATGGGCCTGGAAGAATTGTCGGGGCTGATCGATGAAGATCGGCCTAAGGCGTTTTATGACCACATCCGCAACAAGGACTATGGGCTGTCGCCGGAGATCCCGGCCGACAAACGCACCCTCAACCAGTTCCGCCGCTTCACCGGGCGCGCCGAAGGGCTGTCGATCAGCTTTGAAGCGCACCTGCTGGGCGACAAGATCGAGTACGACGAAGCCGCCGGCACCTTGATCATCAAGGGCCTGCCGACCCAACTGACCGACCAGCTCAAGCGCCGCAACTGATGCTCGGCGGGGTCCTTAAAAAAGTCCTGCTGGTGTTGCTGGTGGTGGTGGCGATCCAGAACTGGGGCAAGGTCGAACGGCTGTTCAACCCGTCCCAGGTGGTCCCGGAGCAAACGCGGGCTTCGGCGCGCGTGGTGCTCTACTCCACCGAGTGGTGTGGCTACTGCAAACAGATCCGCCGCTTCCTCGACCAGAAAGGCATTCCGTACCAGGCGCTCGATATCGAAAAAGACGCCCAGGCGCGCAAGGCCTATGAAGCGTTGGGCGGCGGCGGGATTCCGTTCGTGGACGTGAATGGCACGTTGATTCGCGATTACAGCCCCGAGAAGATCATGGCGGCGCTGAAGTAACCTATCGATCAACTGCAGGCGAGCAAGCCCGCCCGCATCGACGCGAGAGTCCGCTTAGAAATTCGCCTCCAACGACACCATCGCCGTACGCTCCTCACCGACGTTGTAGTACGCCGTGCTCGCCCCCAGACCGTTGACCGGTGCCGAGTTGAACGAGACTGTGCGTACCGAACTCAGGTACTCCTTGTCGAACACGTTGAGCATCGAAAAGCGCAGGGCCGCCGACTTGATGACCTTCTTGTCCACCGGCAAATAAATACCTGCGTTGAGGTCAAATACCGTGCGCCCGTCGATTTTTTCGTTGTTGGTCAAATCGCCATAGAAACTGCCCACGTATTTACCGGCGATGTTGCCGTAGAAACGTGAGTCGTCATATCCGAACACCAGGTTGAACATGTTTTTCGGCACGTTCGCCAGTTGCTTGCCCGAAGTCGGCAGCAATGCGTTCTTGCTGACAAAGTCGTCTTGCTGTTCAGACTGGGTGTAGGTGTAGGAGGCGTAGTAGTTGAAATTGTGCGGCAACAAACCACTCCACTCCAACTCCAGCCCCTTGTTATTGACGCTGCCGACGTTGGCCATCACGAAGTCACCGTTCAGGTCGGTGGTCGACAGCTGGCGGTCTTTGAAGGTGATGTAGAACAGCGTTGCGCTCAACGCCATGGCATCTTCGGTGTAGCGCCAGCCCAGTTCCTGGTTCCAGCTCAATTCAGGCTTGAGACTCAGGGAGTCACCTTTGTTGTACAGCACATAGTTAGGCGGTGTACGCATATTACGTGTGACGTTGTAGAACGCCTGGTTGCTGTCATCGACCTGGTATTTGGCGCTGAAGTTGGGCAAGAACTGATGGTAGCGCGCGTTCCTTTTCTCCGGTTTGTCGTACAGGCTGCCCAGGTTGTTGCCGTCACGCTCGACGTACTGATAGGCCAGACCACCGACAAAACTCAAGTCCGGTGTGGCTTGCCAGTTGTCCTGAACCCATAGTTTCTGCGCTGGGGTGACGGTGTAGTAGTGACGGCCTTGGACGGTTTTACCGTTCTTGTCGACGACTTGGCCACCGTCGTTGTAGTCACCCCACACATCATCGGGTGCGCCCTCGCTATTGATCCCGATAAATGGCTGAGTCTGGCGCTGGCGAGCACGTTCATACCAGTAACCGTAGTCCAGGCTATGTTGTTCGTTGATGTCCCATTTCAATTTCGCGGTAACGCCGGGGCGCCAGGTCTCGGTCCATGAGGGGCGGTAGTAGTTAGCCGATTTGAGATTGCTCAGGTCGTAGTTGCCGCCCTTATCCGAGCGGGGTCCCAGGTTCGAAGCGGTCTGGCCGCTGAAACTGCCTCCGTTGGACCAGTAGTAATAAGGTGTGACCGTCAGCAATAGGTCATCACGCAGACGCCAGCGCTGGGTGAGCGTCGCATTGACGCTTTCGAATGGGTTGCGGTTGAGTTTGTAGGATGCTGACAACAGCCCCGACTTGTAAATTGGCGTCTCGGGGTAATCTTTACGCCGCCCCTCTTGCTCGAACTGCGCCTTGCTCAAGCTGTTGTAGTTGTAGTTTTCCTGATTGTTGTACTTCAGCGTGGCAAGGGTCGAGTTGCCGCTGTCATCTTCGAACAAGCCGCTCCACTCGACTTTGTCACTGCGTAAGGTGCCTTTGCCACGCCACTTGTCGCCCTCCAGGTGGGAGGCCGACACCCAACTCTTGAAACCGCCCAGCTCGCCGGTATTGACCCGCGCAAAGGTCTTACGCAAGTCATTGGCGCCGATGGTCTGTTTGATGAAGGCCCCCGACTCTTTGGTCGGCCGCAGGGTGATCATGCCGATGTTGCCGCCACTGGAACCAATGTGCGGGCCGTCGGCTTCCGAAGAGCCCTGAGTCGCAAACACTTCGGCGAGGTTTTCCGAGTCCCCCATCTGGTTGGAATAGACGCCATAGCTACCCGAGTCGTTGATCGGCACGCCGTCGACGGAAACCCCGACTTGATCGGAGTTCATACCGCGCATGGTGAAATTGGTGCCGCTGGTACCGCTCGCGTCATCGCTGGAAACGTTGATCCCCGGCGTGTACTTGAGCTTGTCGATGGCGTTGGCCGTCGGCGACATTTCGTCCATGGCCTCCTTGGTTACCGTCGACCGCGCCTTGGCGCTTTCCTCTCGAATCATGTGGCCATTGCCGAGGTTTTGTTTGCCGGTGATATTCACCAAACCGACATCCTGGGCGTCGTCCGCCAGAATCAGCGGCGCAAAGCCGCCCAAGCCCGATGCTAAAAGCAGGGCATAAAGATTGTTGTAGTTCACGTGTAGATCCTTTACCTGCATTGTTCTGTTATATGAGGGCAGTTGCGTCGGAACCGGGATGACAGGCGACGCTTATCTTCCTGACCACTTGCTCAGGAACCAGGGGATGATCCACACCGCGTGTAACCGTTTGGTGACAGGTTTTGGCGATTGGAATGAAGGTTCAGTGAAAGGCCGCCAGGCACTGGTTTGCAGATGTCTGGCTGGAAAGGGGTGGGGGAATACCGGAAAAGCGCGGTCCGACGTGTACCTAACGCACCACGATCAGCCGCCCCAGCAGCGTGTGCTGCTCGAACCCCAGCACCGCTTGCAAGCCATTCAGCACGGCTAGCGGATCGTTGCTCGGGAAGCTGCCGCTGACACGCCGGGAGCCCACTTCGTCGTTGAGCAGCAGGATGCGCCCAGGGTAGTAACGCTGCAGATCCTCGATCACCTCGGCCAGCGGTGCCTTGTAGTAGTTGAGCCAGCCGTCGCGCCAGGCCAGGCGTGATTCGCTGTCGACCGCGTGCCGGGGCTCGGCCACGCCCTCGGCGTAGCTCATTTGCTGGCCCGCCGTAAGAATTTGCTGCGCACCCTGCTTGGCCGGCGTGACGCCAACCCGCCCCGACAACACTGTCACCTGCGCGCCCGCCGGTTGCAGACGCACTTCGAACTGCGTGCCCAGCACCCGTGTTTCACCACTGCCCGCGCCCACCACAAATGCCGCGCCGGTGTGAGTCACGCTGAAAAAGCCCGCGCCGCGCCGCAGTTGGACATGCCGCTCACCCTGGCTGAAATCCACGGCGATGGCGCTGTCGGCATCCAGGGTGACGCGGGATTGATCGGCCAGGGTCACGGTTTTCACCTCGCCCGGCGCCGTCACGTAGTCCGCCCCCAGGTCATCGACCCAGCGCGACGGTTGCCAGCCGCCGCCCATGCACACCATCAACACCAGGCACGCGGCCATGGCCAGGGCGCCCACCCCGCGCATGGCCCGTGAGCGCTGCGAGGTGTGCATCGCATTCAGGTAGCCCTGTAAGGCCAACGCGTCTTCGTCCGCCAGTTTACGCGCCGGCACTTCGCTCAACTCCCATAGCACCTGGGCCTGGGAATAGGCCTCGACGTGTGCCGGATCGGCCCGCAGCCAAAGGCTGAAGGTGGCCTGGTCGCCGCTGCTGGGCTGGTCGTGCAACAGGCTCAGCCAGGCCAGTGCGGCCTGTTGCTGGTCGGGCGTGGGAGTGACGTTCACGGTGCTTTCCCTGGCGTGCGTGGAGGCGATGGCTCGCGAAGGCTGGCTTTGCAGGCTTCGAGGGCACGCATCATATGTTTTTCCACGGCACTTTGGGACAGCCCCATGGCCTTGGCGATTTGCGCGTATTTGCGGCCATGGATGCGGTTGAGCAGGAAGATCTGGCGGGTGCGCTCGGGCAAGCTGCGCAAGGCCGCCTCGACGTGGCGCAGGTCGTTGCCGGCCTCCAGTGCAGCCTGGGGTTCGGAGCCTTGATTGTCCTGCTGCTCGGGCAACCAGCCTTCGTTGCTGCGCACCCGCGCGCCTTCGCTGCGCAGGTGGTCGATGGCGATATTGCCGGCGCAGCGCAGCAGGTACGTGCTGAGCTCTTCGACCTGCACCAGCGGCCGGCGCCAGAAGCGCAGGAACAAGTCCTGCACTAGGTCGGCTGCAGTGGCACGACAGCCCACGCGCCGGCTGACCAGCGCTTCCATCTGCGAACGCTGGGACAAAAACACCTGCAGGAAATGCGCGCGCCCACCCGCCGCGTCCGCGTGCGGGCTGTCCTGGGGTTCCGGTGGCGTACTGATCATCATGCGCGGCTCACAGGGTGGCAAAGGCTGCGACGGGACCGGCCAGCAGGCCGACGCCCGCCAGGCTCAAGGCCAACCTCGGCCAATACGGCAATAGCAGCACCAGCAGCAGCGCGCTGAGCATCAACACCGCGCACCACTCCACCAGGCCTTGGGCCCACCCCGAGGCAGCCACCGCTGGCCAGATCGATAGCGTCAAGCACCCCCCGCCGGCCGCGCGCAACCCCAGGCGGCGGCGCGGCGACGGCTTGCTGCGCAGCAGTTCGCCATGGTGACGGTCGGTGGACAGGCACAGTGCGGTAAACCCGACGTAGCACATCAGCCATGCAAGCAGCATTCAATGCGCCTCCGGTTTGAGAGTGAGCGCGCGCGCCCGTTCGGCCCTGGGCTGGGGCGCCGTGCGGTGGTGCATCTTCCAGGCGGCCCAGGCGAGGAATACCCCGCTGCCCAGGCACGTCAGGTCGAAGCCGGCCATGGCCCAGTCGCCCGTCGCCAGTGACACGCCCAAGTGGTGCGAGGTGGTCAGCGCGTTGAGCGCAGGGATCACGCCAAACAACAGCGCGCCAACGCTCAGTTGCTCGACCCAGGCCTGGCGCCCTCGGCGCAGCATGGCGTGCAACAGGCTCAGGCCCCACGCGATAAAGAACATTTGCACTTCCCAGTCGGCGCGCTGGGCGAAGCTCACCGGCAACAAACGGTTGGCCCAGAAGAACGCCGCGATGGCGATCAACAACCCGGACATGCTGGCAATATTGAGCACTTCGACCAGGCGCAGCTCAAACGGCATGCCACCGGTTTTGGCGTGCTTGAGCTGGCGCTTGCCGAGCCAGATCACCAGGCCGGTGCCGATCATCGCGGTGCCCGCCAGCCCACAGATAAAGTACAGCCAGCGCAACACCGGGCCGGCGAAACGGCCCATGTGCAGGCCATAGAAACTGCCACCGATCGCCGCCGGCAGCGATTGCTCGGCGCTGACCCGCAGCCGCTCGCCGGTATTGCCGTTGAACGACACGGTGCTGCCGAAATCATGCACCACGCGGTCGGCGCTGGCGCGGACCACATTGACCGAGGCATTCGCATCACTCGGGTTATTCACCACCAAGCGCCCGACATGCCCACCCGCCCACTGCGCCCGCGCCTGTTCGTACATCGGCAGCAACGGCAACAATGTGCCGGGCTGGCCCAGCGCCGGGGCGTTGTCGGTGGCGGGGAACACCTCGTTGAAGAAGGCCCGGCTGTCGTTGCCGTAAGAGGCCACGATCGGGGCCGGCATGACCATGCTCATGAAGATCACCAGGCTGCTGTAGGTGATCATCAAATGAAACGGCAGCACCAGCACGCCCACGGCGTTATGCCCATCGAGCCAGGAGCGCTGGCCCTTGCGGGGGCGGAAGGTGAAGAAGTCCTTGAAGATTTTTTTGTGGGTGATGATGCCGGTGATCAACGCGACCAACATCACCATCGCGGCGAAGGTGGATAACCAGCGGCCCCAGGGGTACGGCATTTGCAGCTGGAAGTGGAAGCGATAGAAGAACTCGCCGCCCATGCTTTCGCGGGCTTGCACGGCTTGGCCGCTGACCGGGTCGAGGACTTTCTGGATGAAGTTGCCGCGCTTGCCCGGGTCGACCTTGTCTTGCCACATCACCGACAGGCCAGGGTCGCGGCTGTTCGGCAAGGTGATAATCCAGCGCGCGGCGGTGGGCGCCTGCTGCTGCAGGTAGGCTTGGGCCACCGCGAGGCTGCGCCCATCGTCCAACGGCCTGGCCTGCACTTCGGGCTGGGTCCAATGGCTGATTTCATCCTTGAAATACGACAAGGTGCCCGTCAGGAAAATCGCAAACAGCAGCCAGCCAAAGATCAGTCCGGCCCAAGTGTGCAACCAGGCCATGGCCTGGCGGAATCCTTCTTTCATGTGCGTGCCATCCATACACCCACACCTGCCAGGGTCGCGAACAACGCGCTCGGCAGCATCACGCCACACCAGGCACGCCATGCCGTGCGGCAGGCAAAGCACCACAGCACCGCCAACAGGTAGAACACAAACGAACTCATCATCCCGGTGATCACTGCGTCGGCGCGGGACGTGGGCAGCCACAGCGCCAGGCAGACGGCGGCCAGAGACGCCATCAGATAGCCGCCGACCACAGCGGCCAATGCGCGTGACGTGACAGCGAGGCGGTAAGCGGCGGGAAGCGAGGTTTTGCTTTTCATGCGGGGAGCGCCAGGTTCATCAGAGCGCAATATTAATGATAAATATTCTCATAAGCAAAAGAGAACGAATGAATCACCTGCTCGAAGGCGTAGATCTAGCTGCCCGCCAGGCAACTCGGGGTGCCCGCGACCAGGGCGTCGATGGCGCAGCGCGTCTTGGCCGGCATGTGCGCCGCGGTGGGCCAGATCACATGAATCGGCGCGGGTTGCTCACGGTAGCTCGGCAGTACCGCTTCCAACTGCCCGCGCAGCACATAGTGCGCGATCAGCCAGCTCGGCAACCAGGCCAGGCCCACGCCAGCGATGGCGGCATCGGCCACGGCCTGGAGGTCGTCCATCATCAGCGGCGAGGCGACCCGCGCGCGGTGCGGGCGGCCTTGGGCATCATTGAGTTCCCACTCCAGGCGCGGCGCATTGCAGCGGTAGGCAATGCCGCGGTGCCCGGCCAAATCTTCGAGACACTCGATTCGACCGACGCGGCGCAAATACGCCGGCGCCGCCGCCAGGCCGATGGCCTGTTCGCCCAGGCGCCGGGCGCTCAAGCGGTCGGTGTCGGGTAACGCGCCGATTCGCACCGCCAGGTCGAAGCCTTCCTGGGCCACGTCGATCAGCCGGTCAGAAAACGAAATATCAATCTCCAACTGCGCAAAACGGTCCAGCAAGCCCCACAACGCCGGCGCCGCGTAGTGATGCCCGAAAGCCAGCGGCAAGCTCGCCCTCAAGCGCCCGCGAGGCTGCTGCCGACCGCTTTCGAGCACGGATTCGGCCGCTTCCAGCTCGGCCAGCGCGCGCAGGCAATGCTCGTAATAAGCCTGCCCGTCCTCAGTCAACCGCTGGCGGCGGGTGGAACGCTGCAACAGGCACGTGCCCAGGCGCGCCTCGAGGCGCGCCAAGCCTTTGCCCACGGCCGAACGGGTGAGGTTCAGCCGTTCGGCGGCTTCGGTCAGGTTGCCGCTCTCGACGATCTGCAGAAAGAGTTCAACGCCATCAAAACGTGGGGTGGCCATGCTGTAATTGTCGCCCTTGATTCCCTGATTGAAGGAAAACTTGTCACGAATAAAGAATCCAATTCCCGCGAGAATGACACGCTCCACCTCTCGAAAGGAAGACCCCATGCCTCCCGCCGTCGCCGTATCGGCTGTCAGCCCATCAGGCTCCGCCAGAAACGCGCTCGCCCTCACCGCCGTGTGCCTGGTGGCGCTGATGTTCGGCCTGGAAATCTCCAGCGTGCCGGTGATCCTGCCCACGCTGGAACAACAATTGGGCACGGGTTTCCAGGATGCCCAATGGATCATGAACGCCTACACCCTGGCCTGCACCAGCGTACTGATGGCTGCCGGCACGCTGGCCGACCGCTTTGGCCGGCGACGCATGCTGGTGCTGTGCCTGTGGCTGTTTGGCTTGGCCTCGCTGGCCTGCGGGCTGGCTGAAGACGCGTCCCTGCTGATCACGGCGCGTTTCGTCCAGGGCGTGGGCGCCGGGGCGATGATGATCTGCCAGTTCGCGATTTTGTCGCACCAGTTCCGTGAACCGGCGGCGCGGGCGCGGGCTTTTGCGGTGTGGGGCGTGATCGCGGGCCTGGGCCTGGGCTTCGGGCCGATGGTCGGGGCGTTGATCCTGGCGGTGGCGGACTGGCGCTGGGTGTTTCTCGTACATGTGCCGCTGACCTTGCTGACTCTGGTGCTGCTGCATGTCAGCGTGCAGGAGTCGCGCGACCCGGCCAGCCATCGCCTCGATATCGCCGGCATGCTCACCTTGACGCTGTCGGTGTTTGCGTTGGTTTATTTCATCACCCAAGGCACCGAGAATGGCTTTGGCGCACCGGCCATGCTGGGCTGGGCCGGCCTGTCGCTGGCCGCGCTGCTGCTGTTCAGCTTGATTGAGCGGCGCAGCGCCCATCCGATGTTCGATTTTTCGGTGTTTCGCATCCAACGCTTCAACGGCGCGTTGATGGGGTCGATCGGCATGAACTTCAGCTTCTGGCCGTTCATGATCTACCTGCCGTTGTACTTCCAGGCGGGCCTGGGCTACGACACCCTGACCACCGGCAGCGCCCTGCTCGCCTATACCCTGCCCACCTTGCTGGTACCGCCGCTGGCCGAACGCCTGGCCCTGCGCTACGGCGCCGCACGCATCATCCCGCTGGGCCTGGGAGTGATGGGCAGCGGTTTTCTGGCCATGGCCGCCGCCAATGGCGCCGCGCATCCAAACATCGTGCTGGTGCTGTTCAGTTGCGCGATGGCCGGCGTGGGCTTGGCGCTGACCAACTCACCGACCACCAACACCACCACCGGCTCGGTCTCGGCGGATCGCGCCGGCATGGCCTCGGGTATCGACCTCAGTGCGCGGCTGATCACCCTGGCGCTGAATATTGCGCTGATGGGTTTGGTGCTCTTGCTGGGGATCAGCCATCAACTGGCCGAAGTGCTGCCCGAAACCAGCGCACTGGATTGGCCCGCGATCAGTCAGCACATTGCAGCGGGCAAGCTGGAAGTGCTGAGCTCGATGGGGCTGGCGCGCGCGGATGCCCAAGCGGCGCTGCGCCACGGCGCAGGTTGGGCGATGTTGTTTGCGGGCGTAGGGGCGTGTGGGTTGGCGTTGTTGAGCGGGTATTTTTTCCGACGCAGCAGGTAAACAAAAACGGGCCTGCATCTGCAGGCCCGTTCTCAGTGGGGAATGAAAAAACTGTCAGCTGTTAATTGCAGCGTTTTCGTTTTCCAGGAATTCCTCTTCAAGCGCGTCATCATTCACTTTGTTGGCCGGCACATTTTTCGCGGCAGCGCGTGGCTTGCCTTGCAGTTTGCCGAACAAGTGTTCCAACGCATGGTCCAGCTTGGTCGCGGCACCGTCGATCGCCAGTTCCAGCGTATCGGCTTTATGCAGCACCGAAAGCGGTTGATGGCCCTTTGGCCGTGCTTCCAGGCGGCAGCTTAAATCGTGGGGACCGGGCTTGTCGCCGTTCTCATCCCGCAGGTAGACCTCAACGCGGGTCAGGTCTTCGTCATAACGTTCGAGCGTGCTTTCAATGGTATTACGTACCCACTCCTCCAGTCGGATGCTGCTTTCAATATGGTTATCGCTATTGACTTGGATTTGCATAGTTCTTCCCTTATTTCAGCTAGCTCGCGAGAGGTCACAAACTGCAACACCGGGGTGGTGAAACCATGACCTCTTGATTACACAATTGAGCAGTCAGAGAAACAATTCAACCCCTTTGCAAAGATAAATCCCACATTACAAATTAACCCTGACTACAAGCAAAAACGCTGGTAGGGTGGGGAGTTAGTTACATCTTCCTATGCCCCGCAATCTTCATCGTTGCCCCGCGCGTGCCTGCTTGCGCCGCCGACCAATCATGCACCGCTTTCTCGCTATTGCCCTGAAACAAAGCACGACGCCAACCCATGTGGGAACCGGCTCGCCCGCGATAGCCGTCTCTCAGCCGAGGATTCATCAGTTGATCCACCGCAATCGCGGGCAAGCCCCCTCCTACAGGTGATTCCAGCGTCAGACAGGTCGCTGTACGGCACGGCCCTTGCTGTACAACTGATGAGGCAAACGGATGTTGTGAACCCTCAGCGACGGAGTGGCCGGTGGTCAGGCAACGCGAACTAATCCAGACCTCGGTCGTCAATGACTGCATGTTCTTATCAGGCGGTAACGCACCATGGACAATCCTTTTCAGATCATCACCGACACCTTCACCCCACAATACCGGGTCAACCTGAGCATCCAGCGCCTGGATGGCAGCATCATGCTGACCCTCTCGAATGAGCAGGGCGTAGTGGTCAAGCGCATGATCAGCGCCGCACAACGCAACGACCCGCAACGGCTCAAGCGCCTGGTGCAAAGCATTCAGTTCGGCATTGCCATCGAGCAGGGCCACAGCGCCATGGAGATCCTGGCGGTGATGACGGACGGGGACAGTCACAAGCTGTTGCAGCGACCGCCCACCCGCGCCCTGCCCTTGAGCGTCAGGCTTTAAAGCTCGCCTTTCTCTGTTTCAGGGCTCTCGCCCTTGCGGTGCGGGCCTTGCACCTTCACCGAGGGAAACGCCGACGACGCGTAGCGCACCACCAGAATCGAGAACGCCAACAACAGAATCCCGCCGCACAGGTAGATGATGCCGATGTCCGGCGGGTTGTGGTGGGACACGTTGGAGATCAGCAGACGCGTCAGCGCGGTGATCGCCACGTAGATCAGGAAGCGCACCGGCATGTGGTTGGTCTTGACGAATTTTCCGGAAATTTTTGAAAAAAGATTTAATATTTTTCGCTCACATCAGTTTTCAAAAACTATTAAGCGGATGGAGGCATAACCAATCAGAAAAGGGGCCATAAAAATAACCCCAATCTAGTATTAGATAGATTTTTTCAGCAATCTACTTATCAAAGCAATAATATTAGCCTTGTTTCTCAAATCACTAGGCTTGGTAGCTTTCAACTCACCGGCAATATCTTTGAAATCGCCAAAGACTTTTTTCAGCAAATCCTTTTCATCCAACGAGTGATCATTCTCCAACATCCACTTGACAGCAGCCAGCATAGCAAACGTAATAACTACTGCGATCGCGGCTGCCGCCGCATCAAGAATGAGTGTTGGAGGAAGGAAGGATTTAGCAATCAAGAATGCCGACATACCTAGCGTTTCACCAGCGAATGTCGGCAACAAGGCGAGCGCAGAAGATTTATTTAGAACCTCGCCTTTGTATAAATAATTGAGGGAGGTAATAGCTACCACTTGCGTAGCAGTAATGTATGCAGCACTCCCAGGAATGAACGCCTCGCCTGCAACTGCAACAATGGCAGCGCCAATAATTCCAACTGCATAGTTCTCCTTGTTTCGAAGATGCCTCGCAAGGAGCAGAGCTTTGCCTTCGGTGTTCAAGAAGACAAAAATTTCTGTCCTTAACTCATCAACACCTCGAATATCCATCGGTGCTGACTCACGCATTTTCGGATCAAACCCTTTGGTGCAGGTTCCGAAAACCTTATCTACGCCCAGTATTTTACACCACTGTTCTTTAACATCTTCATAAGCCGACTCTTGCAGATCGTCCCATTCATCAATTTTATTTAGAACAACGAATACTTTACTTGAGCTTTTCTTAAGATCCTCAAAATTCGCCGCCTGCGAGGCGTCAGCCGAACCCGTGACTACAAAAAGACCTAGATCAATATTTTTTAAGAACTCTACAGTCTCTTCGCTATTCTCTTCACGAACATCATCGAGTCCCGGACAGTCGATGATTAAAACCTGTTCATCAAGCTTATAAGCAGTGACTTTTGTGGTGACGCCCGAGCTAGCACCGACTTTTGCGAGAGGGTCTTTCCGAGTGCAACCAAGAACAGCGTTTAGCAAAGAGCTTTTACCAGCGCTCACCTTGCCAACTACAGCAACATTGACATGCTCATCAAAATTCGGCTTACGCTCTTCGTAAACTTTACTGAACAGATCGTCAAACTCTTCCTTCGATATTCCATCACTCATAACCAACTCCAGAAAATGACAGTTTTAGACTCTACCGCATAGCATTGTGCCACATCGATGCAAAAATGGGGATACCTGCATTAATTCAAAGCAAGCCGATACTCGAACACGTAAGCACCATCGACAACAAACTATAAAAAACTAAAATTTATAGACCGCATCACCTCGTCGTGCATAACGATTAATTCCTGCGGCCTTTGTACATTTAATGCGTGACCACTATTACTAAAATTTACAAGCTGCTGAATAAAACTATCGTCTGACGTAAGAACATCACCGGCCTGTTTATAAACATCAAACTCACACCTATCCATTATGGCTTTCCAGAAAGACATACCAGTATTAAAGGATTGTTCACCAAGACACTCCTCAATGATTTCGTCTAGTTTTACCATTTCATTCTCTATAGCAAATGTCAACGCCTCGAAATCAGAGATAGCAATAAAAACCATATCATCTAGAGATATAGGGCATTCACCATTACACTGCTTCTTAACTTCATCCTCTATATCCACCCCTATTAGCTGTTTGATACTGGAAGCAGTTGAAATCCCAAAATCATCATAAGTCACGACAACAGCCTTAAAGTTTCGCCCCCGAAATTCTTCGGTTTGAGAAAGAAACATCGCGCACTTTTCTGCTTGTATAACAGCCTTAATGAAGTCTTGGTCCAGCCTCTTTTTTAGCTCTACCGGGTCAGTGTTGACTTTGAGCCAATCCGTTTGCTCAATCGCCTTACTTTCGAGCAAAACAACACTCTCACCATCTATTGCAAAATCAGTGACTTTAGAACCCAGCGAGGGAATATTATTTTCTCGATAAATAGTTTTCAAAGCCTTTTCATCAAAAACCTTTAAAGCTGTCTTTTTTAATAATCCGCCAATATATGCCTCGACATCCAGTCCTAGCTGGGCTTTTGCGTCCTCAACTCTTGCATCCTTGATTGTCTGAATTAAAAGTAATGGAAAGCATGACAGCAAAAGCTTTTCCGAGAATAGATAGATTTTTTTACCTGACACCAAAAAAGGTTTTTTCTTTAAAGGCGTATCATAATAATAATCGTCAACCGTTCCAGCACTACCACTAAATCTGGCGAAAAAAGTTGGCAAATCACTATAACGAACTCCGAAAAAAACGAAAAAATTCACCACTTGATATAATGGTACGACTTTTTGAACACGATATAACAGGTCTATGATATTTAGTTCAAAAGACCCACTACCTTTCTTGCCTGTCGCCTGAACTAAAATATTCAGCCAGATAGTGAAATAGCTAGCGACTCCGACACCAGTAATCTCATGGAAAGTTTTTTCGTAAAACTCGTTACCACCTAGAATCTTGCATTGCCTTGCAAGACTTCTCATACACTCCGGTACATCCTTGCGAAGCAGCGACTGCTGATAAATCAACGGTCTGAATCTCAATAATAAATTTGCAGGGTCAGCATCAATAAGATAGTCTTGCAATCTAAACAGCTTATTACAGATCCTAACAAAATCAGTATCATTCATTTTTAAAACACCTGTGCTTGATGATGAGATTTTAATCATCATAAAAATCAACCACTGGGCATCCTGAATCATAAACGATTTTCCGCCAGAACTATTCTCCATAGCCAAATAGTTCATAGCGAGAGTGAAAACGGAATCACGCGAGTATTTCAAAATACTATTACGA